>JBILLA010000016.1:0-22291 GCA_044376365.1 Bdellovibrionota bacterium | reverse complement strand
TCAGCCCATGGCTGTAGGAAGCTTGTCACTCGCTTCATACGATACGGCGAGAACAGGATAAGAAAAATCGCAGGGATCAGGAACGATAGACCCATAAGAGCAAGATGCTTAATCTTTGCACCAGAGGTACCAATCATGACTAATGTAATAAGACAAAGAATCGCAGAGCTTCCAAAATCTGGCTGTTTTAAAAAGAGCGCACAGACTCCACCAACGAGCATAAACGGCTTTAAGATACCGGTTACAAAACCTGAAAGTGATTCTTCATGGCGTGCAAGGTAGCCTGCGAGGTATACAATAAAGGTCAGTTTAACGAACTCACCTGGTTGAAAACGAATAATGCCAAGGTTAATCCACCGCTGCGCTCCGCCAGCACGGTCTCCGATGCCTGGCAAGTAGGTTACCAATAACAACGATAAACAGGTGACATACAGATAGGGCGTTACTTTTTGGATACGCTCCATAGGGATTCGGGATAAGACAAATAAGAAAAAGAATCCCAACAGCGCAGAGACTGCCTGACGCTTCACATAAAAATAAGGATCCCCGAATTTCTCTTGAGCAACGACGCCAGTGGTAGAGTATACCATCACAAGGCTAAACGAGATAAGTAGAATAGCAAGGAATAGCAGGACTGGTTCTGTAGCGGCAAGCCCAAAGTGTTTCTGAGGAGCTGCTTTCTTAACGCCGTAGGTGAACAGAGAGTCTTGAATTGCACGAGCCATAGACACACTATGAAACCATACAAACAAACACTGACGCTACCCATTATTATTCGTTTGCGCGCCTAGCGCAGCCCGACAACGGATGCAAAAAACCGACCGCGCTCTTCAAAGTTTGAGAACTCATCGAAGCTTGCACACCCTGGAGAGAATAAAAGCACCTCTTGTTGTCGAATCCAATCGCATGCATAGGTGGTAGCGATTGCAACATTTTTTGCAAGATACGCTTGAACACCAAACTGCTGCAATTCTTGCTGAATAAAGAGACCATCACCTCCAAAACAGATCACGTGTACAAGATCACCGTACGATAAAATCTCATCAGCAAGGGGCTTCCAGCTCCCAAGTTTTACTTTTCCACCAACCATCAGACGTATTGGTCGGTGCGGATATGCTTTGACCACAGAACGAAGCGCAGCGACGGCAGATGCAACTGTTGTCGATTTCGAATCGTTAATTGCAACCGTTCCTGACTGCGTTGGAACAGGCTGTAATCGGTGATCCAGCCCAGTAAATTCAGCGATAACTTTGCGAATTGCCTCTACTCTACTAGATACATCACCGGGCAAGAGCAGCACTGCTAAACTGGCAGCAGCAATATTGTAACGAGCATGTTCGCCCACAAGCTTTGTCTGAGCACATTCAAAGACATGCGTTCCCCATGATGTATGGCGTAGTGTTATACGATCAATGCCGTGCAGTGGTTCATACTCAATAAGCGCAGTTGCTGCATGAGTTTGAGGAACTTGCTTACCAAAGTATGCAAGGGTGCTCCCAAGAGAAGATGCAAGTGAGCTAATCAACGGGTCATCTGCGTTGAGTATTGCTACTTCACTTTGTGTTTGTTGCGTCGCAATACGAGCTTTTGCCTGGAGGTATTTCTCCATTGTTCCGTGACGTTCGAGATGGTTCTCAGAAAGATTCAAAAGGACCGCAACCTCTGGTCGAATCGTTGTAGCTGCTTCTAGTTGATAGCTTGAAGCTTCAACAACTAACAGGTCAGGTGGAGTTGTACGTGCACTCTCATCAAGAAGATTAAGAACAGGATTGCCGATATTGCCGCATAGAAATGGTTCGGAACCAGCAGCTTGAAACATAGCATCGATCAAAGACACACAGGTACTTTTTCCGTTCGATCCAGTGACCATTATCTGCGGAATATCTGTTAAGCCAAGGCCAAGCTCAAGCTCTCCAATAATGGCAAACTGCTTTTCTTTAAAAGTTTTAGCAACTTTCGTCCCAAGGGGAATTCCTGGACTAATAACGACAAGAACCTGTTTTGGATCAAGCTTAAGTATGCCATCAGGGATCAGGTCCATAAACGAAAGCTGGGCACCTGCTTTTTCAAGATCACGTACCATTTTAGCATTCGAAGCTTTAAGCATGAACTGCTCTCGCGATTGCTTCTCAATAATAATGACGGTTTTCTGCTGACTAAGAAAGAATCGAGCACTTGCAAGACCAGTCGTTCCCAGCCCAAGAATCACCGCTGTCTTTGCTGTATGGAGTGTATTGATAAAGGCAGGATTTTTCATCGAAGCGACAGAATTGTTACCTAATTTTTAGTGTCGTTAACGTTAAGAGTGCTAGGAAAATAGAGATAATCCAAAAACGGACTACTACTTTTTGCTCGGGCCAACCAAGCAGCTCGAAATGATGATGAATCGGTGCCATCCGAAAGATCCGTTTCTTTGTGGCTTTATAATAGTAGCGTTGAATTATTACTGACAGCGTCTCAACAACAAACACCCCACCTGCAATGATAAGCACAAGTTCGTGCTTGGTTACGACAGCGACAAACCCAAGCGTTGCACCAAGGGCTAGCGCCCCCGTATCACCCATAAATATCTGAGCAGGAGAGCAGTTAAACCAAAGAAATGCGAGGCCCCCAGCTACTATTGCTGCAAGGATAACACTCAACTCACCAGCACCACTCACATGATACACACCAAGATAGTCAGCAATCTGCTTATGACCACCAACATAGGCGAACAATCCGTACGTCGCAGCGACTGTCATAACAGGCCCAATTGCCAAACCATCAAGGCCATCGGTCAGATTCACTGCGTTGGAAGTACCAACAACAACCAATGAGGCAAACGGTATAAAGAGTAAAGAGAGCGAAATGATATACTCTTTCAAAAATGGTACTTCTAATTGGCTAGAGAAACCTGATACGAGAAGCACAGTAGACACAATACCCGCGATACCAATCTGTAAAAAAAGTTTTTGACGTTCTGTTAAACCATCAGCGCTTTGCTTGGTGACTTTCTTCCAATCATCAAGGAAACCAATCGCACAGAAACCTGTCATAACAAAAAGGGTAAGCCACACATGCAAGCTTGTTAAATCACAGAGCAAGACACTTGAAAGCAACACAGCACCCACGACGACAAGCCCACCCATAGTTGGGGTCCCCTTTTTAGAGAAGTGATCCTTTGGACCATCATCACGGATTGGCTGCCCTCCAACACCGAGGCTCTTTAACTTACGGATAAAGATCGGCATGACAACAACAGTCATGACAAAAGTCAGCACGAAGGCAAGCATCGCCCGAAAGGTGATGTACTTAAACAGATTGAGAACACTTACATGTTCACGAAGGCTTGAGAACAGATGATACAGCATGAGTTAATATGGTCGTAGCTGCGCGGTCTAAACCGATTCCGCGCGATGCCTTAATAAATACCATATCAAAGGCCTCACGAGTAGCTGCGTTTCCAGCTTCTTCAGGAGTGCTAAAAATAGCGGTTTTTATGGCAGTTCCGATGGCCTGCTGGACAATCCCACTTGAAGGGCCCACAAGAAACGCAAAAGCTGGGGCGAGCTCCTGGATCTGCTTGCCAAGCTCTTGGTGGTACTGTTCACTAAAATGACCAAGCTCGAGCATATCACCCACAATGAGCCCTATCTGTTTTCCTTGACGCTTCGTTTCTGCTGCAATAGCAATCATGGCTTGCATCGACGCAGGATTTGCGTTGTACGAATCATCAAGCATCATCCGAGCACCAGGACCAGGTATCTCTTTTAAATTTGAGCGCATCAGTGGTGCAATAAAGCGCTCAAGACCTGTTGCAATCATCTCTGTTGTCAGTTCAGGCAGAAGTGTCTGCGCAGCAACAGCAGCGATAGCAGCGTTTTTGGCATTATGCACTCCAGGCACATGCAACGAAGCTTCGAGCTGCCATGGCTTACCTCTTGCTGTCACTGTAAAGCGAAATGAATCAATGCCATGCAATGTAACATCATGCAAAAGATAGTCATTATGCTTCCCCTCACCAACACGAATCATCTGGTATGACTCTGTAAGTTTTTTTTCTTCCATCAGCTTAAGGATGACGGGGTTATCACCCTGCACAATACATGGAGCACCATGAACAGAGCCTGTAACTATTGAAAGTTTCTCTTGGCCGATACCTTCTAAATTTTCAAACGCTCCAATATGAGCTGCAGCTACTTCAGTAACAATGGTGACATCAGGGTGCGTAATCTGACTAAGCGCTGCAATCTCACCAGGGCGATTCATACCAATTTCGATCACCTGCCACTGATGCTGCGGTGAAGCTTTAAGCAGTGTATAGGGCACACCAACATGATTATTAAATGATTTTTGTGCGTAATTTCCTGCTCCTTTCTGTACAAGAATTGAAGCAAGGATCTCTTTGGTGGTTGTTTTGCCCACTGACCCCGTTACTGCAATGGTGGGAAGCTTTAACAGCAATCGCCAGTGCTCTGCCAGTTTCCAGAATGCTTTCAAAGTATCAGGAACAACAATCACTCGCTCTTTATAATCACTTGAAAGAAACGATTCATCTTCTACTAAAAGGAGCCCTGCTCCCCGTTCATACGCCATGGGAACATAGCTGTGTCCATGCTCCTGTTCGCCTTTAAGCGCAACAAACAGCTCACCACCTTTAATAAGCCTTGAATCATATTCAACACCCTGCACACTGATCCGCTCTGAGGCAGGCACGCACTTTCCTGATACTATCGTTGCAATGTCATCTTTTGACAGTCTCATCATTGGTAATACCTCCTTACTTCATCTTGATCTGAAAAGTACCGCTTTTCGGTACCGATAATCTGGTACGCTTCGTGTCCCTTACCAGCAATTAAAATAATATCACCAGGCTTTGCAAACGCTAATGTCTTTCGAATCGCTTCAGCACGCTGCTCTTCTACAAGCGTTGCGCAACGACCCCCGGTCAGAATATCGGCAAGTATCGCTGCAGGATCCTCAGTTCGTGGATTATCAGAAGTCACTACGACATCAGTTGCACCAGATGCTGCCGCATCAAACATCAATGGACGCTTGCCAGCATCACGATCACCACCGCAACCGAACACTGCTATAAGCTTTTGCTGAGCAAAGGGCTTTAATGCTGCAAGTGCTTTTTCAAGTGCATCGGGAGTATGCGCATAATCAACATAGGCCCATGGCCCTTCTGTATGGGTTGCTTCGACAAACACTCGCTCAAGCCTTCCTGGCACTTGCTGCATTGAGGGCACAACTGCTGCTATCGCTTCAAAGGAGAACCCATAACTTCGCACTGCCAGAATAGCACTGAAAAGATTTTCTACATTATAAGACCCAATGTAGGGACTATGGAACGGCACCGAAAAACCCTCACAGAGAAATGTTGTACCTGTAATTGCAGATTCAATGATCGTGTAGCGAAATAGTTCATCAGTGACCTCGCTGCATACAGCAGACAACACTGAATCCTTTTGAGCATAGCCATACACGCGACATCCATGCTCTTTAGCGACACAGGCAAACTGCTCTCCCCACGCACTATCAAGGTTAATAATCGCAAGTTTTTTTCCCGCAGCAGCTCCAACAAGTTTGAAGAGTTGCTGCTTTGCCTCAGCATATCGCTCCATCGTGCCATGATAATCGAGGTGGTCGCGGGTCAAATTTGAAAAAATACCTATATCAAAACGCACTGATGACACACGTTTTTGATCAAGTGCATGTGAAGACACCTCCATCGCAACACACGTATTGCCATTATCAATCAGATCTCGAAAAAAAGAGTGCAGCACAATTGGGTCAGGCGTTGTTAACGACTCTCGATCCGATGTGCGACTGCCTGCAAGTCCAAGGGTGCCGACACGTCCACATTTTTTTCCAAGCTTCGATAAAAGATCAGCAACCATCCAGTGCGTCGTTGTTTTTCCATTGGTACCTGTCACCGCAATGACTGACAGTTGCTCACTAGGATTACCAGTGATGGCAGCAGCTAACAGACTCAGTGCTTCACGAGCATCGGTCACCTGTATAAAGCAAACAGATGCTGGTATTGATGGTGGGGCTGGCTGTTCAGCAACAATAACTGCAGCGCCACGCTCACAGGCATCATCGATAAATTGCGCGCCATTGAGCTTAGTTCCTGCGATTGCAACAAAGCAGCTTGCATTTTGTACATCACGAGAATCAGCAGTGAGGTGCTGGCATACCGAGGGTATCGTCCCCTGCACTGCAACAGTGATATGAGAAAGGAGAGCTTGAATCATCCGAGCCAGAGTATAGCGTGACGAACGCCTCCTGTACCATATCGAAGGAGGCAGTTTCAGCTCATGACTCGATTATACTACGAGCGTATTAATGAGGGCATATCTTTAGGAGCAACCTTTGCCTCAATGTAAGGATGCACTGGCACTGTTGGCGCATCTTGGCCCAACGATGCTCGAGTGACCATCATATGTGCAGTTCGCTGGATGACCCTTTTAAATACAGGAGCTGCAAGGGTACCGCCATAAATAGAAGTCGTTCGAGCTTCATCAACGGTGACTAAAAGCACAAGCTTCTTCTTCACACCAAGCCCAGCCATGTCCGCAAACCCGACAAAAGATGCTACGTAGCTTCCAGCAGCGTACCCCTTTCCATCCGCACGAGCTTTCTGTGCTGTTCCTGTTTTTCCACCAACACGAAGGCCCTCAATCTCTGCTTTACCACCAGTACCATGTTCATCTTCGACAACACCGTACATCATCTCTTGCACGATACCCGCTGTCTTTTCACTAATAATACGAAGTGGTTCTGGAGTTTGCTGATCAGCCAAGAGCTTTAATGTTGGAAGTTTGCCACCATTCGCAACTGCTGCTACAGCACGCACAATTTGGAGTGGCGTAACCGCAACGCCCTGACCGAAAGAGTGGGTTGCAACATCGACACCGCTCCAAGAGTTCACATGACGCAGTATGCCTGCTGTCTCACCAGGGAGCCCAAGCTTTGTATTATACCCAAAACCAAAACGTCGAATCCAATCATAGAGTCGCTCTTTGCCAAGGCGAATACCTATTTTTGTCATCCCGATGTTTGAAGAACGAACAATCACATCAAAGAATGGAATTGCTCCACTAGGGTGCACGTCTTTAATGACATGCTTCATAAAAGGATACTTACCATTCTCACAATTGATAATATCTGTTTCTTTAAAGAGCCCCTCTTCGACTGCAGCAGCAGCAACGAGTGGCTTAAAAATAGAGCCTGGTTCAAAGACTGCTTCCACAAGAGCATTTTTTGTCTCTTCTTTCGACCCAGTGCCAGCAAGATTAAAGTTTGGGCTTCCCGACTGACTCATCGCTAGAATCTCGCCACTGTCTGCGTCTATCATCACGGCTGAAACTGATTTCGCATGAGCATTTGCTTCACCAAGCTCGACTTCCTCATCAACTATCTGTTGGATATCAGTATCAAGGGTGAGCTTCAGGGAGGCACCCTTTGGAAGCTCGGCATCATCTGCACCGAATGCAGTTAAATGAATAGGATTTCCATAAGCGTCACGCACGACTCGTTGTTTTTTATTCTGTTCATGAAGCTCTTTCTCATAGATCTTTTCAATACCAGAGAGCCCAGTACCATCAACTCCTGCTTTACCAATGAGAGTACTTGCAGCCTGACTAAAAGGATAGAAACGCTTTGCCTCAAGGACATAGTTCACGCCACTTAATTTCAAATGCGCAACTTTATCAGCAATTGCACGGGGAAGTTGCCGACGTATCCAAACGAACGGAGACTTTTCATCCATCTTCTTTAAGATATCGCGCTTATCCATTTCAAGAACTGCAGCAAGCTGTAACGCAGTCGCTTCACGATCTTTAATCTGTTTAGGACGAATATAGACAGACCCTGCAGGAACAGAGACTGCCATCAGTTTTCCACTGCGATCTAAGATAGGTCCACGCTCTGATGCAAGCTCGACATCAGCAACATGCTGCTTCATAGCCCAAGACTGCCATCGTGAATGATCTGCTATCTGTAAATAATAAAGACGTGCTCCAATTGCGGTGACCCATGCAATGGCAACGATGCCAAGAGCTGCGGTGCGAATCCGTCGGGATCGTGGTGGCAGGACAGAGGGGGACTCAGTCCCACTCGTTCGAGAAAAATTAAGGGGAAATTGCTGACTATCTGAACGTCCAGATCTCATCGTGTATAAATCCTTTTTGCCTGTGCTGGGTTGAGTGGTTGCAACCCAAGCTGCTTATGCGCACGCATCACCAAGTTATCTGGTTTGAGCAAAACTGAATAGTGTAATTCTAACTCTCGGCGTTCCATATCAAGCTGCACTGCTTCTTGACGTGCTCGAGCAAGTTTATACCCTTGCTCAGTACACTCTATTGTTATCCAAACCTTCGCAACAAGAGCAATAAACAGAAATACACCTGCAACAACGTGCCACGACGCAGGAAGATTAACTGTTTTACGTCGGACATACACAGTTTGATAATCAAGTGCGATAGCCATAATCGAATCCTTTTACGATATAAACTCAAAAACTCTTAAACGTGCACTGCGCGAGGCTGGATTGCATGCGATCTCTTGCTCTGAAGGAACAATAGGCTGGCTCGTAATGAACTTGCCCTTAGAACCACGATCAATAATCCCAAGGTACGCAGGAGCAGTATTACCCTGCGCCCATGCACGCATTCGCTTCGTTACTAACTTATCCTCAAGGGAGTGAAACGTAATCACACCAAGTCTTCCGCCGTTCTTTACCAGACGCGGCGCTGCATCCAACATGGCATCGATCTCTTCGAACTCCTTGTTCACTTCAATACGAATAGCTTGCAGCACCACCGTGGCAGGGTTGGTTTTGACATAGTGGTCGCCACGTTTCTGCTGTTTTTTACGCTCAAGCCACTGCAGCGCGTTGCTCACCACTGTGCTCAATGCAGCAGTGCTGCTAAAGGGACGATGCTCGACAATGGCTTTCACTGCGGCATAGGCTTCTTTATCGGCACCGCCTCGCTTAAGGACACGAACTAAGTCTTTCTCACTGTATTCATTCACAACCGTAGCAGCAGTCAACGATGCAGACTCGTCCATGCGCATATCAAGGCTTTCTTCATCACGAAAAGAAAATCCACGAGACTCTTTCAACTGATCCGTAGAGAGCCCTAGATCAACAAGCATCCCATCAAATGAACGTTGCTCAGGTGAAAGGTGCTGCTCGACCTCAGAGAAAGGAGTATGAATAAGCTGCCATCGTTCATGAGGAAATTGAGCAGCAAGTTTTTTCGTCGCACGATCAATCGCGCGCTGATCGCGATCACATGCGATCACAGTGCAGTCCGGCATGGCTTCTAACAGTGCTTCTGTATGCCCAGCACCACCAAGGGTACAATCAAGAAAACGGCAGTCATGGGCATCCGTGCCCTGCCGACAGCGAGCAAGCTGTTCGATAACTTCATCCTTAAGCACCGAATAATGAATTGATGTATCGGATGGCTGGTTCATAAATCAACATCCGAAAAAAGATCAGGGTTTTGCAGCAGCGCACTCTCTGCTTCGCTAAAGATATGATTCCAAACGCGGGTATCCCAAATTCGAAACCCATGAATAGAGGAAGTAAAGGTTGCTTCTCGATCAATACTGGCATATGTGCGCAAGTACTGAGGGATGATAATTCGTCCACTTCCATCAACTGGACACTCTGACGCACGAGAAAGATAGAAGTTCTCAAGCTTCTGTAGCTTTGCTGAGAAGCGGCTTTTCTCACGAAGTCGACACTCAAAATGACTCCACTCTGCCGTTGTAAAACCCTCAAGGCACCGCGAACCATCTGATATATAGTTTGTCAGCACAACGCTGGTTGATTTCGAGTCCTCAAGCACTTTTCTAAACTCAGCTGGCAGACTCACCCGCCCTTTTAGATCTAAATTATGGGAAAAATGACCGCGAAAGGTTGGCTTAACCTCTTGATTTACATCAGTTTTAGCGGTTTTTGTATCGTTCATGCCCTTTCATGCCATTTTATACCACTTTATGATCTGCTCCAAGCTCTTTTTTTAGGGGAAAAGTGAGGGGATCTATATTCGGATCGGATTATCTGAATTGAAAACTAAGAGCATGCATAAAAAATCTGAGCGATTTTAATTTTTCGACTCTGCCCTAGGGTTTCTGCTTTCGGCTTGAGTACTAATTGATGCGCGAATGACGGCCTGACAGCTAATTTTCAGAGCTTAAGAATATCTATCAAGGATAAACAATACGCTGCGCTGTCTTACTCAACAGTAACACTCTTCGCAAGATTTCTTGGCAGATCAACATCAGTACCATTATGTACAGCAACAAAGTATGCAAGAAGCTGAAGCGGTATATTTAAAAGCACAGGAGCAAGCGCTTCGCTAATAAACGGAACGGTCACAAGGCCATCTCGATTATTAATCATTCCTTCAGCTAACGTTGTATCAGTAATACAAAGAAGTTTTGCACCCCTACTTTCAACTTCTTTTAAGTTTGAAACAGTCTTTTCAAGAATCGCAGATTGGTTCAGAACCATCACTACAGGCATATCCTCGTCAATCAATGCAAGTGGACCATGCTTGATTTCACCAGCAGGATATCCTTCAGCGTGAATATATGAGATCTCTTTTAGCTTCAACGCACCTTCCAGTGCGATAGGAAAACAGATACCACGCCCGAGGAACAAAAAGTCGCGAGCACGATGGTGCAGCTTTGAAAGTTTCTCAAGCAGCTTGCTCTGCTTCAAGATAGCTTCAAGTGCTGTTGGCAGTTTCGTCAGCGCATCAATTTCATGTTTAGATTGTTCAAGATTTGTCACGCCACGAATAAGACCAACTTTAAGCGAGAGCAGTAGCAGCGTAATGAGCTGAGTAGTAAATGCTTTTGTTGAAGCAACACTAATTTCAGGACCCGCGTGCGTAAAGATTGTATTTTTTACTTTTCGTGCAAGTGTTGAACCAAGCACATTACAAATAGCCAACACTGAGGCTCCGTGCTGCTGTGCAACATCTATAGCAGCTAAGGTATCAGCAGTTTCTCCTGACTGAGAAACAGCAATCACAAGCGTATGCTTATCAAGAGAAAGATCGCGGTAGCGGAATTCACTCGCATAGTCTACTTCACAGGGCAGTGCTGCAAATTTCTCAAAGTAAAATTTCCCAACCAGCGCTGCATGCCATGCAGTACCACACGCAACAAAAATAATACGTCGAATCGACTGCACTTCAGCATCAGTAAAAGTAATCTCACTGAGCTCAACATTGCCAGTTTCACGATCAACGCGCCCACGAAATGTATCTGCGGAGACAGATACCTGATCATGGATCTCTTTGAGCATATAGTGCTTAAACCCACCCTTTTGGGCAGTCACTGGATCCCACGTAATAGTTTGCGGAGTTCTGCTGACAACCTTGCCATTGTTTTCAATATAAATGCGATCTTTTGAGATTTCAGCGATATCGCCATCTTCAAGGACGATAACTTTTCGCGTGTAAGGCAAGACTGCGGGGATATCACTTGCGACAAAATTCTCACCTTCGCCAACACCAATAATAATTGGTGTTGCAGTTTTTGCGACAAGAATTCTATCAGCACTTGTTGCATCGATTGCAAGGAATGAATAGCTGCCCCGAATTCGTTTGCAAGTTTCCTGCAGCGCGGCGAATGGCGATGTGGTCTCTTTTAAATAGTGATCAAGCAAGTGCGCAGCACACTCAGTATCAGTTTCACTCTTGAAGACAGCACCTTTACTCATAAGCTCTTTTTTAAGCTCTAAGTAATTCTCGATAATCCCGTTGTGAATCAGACTAATACGTCCCGCGGTATGAGGATGCGCATTGTCTTCCGTTGGCTTTCCATGCGTTGCCCAACGAGTGTGACCAATTCCTAAGTGCGGAACGCCCTTAAGCGGTGTCTTTTCAAGAGAACTTTCAAGCTGAGACAATTTCCCGACCGCACGCCGAACCTCAACGGTAGCCCCAATCGACATTGCGACACCAGCAGAGTCATAACCGCGGTACTCAAGTTTCTGCAGCCCCGAAAGAACTACTTGCAGTGCATTTTTATCGCCAACATATCCAACTATTCCACACATGCCCTCAATACTACGGCGGAGTGCAAAATCTTGCTATAGTTGACTAGGAAAATAACCCTGCCAATGCCTCGTTTCTGAGGGCTTGCGTGTATGCTTCGCAAAACGATTTTTTTATGGTACCTTCTCGGGGTGCACTCTTAGCTCAGCTGGATAGAGCATTTGGCTTCGAACCAAAGGGTCGGGGGTTCGAATCCCTCAGAGTGCGTTTCCTGTGAATCCCCCCTCCCCTTTCCAACTACTGGGCCAACTACTGGGCCAACTACTGGGCCAATTTATTGGGCCAATTTATTGGGCCAATTTATACCCTCTTATCCCCCTTTGGCGCCTCCAAAAAAACTCGTGTAGCTGTGGACCCTGTGAGACAATCAATACAGGGATTGAAGTAGTGTCCCTTAAACCTCATGCATACAGTTACAACGACTCCATCATTACAAGCAAACATTGCCGTCAATGATCTGCTGCAATTTTGGCAACGAAATGATCTCTTTATCTCTCTTCGGAATAGGATCTATGAACGAGGAACTGATGCAGTATTTGATATCCCAAAAACATCAATTGCATCTATCACCCTTCGTCAACATGCACTGACTCATGCAATCATCCCACAGCGTGGCACAACCGTACACCGAGAGATCCTGGTGCTCGATAAAACTCCTATCGCATATGGATCCCATGAACTCCTTAGTCGTGAAGGCAAAATGACTCTCGATATATCATTTAAAGCTGATCCAGCGAAAAGCTATCAAACAATCGGGGTATCTGCCCGAGATCTTTATATTGCTCGATGCCACAAGGTACTTGCTGCATACGAAGCAAAACATATTGCTATTGATGAAATAAAAATTGATCAGCACCAATTTAAGTGGGCATCATCAGGAGCTCTTTTTTACTGGCTCCTTGGTTTTCGACCTCATGGCGAATGTGGTCCAGAACTTGAAACGCTTGCCTCAAAGGCAACCGACGGCGAACGACTTTCAGATGAAGAGCTGCAGCGCTTAATGGACGCATCGAAACCGGCACTCTATCAAACAGTAGAAAGCTGGAAAGAGCGCCATCCGTCTGGCACGCTATAAGATCAGTGTATTACGAAACCCGCTTTTGATAACGATTAAATGCAAAGCCTTCGCGCTGATCACTAGAAACTAAGGTAAATTGATCCTCAAATGGTGGAAAGAACGTATCACCATCGTATGTTTTCTCTATCGAAGTCAGATAGAGCTCATCAAGCTCTGAGAGCGTCGCAGCGTAAATTTTTGCACCACCAACAACCCACAACGTATCGGTCGGTGTTTCAAGACGTCCTTCCCTAAAATCTTTAATTGCCTGCACAGGGTCTGAGATCCGAATCACTGATGGCGGGCAATCGAGCTTCTCGGGATGATGAGAACAGACAATATTGAGCCGCTTAGGCAGTGGTTTGTATTGGGGCTGCAACGAATCCCAGGTAGTACGACCCATCAGCACGGCATGCCCTCGGGTCATATCAGAAAAATATTTTAAGTCTTCTGGCAGATGCCACGGCAGGTCACCATCTTTTCCGATTGCTCGCCCTGCGTCCATCGCAACTATAGCACATACTTTTTTCATGCTTGCTGCATTACCGACTACACGGCGATATCAAACTTGATTGCTTCGTGAGGATTATACCCTTCGAGAGTAAAATCATCATAGGTAAAAGCAAAAAGATCTTTTACAGAAGGATTGAGCTTCATCGTTGGTAGCGGACGAGGCTCACGGTTTATCTGCTCTTTAGCACCGAGGACATGGTTTGAATAGATATGCACATCACCAAATGTATGCACAAATTCATAAGGCTTATAGCCAGTAACCTGCGCCATCATCATAAGAAACAAACTATAGCTCGCGATATTAAATGGCACCCCCAACATCAGATCTGCGCTTCGTTGGTAAAGCTGCAAACTCATGCGATCATCTTTAATATAAAATTGAAAAAGTGTGTGACAGGCAGGAGGAGCAACTTCTGGAAGATCTGCAGGATTATACGACACAACCAACAGGCGCCGGCTCATCGGATTACTCTTAATCTGCTCAACTAGATTTTTAATCTGATCAACTTTCTTACCACTTGGACCTTCCCATGAACGCCACTGCTTTCCGTAAACGCTTCCAAGTTCGCCATCAGGATCAGCCCACTCATCCCAGATCGTAACCTTGTTCTCGTGAAGGTACTTGATATTAGTTTCACCTTTGAGGAACCAAAGGAGTTCATGAATAATGGATCGTAAGTGCACTTTCTTTGTTGTCACCAGAGGAAAGCCATCTTCGAGGTTAAAGCGAAGCTGACGACCAAATACTGAATAGGTACCAACACCAGTACGATCTTTTCGAGGGTCACTGTAATCAGCGCCGCCATGCTCAAGGACATCTTTAACAAGAGAGAGGTATGCATCCATAGTGGCGCAAAGTGTAGCACGGAGTTTAAGTAATTTAAACTAGGTTTTACGCGGCGATTTCAGGGCAAAAAACGAACCCTTCCTTAATCTCTACTTTGATTCAGGGACAAGGCGATCCATCTCAGCACGCAAAGTTGCATTGAAACGAAGTAGCTTTAAGAGCTCGATGTAGTTTTGCACTGCAGCAAGGGCGGCATGAGGCCCGACAAGGCCTTGCTGCGCTTCCGAAACATCACAGAAAACACCAAGAGCTTTTTCGATAAAACTTTCAGGTGCAAGCTTCTGCTCAACAAGCATCTTTAGAAATTTTGATTCACGGGGATAGTCTATCTCTATACGCTCAAGCCCATCCGTAACACGGCGAACAACTTCATTAGGATCACGTTCCATCTGCTCGATAGCATCATTGACTGCAATCATTGCAGCACGTACTTCTCTGAGCTTCTCTTTTACTTTTTCAGGAGAATGTTTCAGTTCATCAGAGTAATTGCCCGTCTCGATCTGCTCTTGGAGCGAGTCCATAAAGTCCACCATTTTCTGGAGGGGAGAATCGAAAGGACCAGGTTGGGTAGGTTTATTGCCACTCATGTAGCAAGTCTAGCACTTTAAGCTGCTTCTGGGACCAGGTATTTAGTCGCTTCAGCGGCACCATCGACGACTGTTAGAGTTTGATCAAATGCACGACCAAGATTTAAAACTTGAATAGCAATAGATTCGGCAGCATCAGGAACATGAGCGACGACTTTTAGAATGGAAGCTAATGCACGCTCAACATTTTGCGGTTGAATAGCTGCGGCTTTAGCATCATTTGAAAGAGCAGATGGCTGCGTGGCGGCTGAGGGCTGGGTAGCAATAGCTGAAGGTTGGGTAGCGGCAGCTTCTTTTCGTGCATCGTTAACATTCAAATCAGGCAAAACTACCTCTTCACTGATATTTGCTGGACCTATTTTGCTAACTTCTACTTTACTACCAGTTACAATTTTCATGCTCATATCGATCTCTCAGCGTTCACAGTCAATTTCCAGAGTAAGACTACCTTACTACTATTACACTAAGATATGGTCTTGTAACATGCCCGTGTGACATAAAAAAAACAGCAATAAAATTATATAGTTAGGTGGTTAAATCAAAACTAAAATAGCCTTATTGTTACCGTGCAGGCCCCCTAGGAATTGTTGATACTCATCTTGCCAGTCCCCGCCTGCCATGAGACAAAAACGAGCTTACCATGTGGCGACAATCTTCTATTAAAAATAGATCAGCAGGATACCTCTTGCTTATATGCTTTGCCACGTTCACCTTTATGGTCTACTACAATAAGCCACTCATCCTGTGGGCTCATGATATAGGCCTACTTGGAATCTATGGCCAGCTTGTTATGAATGGCAAGATTCCACATATCGATTATGTGGATGTCTACTCAGGCGGTTTAAGCCTCATTATCGCTACAGCTTTTTCTTTGTTAGGAATAAGTTCGAAAGCGATTTTTGCCATCATGATCCCTGTTGCAGCAATGATTCTTGTACTGATGTTTCTTTGCTTATCACAATTCATTGATAAAGGTTGGGCCTTGCTTATTACCATGGCAACAGCGCTTCAATCTGTTTTTTACTACCAAGTACCAATGCCCACTTGGTTTATTACCTTAGGTGGCCTTGCACAGCTTCTGCTTCTTTTGAGATGGCATCGTGATAGAAATCCATATTGGATGTTCTTTGCGGGCTGCATCTGCGGCATCACGTTCGCGATCAAAATAACAGCAGTATATGCAGGAGCTCTCATGCTGTGCTCCCTCTACCCCGTCACCAAAAGCATTATCGGCAAAATCGGAAGGCAGCTTCTGTTTTTTTGCACTATGGGATTTTTCACAGCGCTGGCTCTGTCGGTGACCCATGCATATGCAATTTTATTTATCCTGTTGCCCTGCTTACTTGCTCTAAGTTGCTTGTATATTAAGCAACGCTCTGACCATACAGATAGCTATAAAGCGTTTTGTTCCTATTGCCTTGGTGGACTTTCAATCGTCATACCCTGGGCACTCTTTTACCTCAAGCACAAAGGGATACAGCAGCTGGTGGACGGCATCCTGATCAAACCAAGCTCTCGGCTAACGTTTGCAGCAATGCATCCAGACTCCCTCTCTCTTGTGATCTGTTTTATCACATCATCAGTGATCTTCTTCCTCATGCAGTCAGGTACCAGAGCACGTATAACATACATTATTGCGGCGATACTTTTGGCTGTAACTTCTTGGCAAGCTCCATTTGCATTCCTGCTCATTCTACCACTGCTCTTCATGAGTTATCTCGCATATCAGTATCGCGATAAGATCGATTATAGCACCTTACAAGTCTCTTTATTTTATTGCGCACATGCTTTTGGCATGCTTCCCTTTACGCACGAAGGATATCTTGCCTATAACCTCCCCCTTTTTAGTATGCTCTGTGTCGTTCTGCTTCGAACACAAAGCATCCTGCGCATCACACGATGGTCATTTACTGCTGCAATACTCTTATCACTCTACGGCTTCCAGTACTTTTACCTTATACACAATACATTCCCCTTTGCTCGCATGCTTCAAACACCACGAGGCATCGCTCATGTCCTCCACATAGATTACTATACGATTCGTACCCTTCTGCGTTGCTTAAAACATACCCCTACCAGTGACGCAGTACTCATAGGGCCAGATAGCCCTCACCTGTATTTTTTTTCTGGGCACCATGTACAACAACCTAGCCCATATGATTTTTTTGAACCGAAGCAGATAAACGCTTATAGCGCTGCTAGACCTGATACCTTCGCAACGGTTATCATTAATAGAAACCCTGAGTTCTCTAAACACGTCACTGGCTGGAATATGCAGATCCTCAAAACAAGATATCCTTTCATGAAACGTGTTGGAGCATATACAGTCTTCTCAAAATACCCACTCAAATGATTTCTTTACTTGCTCACCCTCGCGTCTATCTGCTTTGGCAGTATCCATTTATTCGCCAAAAAATTCGCCCAATTCAACCATGGCTTGCACAGCATCTGCAGCCCACCAAAAAGATACTGGATGTTGGCTGTGGACCAGGAACAAATGCTTTTCTCTTTCAAGAGTATGACTATACGGGCACTGATATCGATCAAGGTTACATCTCATGGGCAAGCAATCATCGACCAGGACGCTACCAAGCAATTGATTGTCGACAGCTTGATGAATGCTTGATGCCAGGCTACGATCTTATTGTATGTAATAGCCTGTTCCATCATCTAGATGAACATGATTGCAAACGCACCCTGGCTGCTATCGCGCGACTTTTACAACCAGCTGGATATTTTATCTTTATAGATATGTACGTAACCCCAGAGGAAGGTATTGGCAATTGGCTTGCTCGTCACGATCGGGGCATATGGCCCAAATCATGCGATGAAAATAGAGCCCTCATCTCATCTCACTTTCATATAGAAGAAAGCTTTTACTATCCACTTTCACTGTTCGGCATACCACTATGGAATATGATGGCTCTGATAACTCGCCCCTTATGACGAATCCAACTTCACTCACTATCTGTATACCTTTTTACAATGAACGCGACGGTCTTGATGAGCTTGTCAGCAGGATCGATCGTATGGCATCGACACTCCCTGATGTTTCTATAACGACCATTTTTGTCGACGACGGCAGTACGGATCAAAGTGCCCAACAGCTAGCCAAGCAGCGACCACAATATTTCCAAGCAACGATTATTGCACTCTCTCGTAACTTCGGTCATCAAGCTGCAATCCATGCAGCACTTTCTCATGCTGACGGAGACTATGTGTGTATTATGGATGCGGATCTTCAGGACGAGCCAGAGCATATACCCGCAATGCTCGCTTCATGCAGAGGCGGCTATGATGTTACCTATGCAATTCGAGAGACACGAGATGGCAATCCGTTGCTTATCCTTTGCTACAGAGCTTTCTATCACCTGCTGCATAAAATTGCTGACGTCAGTATTCCAATGCATGCAGGCGACTTCTGCATCATGAGCAGAAAAGTTGCAACAACCATTCTCCAACTCACAGAATACCACCGCTATAATCGAGGGTTGCGCGCTTGGATAGGCTTTCAACAGACTGGCTATCCAGTCCATCGACCTGCGCGACATGCCGGGACCACCAAGTATACACTAAGCCGCCTCTGTTCTCTTGCTCTTGTGGGCATCTGTTCATTTACAAAACGACCACTCCAGATAAGTACGTACACCGGCATTGCCGCTCTCGCCTGCTCAATCCTCTTTGCTCTGTATGCAGTCATTGTTAAAATTTTGACGAATAGCTCACCAACTGGTTTTACTGCGTTGCTCATCACTATTATCTTTATGGGAGGCATTCAACTGCTCTCACTGGGCATGATTGGAAACTACATTGGCTTCATTTTTGAAGAAGTAAAGAAACGACCCCTCTTTGTTATCGATACGGTAACGAAGTTAAAATAACAATCTTATGGATGAAGCATACATTGCGGAATACGAGTTTCTCTTTCACAACCACTGGTGGTGGAGAGCTCGTGAACAGCTTATCTGTGCCAAGGTACACCAAGAATGGCTTCGTCAAGGGAAACGACCACTCCGCATGCTCGATGTTGGCTGTGGTAATGGTCTATTCTTTAAACCGCTCTCTGTATATGGATCCATTGAAGGTGTTGAAAAGGTAGGCGCCATTCTTCACAACTCACCTTCTCCTCAAAATACCCTTATTCATAATATTGATTTTCTGGAATTTCAGCCTGAACAGCGATATGACCTTATTCTTTTTCTTGATGTACTAGAACATATTGAAGATGATGCTGGATTTCTTGCACATGCTTCATCTTTGCTCACATCTAATGGTCGCGTCCTGATCAGCGTACCCGCCGCACCTGTCTTATTTAACTCTCACGATAGAATCAATCATCATCTACGCCGATATCGTTGGAAGGACCTCACTCAACTTGCCAGCAACACTAGTTTCACTGTTATAGAGCAGGAGTATCGCTTTTTCTGTGCAGCCCTTATAAAACTCCTCATCTGCGCTGGTGAATCAGCCCTGGGTCGTGACATTGAATCAAAAACTATACCCCACCAATTGGTCAATAAAATCCTCACGACGATTTCAATCCATGAAGCCCAAATCCTTCCCTTCCTAAAAACCCTCTGGGGAAGCTCTCTCATAGCTCTGCTATCCCCTACAAAATCGCCCTAAGTTTCTTACCTAGGGGGAAAACTGATATCCAGACAGCTATTGAAAAGCACTTCAAAATCAGGCCATTTTGATTGAACCATCTCTCTTCTTTCTGCAGATACTGTAGGTGCAATTAATCTTTATGACTGCGATCGTATTGTTGGCAACATGGTAGAGCTCACCTCTCATTCATCACTAAAGCCGAACAAGCCACACAGTACGGCATCGGATCATAGCGCTGAGAAGCTCCCTGCCGTGAAACGCACAGATGCTCAACGTTCGCATCAAACAACTCAAAAACTCCCACACGCAACAACACAAGATGCGTCTCACGCTGCGGAAACTCAAAAACCTAAGGGCATATACCGAACGGCATCAGGTGCAATTGATTATCAAATTACCCATTTAAAACGTGAAATTGCCGGACACTTACGGAAGCAATCAGAACATTTTAATGAAAAAGAACTTGCGCCAGTCAGTAAGGAGCTAAAAATTGCAACGAAACAGGTACACATACTTCAAGATGCAATCGCTGAACAAGAAAAGTTGAAAGCTGGTTTCAGCCTTATCAATGCTAACCAAACTATCAACAGTAATATTGAAACACTGCAAAAACAGCTCGCTGCAACTGAAAAAAAATTAGAGGCAATACAAAAAAAAGCTTCAATACTGTTTGCAAAAAAAGCTCAATTTACAGAAGAGCACAAAGCGTTCATTCGATACTTAGACTACGGTCGAGAACTGATCAAAAAAGAGCCCATATTTAAATCCTATGACCATAGTACAAAGATACAGATTCGCCCTGTAAAACCTGGCGATATGAAAGGCGCACTCGTAGCACTCTCCTCTGTCATGTCTAGCGTTAAAACTACAATTGATACGCACGATCGTAAGCCATTTAAGGCATCAGAAAAGAAAACACAGATCGCAAAACAATACGCCGCTGAAGTAAGCAAGGAGCAAGACACAGGGCTGTTAGCAAAGTTTGCCGCAGGATTTAAAGACGCCGTACTAGGAACAGGTGGCTCGCACCAGAAAGTAATCGAAAATACAGAGCGTGCCCAAGCAATGGCAAAAGAATCACGAGCTGACTATTCAAAAACGCTCCAGCTGAAGATAAACTTTTCACAGAAAGTAAAAGATTTCTTTGAAGTCATTCAAGAGGGGCAACGTACACTTAAAATGAGTGGCACTGTTGCATTCCATGCAGTTGTCGCCTCGTCAGCTGGTAATCTTGGATTGAGTACTGCAGGAGCGCTGAAAAAACTGCGCATATCATTCAATGATATTATTATTGCAAAAAAATCAGGAATGAGTCCCGCCCTCATTGCTCTTGGTAAAGACACAAGACGTTTCGAAGGAACAACGAACAAAGCAAGTCCACACTATGAGGGAAACATTGTCTGGCCTCGCTATAGATCAGGTATTACAGTTGGTGGGTATGATTTTGGCTACAAAACAAAAGCTCAAGCAACTGCTACACTAAAGTCAATTGATGCAGTCTTAAAAAACTTTGGCAAACCACCTATTCCTGCCACAATCAAAAACTTCCTCATCGCATCAACTGACCCTCGGTATCGAGGAGAGAAAGCCGATACATTCCTCAAAAGAGCAATCAAAAAATATCCTGAAATTGGGTCGTATAAGTTTGAGCCAGAAGCATGCACAGTATTTTTCCTCAAATACTTCAAGCCTGAGCTTCTGAAAGCAAGAAAGCATGTCAATAAACACTTCGGAATTACATCGAAAGAAGAGGAACATACCCGAGGTTTTAGTTCTTTCCCTCTGCTGGTCCAAAAGCTCATCACTGATACCTATGTTCGTGGTGATAATCTCGCTATCACGATTGGTAAAAAAGATTCAGAACAAACCAAAGCTTTAAAACGACAAAGAGCAGCCCGTTTCTGGGGCGCTGTTAAGAAAGGAGCAGATCAGGGTGACTGGTCTGATCTAGCCGATATTTATATCGAGAGAAGTGTCTTTATCTACAATCCAAATATCAATAGACATGATCAACGAGCAGCGTTGGCACAAAAACTCAAAGATCAATCTATGAGCGACTCTCCAGCGATTAAAAAGTTCCTGAACGGACTGTATGCACGAATCTAAACGGCGCCTCACTCTCTTTAGTGAACTTCATTCGAACCATTAAGTCCGATGCTCACCTATCAGCAAACCTATGATTATTCCTTATGCTGAGTGATTTTACTTACAGCACAGTCAGATAGCAGAACACTAATTCTATATCCCATGTACTCAAACTTACCGAACAACCAACGTTTTAAAGCTTAGATACGGTAGTCATATAGAATATTCTGGTAAAAAATCACTCAAACGGAGCAGCACTTGATTACTCGTACTTGCCAGGCTTCTTGCGTAACTTTACATGCTCGCAAACTATAATAGACGATGATTGAAGTATTGATTTTTTCTACTATTGTTCAAAATAAAAGTCTGCACTGACTCTCAAACACAATCTTTTATGTATCGCTCATTTCGATGTCTTTTGAATAGCAAATGCTTTATTGCTATAATCGTTGCGAATGAGATTTCAATTTCCTAAGTTTAAAAAGCCAGCTCTTGACCAAGAATCACTTGGGATATCTAGGCTTAC
>JBILLA010000131.1:0-7464 GCA_044376365.1 Bdellovibrionota bacterium | reverse complement strand
TGCATACAAAGTATCAGGTGGACTCCACGGCGTTGGTGTTTCAGTTGTGAATGCACTGAGTGAATATTTAAAAGTTGAAGTAAAACAGAATGGCAAGCTTCACTTTATTGAATTCCGAAAAGGTGACCCTGTTGATCGACTCAAAATTATTGGCGATGCAACAACAACGGGAACCAAAGTTACCTTCTTTCCTGATCATTCCATCTTTCGTGAAACAAAGTCTTTCAACCTTGAGACAATCGTTCACCGATTCAGAGAATTAGCGTTCCTCAATGCTGGTTTAAAAATATTAGTACATGATGAGCGCATTGATAAGCATCTTGAGTTTTTCTATGAGGGTGGAATTCGAAGCTTTGTGAGCCACGTTAATAAAGCGAAAAATCCGCTCTATCCTGATCCAATCTACTTCCGAGGTGAGCGTGACAATATTCAAGTTGAAGTAGCGCTGCAGTATAACCGCGAGTATCAAGAAAACGTGTTCACCTACGCCAACAATATCAATACGATTGAGGGCGGCACACATCTTGCAGGATTCAAAGCAGCGCTCACACGAACGTTAAATAGCTATGCAAACAAAAATGATCTCTTAAAGAATTTTAAAGAGGGCATTCAGGGTGATGACACTCGCGAGGGACTTACCTGTGTTATTAGTGTGAAGATTCCAGAGCCGCAATTTGAAGGGCAAACCAAAACAAAGCTTGGCAATAGCGAAGTGAAAGGACTTGTCGAGCAGGTTGTTGGAGAAAGCCTCGGAAAATTCCTTGAAGAGAATCCAGCGGTCAGTAAAGTTATTGTCAATAAGTGCCTTGAAGCTGCGCGCGCACGTGAAGCAGCCAAGAAAGCACGCGAACTTGTGCGACGCAAAGGTGCTCTTGATTCCGCATCGCTGCCTGGAAAACTTGCAGACTGTCAAAATGAAAACCCCGAAGATGCAGAACTCTACCTGGTGGAGGGAGATTCAGCGGGAGGCTCTGCAAAGCAGGGACGTGATAAAAAGAACCAAGCGATCTTGCCACTCAAGGGTAAAATTTTGAACGTTGAAAAAGCTCGCTTCGATAAGATGCTTGCTTTTGAAGAGATTCGCACCTTGGTGACTGCGCTTGGTACAGGTATTGGCAGCAGTGATTTTGATGTCGACAAGCTTCGCTATCACAAGATTGTTATCATGACAGATGCTGATGTCGATGGAAGTCACATCCGAACACTGCTCTTAACATTCTTCTATCGTCAGATGAATGAAATTATCACGAGAGGACACCTCTACATAGCGCAACCTCCACTTTATAAAATCAAAAAAGGGAAGCAAGAGCGCTACATTAAAAATGAACAGGAGCTCCTTGATGTAATCGTGAGTGGCGGAACCGTTGGTATCTCACTTCGTTCAGCAGATGGTGTTGTAACGGAAGGAGAAGCGCTCAAAGCGTCAACCCTTGAGCTTCGTACGATTGATGATCCGATTCAAACGCTCGCTGATGAAAAGTATGATCCTCGCGTTGTGCTTTTTGTGGCGCAAGATGCATCAATGACGTCGGCGCTTTTTAAAGATCATGAAAAGGTCAATCAGAAAGCACAAGCACTTGAAGCAGCGCTGCAGCAAAAGATAGGCAATGATGTTCGAGTCATTGTGCAGCAAAAACAGGTTGATGGTAATGAGGAGTACAGCATACACATTACCTCTCGGCTTCGGGGCTCAAAACGTGTGAGCGTTCTTTCTAAAAATCTTGTGACTCGTGATGAGTTTCGAACAATACAGAAAAGCTTTGAGCACACGAAGCACATCGGTACAGCACCGTTTGTTTTGATTGATGCTGAAACAAAGAAAGAGAGTGCGCCTATCCAGGAGATTACTGATATCGCCAAGGCAATTGATGACCGTGGTAAGAAAGGTTGGAGCATCACTCGGTATAAGGGTCTTGGGGAAATGAACCCAGAGCAACTCTGGGAAACAACGATGGATCCAAAGAACCGAACGTTTCTTCAGGTGCGTATCGAAGATGCGATTGAAGCCGATCAGATCTTTACCGTACTGATGGGTGATGAGGTTGAGCCGCGCCGTAAATTTATTGAGGAAAACGCCCTCAAGGTGAAAAATCTCGATATCTAATGCCTCCTTACAGAGAAAGAGGGGGCTTTTCTGGGGCTCTAAGAGAGCCCCTCTGCCATTCCCAAGGCCCCATTTAAAAAGATCTTCGCCTGTGCTATACTACTTGCCCTATGGCATCACTTAGTAAAAAGACAAAAAAGAAGCGACAGATCAGAGACGATAAATTACTTAAAAATCGTCTTAAGAAATCTAACAAGAAAACCCAGGGCAAAAAGTAACCATCGCATTGCCTGCGGCTATCTATCACTACGGAGCAGTAGCACTCGGCGGTATGTTGGGTGCTACTGCTCGTTACTACCTCTCTGAGCTCTTCGCTCAAAGTCCTTACGGACACTCTTTTCCAATCGCGACACTCTGCATTAATCTGCTTGGCTGCCTCTTGATAGGGGTATTCATGGAATATTGTGCTCTTCTCGCTCCAGATAATCTTGTTCTGAAGCTATTCTTAACCACGGGGCTTCTTGGTGGTTTTACTACATTTTCTGCATTTGGTGCAGAAGCAGTCATGCTTTTTCAAACTGGTGCACTCATGAGTGCATGGCTCTATGTTGTGATATCACTTTTAGGTGGTTGCACAGCTGTTTTGGTCGGCACTTCGATTGCACGACTATTTTTTTAAACAACACTCCAAAGAGCACGGTTCGTGCTATGCATGCCCATGTGCTTTACTACCATATTTTACTGCCTCAGGTACTTCACGAAGATCCCAAACAAGCCCCATCAAAGAGAAGAGCTTTAACACATAATAGGAGATATCTATTTCCCACCAAAAAAATCCTTGCCGAGTTGAACCTTGGTAGTAGTGATGATTGTTATGCCATCCTTCGCCTAAAGTGATGAGCGCGAGAATGAGCGAGTTTTTAGACTCGTCATTTGTTTTATACCGTGCAGTTCCGATTTTATGCATCAGCGAGTTAATAAGAAATGTGCCGTGATAGAGCAGTACCGTGCTGAGGAAAAATCCAACAATAAGCGTCTGGGATGCGCCTGCAAGAAACGTCATTCCTTCTGCTTGATGGTAGTATCCGCCTACAAGAAAGACGATACAGCCAAGTAGTATTGGCGGCAGCAAATGATAGGTATTGAGAAAGACTAGTTCTGGAAATTTGGTGAGGTCTTTGACCTTCTTCAGATCGGTGCTGTTATGTTCATTGCTTAAGACCCAACCAACGTGAGAGTAGAGGAATCCAAAAAGTTTCATTGAGTGAGGATCTTCTGGTTGATCGCTGTGACGGTGGTGGTCGCGGTGATGAGCTGCCCACCAAAGGACACCTTTTTGAGCGCTCGTTTGAGCCATAAACGCAAGGAATCCTTGGAAGAGTCGCGAGGTTTGGTAGGTACGATGTGAGAAGTAACGGTGGTAGCCAGCAGTCACAAAGAACATCCGTATGACATAGAGCGCAATGCAGATACTCCAATCAAACCAAGAGAAGGGAAGAAAGAATCCTGCAAGGCCGATAAGATGGACGATAATAAAGGGAGCAATTGATATAACGCTGTAGCTGGCACGGTTTTTGGTAGACATAAAATCACTCAATAGATATTTTTATCTATTGTAATTGACAGACGCGCTGTTTACAACACGCAACGATGCATGCTGTTTTCAGAGCTACTAAGAGCCCAAGAAATATATAAGGAAACAAGATATGAGAGCCGCTGAAATTATGACACTTGATCCTATGTACTTATCTTCAGACAAGACGGTTGCTGCAGCGATAGAGCTCTGTCGCGAATATGATGTGCGACATGTGCCGATTGTTGATCGAGGAACGCTCGTTGGCATGGTAAGCTCACATGACCTCTCGGGTATAAGCACCTATAAGCCTTCAGAAAAACAGCTTGGAGAGATTATGAGCACAGCAGTTGTGTGCATTAATCCAGAGACTGACGTAGGCGATGTCATAGACCTTATGATAGACAATAAAGTGGGAGCTATTCCTGTTATTGAAGGCTCAGAAGAGCGGCTTATCGGTATTGTTAGTTACCTTGATGTTTTAAGCTCTGTTCGTGAGTTTGTTTCGTAGACAAAGCGACAGTGTCTGACAGGATACTTGTGCGCTTATAGTGAGCGTCGCGATCGTTTTGTCGCGCTGTGATGAGAACTCTTTGAGCGAATAATATCCTCTTTGACCTCTTGCAGAGTGGTTTTTAAAGCCCATCCTTGAAATGAAACTCTGGCTTCCTTCCAGCGATGGTGTAGGGCGCAGGGTGTTTTGTCACTACAGGCATCCCAACCAAATACACAGAGGGGCACTTTTGATTTTCCCTCGACGGCTTCGAGAATATCGACAAAGCGAATTTGTTTAGCAGGCTTTGCGAGGCGAAAGCCTCCATTATGACCTTTCTCTGCAACGAGTAATTTCGCTTCAACCATCCGTCGTAAAATTTTAGAAAGATAGTGTGAGGGGATGTCGGTTTCTTTAGCAATGACCTGTGAGCCTACCAGTCCTCGGGTTTCACGGTGTGGCTCAGCAAGAGCTGCCATGATGCGTAGTGCGTATTCAGCGGACTTTGAAAGCATACGTCATCGTAGCATCAGTAGATGCTTCCGTCTATTGAAAGTACTTAAAGACTAGAATGTAAGGTGCTGGCAGCAGCACTCATTCCTCTTAGTGCTTTTTACTTGCGGCACGCTTTTTAGCGCTCCAACCAGGAATCTCTTTTTGCTCTGCACGAGTAACGGCAAGAGCGCCAGCAGCGACATCTTTAGTAATAACCGAACCTGCTCCAATCGTTGTGTCTGCTGCAATGGTAACAGGAGCAACAAGGCTTGAGTTGCTTCCAATAAATACTCGCTCACCGATAGTTGTTTTAGACTTTTTAAAGCCATCGTAGTTGCATGTGATTGTGCCAGCACCAATATTGGTTTCTGTGCCAACAGTTGCATCACCAATGTAGCTTAAGTGATTGACCTTTACCCCTGCTTCAAGAACTGATTTTTTTGTCTCAACAAAGTTGCCAATTTTTACATCATGCTTGAGCACTGTATCAGGTCGAATATTGGCAAAGGGCCCAACGTTTACGCGTTCTTCCAGCATACTGCCTTCGATACGACTTCCAAGTTTAATAGTGCAACTATCTGCAATCGTACTATCGATAATGAGGGCAGTGCCTTCAATCGTTACCTGAGATCCAATTCGTGTTGAGCCACGGAGTTGCACATTAGGACCGATCACAGAACCACTCCCAATAGTCACTGATGGTTCGATAAAGACTGAAGTTGGGTCAACAAAGGAAACACCATCGGTGATAAGTTTTTTAATGTATTCATTCATAATAATTGAATTTACTAAGTGCAGATCGATAAGATTATTGACGCCCATAACATGGTCTGCTGAAGGTGCCATATATGCTGCAATATTTCGTTTCGCATTTGCAGAAAGTTCTACAAGGTCAGTTAAGTAAAATTCTTTCTGTGCATTGAGTGGCTCAATTTTATAGATCATCTCTTGAAGCAGCTGCTGTGAGATAAGGTAGATACCAGAGTTTACTTCAGTGATAGTGAGTTCCTCAGGGGTGCAGTCTTTGACCTCTGTAATTTTTTGCACCAGGCCATCGTTGCTACGAATAATTCGTCCAAAAGTATTTTGTCGCTCTTCATGCACAGTAATTAAAGATAGATCGGCACGTTTTTCATTGTGAGTGCTGAGGAAAGAGGAAAGGAGCGATGCTTCGAGCAGAGGGGTATCGCCGTAGAGGATCAAAAGATTTTCAGAAGTAGGAAGTGACGAGAATGCCACATCGTCAGCAACAACGCGGACCGCATGACCCGTGCCAAGCTGCTCAGATTGGTGGACAAAGTGTATGGGTGTTTTGCAGTTTCCAAAGCTTTTTTGAACGTGGTTTTCAACAAGCTCGCGCTCATAGCCCGTAACGATGAACAGATGGTTCGGCGAGAGCTTAAGCGCGTGGGAAATGACGACATCGATCATCGGCCCCGCAACGGTGCGGCAGAGCACCTTGGGGAGATCCGTCTTCATACGGCTTCCCTTGCCGGCCGCTAAAATAATGACAGAAAGGTTGGAACCCATGTGGGAGTCATGATAAACATACTTGAGCGTTTCCGCTACGTAATCGAGGAATTTTGTATGGCAAAAATTAAGGTAAAAACCCCCGTTGTTGAGCTAGATGGCGATGAGATGACCCGTGTTATCTGGGCTAAAATTAAAGAGACCCTCATCCTGCCCTACCTCGATATAGATCTGAAGTATTATGACCTCTCTATTCAGCACCGCGATGCGACCAATGATGCTGTCACCGTCGAGTCTGCAGAGGCGATTAAACAGTACGGCGTTGGAATTAAGTGCGCCACGATTACTCCTGATGAAGAGCGGGTCAAAGAATTTGGTCTTAAAAAGATGTGGAAGTCACCCAATGGAACGATTCGAAATATTATTGGTGGTACGGTCTTTCGTGAGCCAATTATCTGTCAAAATGTGCCTCGACTTGTTTCCGGATGGAAAGAGCCAGTAGTTATCGGACGACATGCCTTTGGAGATCAGTACCGAGCAACTGATTTCTTAGTTCCAGGAAAAGGTAAGCTCACTATGAAATTTACCCCCGCGGATGGATCTGCGCCGATCGAGCATGAGGTCTACTCATTCGAAGAGTCAGGTATGGCAATGGGGATGTTTAATGTCGATTCATCAATCATTGGCTTCGCGCGAAGCTGCTTAAACTACGGGCTTATGAAAAAGTGGCCTGTCTATCTTTCAACAAAGAACACCATTCTTAAAGCATATGATGGACGCTTTAAAGATCTGTTTCAAAAAGTGTACGACGAAGAGTTTAAAGCGAAGTTTGAAGCTGCAGGTATCTGGTACCAGCATCGTCTTATTGATGACATGGTTGCGTACTGCATGAAGAGCAGTGGTGGTTATGTATGGGCATGTAAAAACTACGATGGTGATGTGCAGTCAGACTCTGTTGCACAAGGATATGGCTCACTTGGTCTTATGACTTCGGTATTGCTTACTGAAGATGGCAAAACTGTTGAAACAGAAGCTGCACATGGTACGGTCACACGTCATTTCCGCCAGCATCAGCAGGGGAAAGAGACCTCAACAAATCCAATCGCCTCTATTTTTGCTTGGACAAAGGGCCTTGAGTATCGAGCGCTCTTTGATAATACGCCTGAGGTTGCTGCATTTGCAGCGGCTCTTGAAAAGGCATGTGTTGCAACAGTTGAGAGCGGTACGATGACCAAAGACCTTGCGCTCTGCATACACGGAGACAGCGTCGATAGGTCGCAGTATGTAACAACAGAAGCATTTATGGCTGCGATTGCTCAAACACTCCAGACATTGATTGCGTAATTTTCTGTATTTATTGCGTTTTTATCGTAGTAGCACACTAAAGTC
>JBILLA010000130.1:0-7473 GCA_044376365.1 Bdellovibrionota bacterium | reverse complement strand
AAAAACCCAAGCATCGTCATAAGCATGACAAGCACAGCATATGCTGCTGCAAGGCTAAGACCATCTGGTCGACTTTGCAGGGCATAGAGTGCTTTTGCGATTGGAAAATACTTCTCTTCCATCGGCAGCAATAAACTTGCACTCACTTCAAACAGGGACGAAAGAAACGTAATGATAAGAATCGATCCAAGTATACTGCGATACAAAGGAAACATAATGCGACGAAACAGTGCATACGAACCAGCCCCACACATAATCGCAGCTTCTTCGTACACTTGTGGAATCTGTTTCAATGAAGACTGCATCAGCGTCACGCCAAAGGGTAATTTGCGAACCACATATGCAGCCATCAAAAGTATTGTAGGGGCATGACGAGGGTCGAGTAGTGTTCCAGCAAATCCAGTTGCTAAACCAAACGCAATAATCAGGCCTGGAATAGCAAGTGGCAGCAAAGAGACAAACAACAAAAACCGAGACAGTAAAGAACCATCACGTTGTACAGCATACGCGATGACAAAACTCATCGTCGCAACACAGGTTGCTGCTACTGCAGCAAGACAGACACTATACAGAAAACTTTGTGTGGTAATAGGATGAATAAAAGCCTGCACAAAAGATGCAATGCCATACTGCTGCGGTAATGGCGACATAAACCACAGCTCTGCGGATGACAATAATAATAACGAAACTTGCGGCAAGATACAGACGAGTGCCAACCCAAAAACACACAGTATCAAAACAAAACTTTTCACCGAACCTCGTACATCAAGGTGTGGCCAAGGTCGTATTGAACGCACATCAAAGTGCACAGGGAAACGTTCAAAAGAGCGCTTTACTGCAAAGATACAGAGCACAATAAGCAGCAACACTAAGACAAGCACATAGCCACTACTTACCACGGGCAGATCGAAGACAGTGTTAAATATCTGTACTGCCACATGACTACGGTACTCAAAGAGCAACGGCGTACCCACATCTGAAAGGCTTCCGAGCAGACTCAACACAAACCCTGCACCAAGTGATGGGACAAGAAGTGGAAGTATAATTTTACGAGCGATCATCAAACGAGAACAACCAAGCATGGTTGCTGCCTCAAGAGCTTCATACGGAATTTTTTCCAGCGCACTTCGAATCGTCATATAGCAAAGTGGAAAAAGGTGCACGGTTTGCAACAAAATAATGCCTAAAGAAGAGCCGGGAACGAACAGATCGACTGGGATAAGGCCATAACGATTGCAAATACTTTTAATACCGAGCAACCCAACAAAGGGGGGAAGAAACCACGGCGCAAGAAAACAAAGCTCACAAAATGATTTTCCAGGGAAGCGAGAACGAAACATAACCCACGCGACTACAAGGCCAACCAACGATGAAACAGCAGCGACAGAGAGTCCAAGACCAACACTTGTCGCAAGGATTTGTATGCTTCGCTTATCAAGAAGGAAGAGCTCTATGTTCCACAGACGCCATGCTCCATCAATACGCACTGAACGTAAAAATATAGAACCAACAGGATAGAGCAAGAACAGCGCAAGGAATATTACGACAAACACAAGTAGTAATGAACGAGTTTGTCGTGTCATAACGTTGTCATTAAAATTTGCTGCGTTGCAAGCGCAGCAGCATCATCGGGATCGTGACTGACGATTAGAATAGGAATCGAGAGTCGCTGGTGGAGCTCTTCAAGGAGCTTGCGAGCTTCAGCACGAAGCTTTGGATCAAGATTCGAAAAAGGCTCATCAAGCAACAAGACTCGAGGAGCTCCGACAAGCGCTCGAGCAAGTGCGACACGTTGTTGCTGACCACCTGAGAGCTCATGTGGAAAGCGCTGTTCAAACCCCTGCAAGCCAAGTTGACCAAGCATCTCATGGATCGCCTGCTTGTCTGCTTCAGTAGGTGTTCGCTTAACAACAATAGGAAACAGACAATGATCAAAGACATTCATATGCGGCCACAGCGCGTAGTTTTGAAACACAAAACCTACGCCACGTTCTTGAGGAGGCACCATCGTTATATCTTGCTCATCAAAGTATATACCACAACGAGGAGTAGTCGGATCAGGAGTTTCAAGTCCAGCGATAATGCGGAGCAGCGTTGTCTTGCCGCAACCAGAAGGGCCAGAAAAAAAAGTAATCGATGCAGGGGGAATCGTGCAGGAGAAATCTTTCAAGATAACCTTCCCAGCAAAAGTTTTTGAAAGGTGCTCAATGCGTATCTTCATGGTACGAGCTGCTGTGCAGGAATTTTGAGTAATCGAGATGAAATTTGATCTCCAAAAAGTGTTGCTGCATAGCGCGCTGCATCAAGGTATTTATCAAGCAAAATACCAGTCTGGATTCCAAGCTGGTGACACAAATAAACAAGTTCTTCTGTTGCAATGTTACCAGTAGCACCTTTCATAAAAGGGCACCCACCGATACCACCTATTGAAGCATCAAAGTAATCAATCCCCGCAACAAGACCAGCATACGCATTTGCGATACCAAGACCCCGTGTATCATGTAAGTGCAAGCCCAGACGGGTTGTTGGTGCCAACGAACGAACTGCAGTGATGACTTCAGTCACCTGTTGTGGATTAGCAAGCCCTGCAGTATCAGCCAGCACCAAAAGAGGTAACGTCTGATTCAGTGATGAAAACGTTGCAAGCAACCGAGAAACTTTTTCAGTTATAACATGAAGCGGTATTTTCCCCTCATAAGAGCAGCCAAAGGTACATGAAAGCATCACGCCTTCTAAGGTCAAACCAGACTGTTCAAATACAGATATCATTGAAGGAATGGATGCAAGACTTTTATCAAAAGAACTGTTTGCATTTTTTGCGAGGAACGTATCGCTCACTGCGGTCTGAACCCATCCGCCGTTTTGTAGGGCAGGGAATTGCAAAGCACGTTCAAGGCCTTTCTGATTCAGGTACAGGGCAGAGAATCGAGTTCTTACAGAAGGGGTGACACCACTACAGATCTGTTCAGCAATCTGCATGGAGGGCACTTTATCAAGACGAATCATAGAGGCAACTTCAATCTCAGGCACACCTGTCTCTACAATGAGGTTGATGAGGGTCAGAAGATCATGGGCTGCAAGAGGAAGCTGGCTTGTCTGCAAGCCCTCACGGGGCCCCACTTCACGAATTCTTACCTCTGTTGGAAACCTACTTGTCATGTCTAGAATTCTCTCATGCCAGTTACCGTCAAGACCATAGAGAAAGCAACCACCATTGTCCGGTCATTTTTTGACCCAAGCCCCCTAACCCATTCACACTACTTTACTGAGCTCCTTGGACAAGAGGTCTTTTTCAAGTGGGACAATCAGCTGAGGACCGGTTCCTTTAAAGAGCGCGGCGTTATCAATTTCCTCTCATCACTGTCGCCTACTGAACGCCGTAAAGGAGTTGTCGCTGCGAGCGCAGGGAATCATGCTATTGCTCTTGCTTACTACTCAAAAAAGATGAAAGTTCCCTGCAACGTTATCATGCCAACCTGGGCTCCGATGGTTAAAATTCGCGCTGCAGAAAAATATGGTGCGAATGTGCGACTCTATGGAAGTAGCTTTCAAGAAGCCTATGATGAAGCATTGGCAGTTGCTGATAAACAAAAAATTACCTTCGTATCTGCATATAACGATGAGCGCATCGTAAATGGACAAGGTAGTTGTGGTCTTGAAATACTTGCTCAAACGACACAAGCCCAACAAAAGTCACTCGCAGTAGTTGTTCCTATCGGTGGTGGGGGGCTTATCTCTGGTATTGCAACAGCAATAAAGCAGCTACACCCTCATATACAGATTATTGGAGTGCAATCTCGATGGGTCGTCGAAGCACGCAAATCAGGAAAACGTGTTGCTCCATTCCCACCAAGCTCAATTGCTGACGGTATTGCAGTGAAAACAATTGGCACGGTCACGGCTCCCATTATCAAACGATATGTGGATCAGATCGTCACAGTTGATGAAGACGAAATTGGTGATGCTATCATTAAGCTTCTCGAGCTTGAAAAAACAGTGATTGAAGGAGCTGGCGCTGCTGCACTTGCAGCGCTCTTGGCAAAAAAAGTAAAAAAACTGCCGCACAATATTGTTGCCGTCACCTGTGGCTCGAATATTGATATGGATCTGGTCTCGCGATTGCTCACTCGTGACCTTATTCGTAAAGGTCGCTCAGGAAAGATTGCTTTCTCTGTTCCCGATCGACCAGGATCACTCAACTACATCACGCAACTACTTTCAAAAGCTGGTGCCAATGTTATCGAAGTATCTCACGATCGTGTGTGTACAGAGCTTCCTGGCCATGTGTCGATTGAATTTTTGCTTGAACACCGTGACAAGCAACATAAAAAAGCAACCTTGGCTCTCTTGAGGGAATCGGGGCTACGAGTCGAAGAGCTCTTTTAATCAAACTTAATCGAATAATTTTTGTGCATCCTGGGCCATAATATAACCAGGCTCGCCGTTTCGGGAACGGATCTTTAACCATCGCCCAAGTCGTGCTTCAACGCGAACACGGTCCCCTACCATAAGCTCTTCAACTTCCTTTGCATTAAACGACGGACGATCAAAAACACTCGTGTTGATCATGACTTCATAGCGAACGCCAGTCTCGAAACGACCTGGACGTGATGGCGGATCTCTGTCAGCAAGCGGACGTGGACCGCGCGAATCATCATCACGAAGGCTTGGTTCCTGCTGTTGCGGTAAACGTTCATAGACGGAACCACGTTTTCCATCAAGAATCTCTTCTACTTTTCGAGGCTCATACGGACCATTTGTATCAATCGTTACTCTTGGTTGTGGAAGCATAGGTGTGGGGCGCGGCGTTGGAAGAACTTGCTCTGGAAGAGCGGTCGCAGCAACTCGCTGCTCATCTTCCTGAACATTATATAAAAGCGCTTCCAGATTTGACACTTCATCACGCTCGGTATCAAGTGTCGAAACAAGTGTGCTCTGCGTTGATTCACGAAACGAGTCTGCAAGATCCCCCTTCGATGAACCACCATAGATAAACCACAGCATACAGCTTGCTATAAGCAACAAACAAACTAGTCCATACCGAACTGGTTTAGTGAGATGAAGACGCGTGGAGCGTGGAACATTTTTCTCAATATTCACTGTAACTTCAGGAGCAACCACTGAGGCAGCAAAAGAGATCTCTTTTTGTTCAGCTGGAATCAGCTTAAGAAGATCATGATACTCGAGCGACTCTTTCATTTCTTGCGGGGACAATGAACGGTTACTCATGGTGTCAAGGGCACGGCGACAAAATGCTTGATATGTTGATGCATGATCAGTACCCCCCTCTTTCGACATAAGCTGACGAACCAAAGAGGCAGCAAGACTAAATTCTTTTTTATCTGAAAGACGTGCTATTAAGGCGTTCCCCACTGAGAACAATAAACGTCGCTCTTTCTCAGAGAGTATGACGACAGAGAGACACTCATGAAAGAGTGGCGTGAGCAGCACTTCGGACATCTCTGAAGCTTCAAGCTGCATTGAAATATGATGCAATTTTTCCTCAAGTGCTGAGGGTGGTTCCGTTGAAATCTTTTCATCGACGACGGGGGCAAGAACCTGCTCTGATTCTTGCTTAATGTGAGGCTCTGTTTCAGGGGGTGTTGGAGCTGCAGGCTCAAGACTTTTGAGGATCTCTTGGAGTCCTAGATCGATAGCAGATTTTGATTCCTCATTGGTCATGATGGTCACGAAGCACACTATTGTCGTTCAAGTAGGAGCTTCCCTACTGGAGAGTATATCAAGCTTTCGAATGGATGCTCAATTGATCGACTATACGCAAGCAAAACTGGCTGTCCACGCTCTATGCAAAAAATACCCTTATATACTTTACCTTCTCGAGCATGATCATCATGAACAAGAAGCGAAGGTATATCCCCCGTAAAGAGTGCAACGCCAGGACTATCCTCAATCGACCAAGCAGCACGAATTTCTCGACAAAGCTCACGTAATTTTTTGGCTCGATCGTCTAGCAACTGCGCAATGTTGCTATCGGCATCCTCACCAACAAAATCGAGATAAAAATCCTCTACTGCTTCGGCCATATGCAGCATTGCAACGCCCATTTTAGGGTACGAAACCGTAGCGCCACTGAGCGCAGTGTACATATCCCTTCTGGTTCTCTCTGCTATCTTAGTCCTCATATAGAAGGGAAGTGCTTCATTAAAAAGAAGGCTTATTCGCTCTGAGGGCTCCCTATCTGAAGATAAGAACGGTGATACATCAGGACTCTCCTCATCTGATACGTCGAGCATGCGTTGCTCAATCAATAGGCGAAGATAGCAAGCAGTTTTGCCGATTGGATTACCCTCTTCACTGTCTTGAGCTAGATAGCTCGATAGATCATCATGGAGCTTTTTCGAGAGCAAATGGACTACGCCATCAGAAAATGAATCAAATTTATCTTTTCGTGCGCGACCAGGTCCTTGATCGGTTTTATGATGTGCATCTTTGAGTGGTTGCGAAGCTCGAATATCAGCCTGAACAATACGGCTCAATGATTTTATAAACAACTTACGTCGCTCAAAAGTTTCTTGAACGATAAAAGGCGACGGAGATCCGGCTACCTCTTGCTGTAAAGACTCAAGGAACTGCTCAGCAGATTCAAGCGTAGTATAGAAAAGTGGTGCAAACTGATTCATCACACTACTCACAGTCTGCTCTCTTGTTTCATCAGTAAAATGACGCATTGAAAGATCTTGCAGTAACGTCCAAGGATCATCGATAACCGCATCAGGAGCCTGTCTTCGCATCGGAGAACTATCATTCGTTCGATACTGTTGGCTCATCTGCTTAAGAAACGGAGCATTACCCTGCACTGTCGCTTTACGAGGATGAACAAATTCATGAAATGCTTCTTTCAGTTGCTTTGTATCAGTGGATGTATAGCCAGTCGTTCGATGAAAGTGGCTCTGGAAAAGCTCAAAAGTTGAAAGCTGTTTTTTTCTATCTAATTCAGCAGCTGTAATACGATCAAAAAGCTTTCGTACATACAAAATCTCTGGATCATCAAGTAGATCGTACATGCCTTCATCCCCTTGTCGACGCGCAACAACATCAAGCACTGTCTTGAGTGACGATCGTAAACGAAGAACTTCTTCATCAAGAAAACTAGGAGCATCTTGAACAGCAAGAAATGCACTATGGTTCGCTATTTCTTTAAGCTGCTCAATTGTTGTGTCGACGATTTCATCATCACGGGAATCGAGCTGTACTCTTATATCTTTGGCAAGCACCTGAACTATTCCATCAAAAAGATCATGATGAAACTGAGAGATCGAAAAGCTTGAATCAAGAGGATCATACCGTGCAAATCGACCTCGACCAGTGAACAATTCGGTTAATTGCTTAAACTGTTGCTCAATCTGTTTAGGAAAAGAACCGCTATAACGTACCTGGTATCCGCTGAACTGATCGAACGGCTCAAGCTGTGGCATATCACGTAATGGGTACAGTCGCGAAGTATTCGAGTGC
>JBILLA010000129.1:0-7495 GCA_044376365.1 Bdellovibrionota bacterium | reverse complement strand
GCAGTACTGACAGCTCTGAGTTCTTCTCACAAGATGCACGTTCATGGAGCATTGGTGGTGGACTCTTCTCACCACTCCTTAGCTGGAACCGCAACATTTCTCGTGTTGAAGCGCAAGAAGCGCGAACCAAGCAGGCAAAGTTTGAGTATGAAAATGCAGTGCTCAGAGCAATGCAAGAAGTCAGCGATGCACTTATTGAAATTAAAACCTTCCATGCAGAGTACAAGAGTAGAAGCGTACAAGTGAAAGCCGCAGAGAATGCGCGTAAGCTTTCACGAGCTCGATATAATGATGGTGTGGTCACCTATGTAGAGGTTCTTGATATTGAGCGATCACTCTATACTGCCCAGCTTCGTGAATCACTTGCCTATCGAAGCTATCTCACATCGCTGGTCAGATTATATAAAGCGCTTGGTGGTGGATGGAATCCTGCATGAAACAGCCTTCAAGAACACTCTTAACCTTTACACTTTCATTATTGTTTGTGGGTCTGACGACCACAGCTCATGCAGAGCAACGACCTAAAATAGGACTTGTCCTTGGTGGTGGTGGAGCACTTGGCCTTGCTCACATCGGCGTTATTCGTGTCCTCGAACAAAATCATATCCCCATCGATGTGATCACAGGAACGAGTATGGGAGCTATTGTCGGCGGTCTGTATGCAACGGGCAAAACATCTGACCAAATAGAGACAATACTAAAAGACGTACAGTGGGACGCTCTCTTTTCAGATCAGCCGAAGCGACAAGATTTAAGTTTTCGACGAAAAACAGATGATCGTGGTTTTCTTGGCACCACAAAACTATCATTTAAAGATGGCAACGTCGTCCTTCCTGCAGGTGCTATCTATGGGCAAAACATTGATCTTCTCTTTGGTGAGCTCTTTAAAGAGGGTGCTGCCCTTCCCTCATTTGATGCACTTCCTATTCCTTTTCGAGCTATTGGAGCTGATATAGAAACTGGTGAACCAGTTGTCATAGGAAAAGGTGATCTGGGAAGAGCTGCGCGTGCAAGTATGTCAGTACCTGGAGTTTTTGCTCCTGTTGAGATTGATGGGCGTGTTCTTGTTGATGGTGGTATTGCTAATAACCTGCCCATGGATCAAGCACGCCTTATGGGTGCTGACATTCTTATAGTTGTGAACCTTCCGAACGATTTTCAGAAGCGTGATAAGCTGCAATCTGCTTTTGCTATTGCTGGACAAGTCTTAAGTTTTCTCCTCGATCAAAATGCAAAACGTCAGCTTGAAAAGCTTACACCACGTGACATTCTTATTGAGCCTGTCCTTACGGGTTATACACCCACTGATTTCGACAAAGCTGAACCTCTTGTGCAAATTGGTTTGACCGCAGGCCAACAGGCAGACTCAAGGCTCAAAGATATTCAGATCTCACCTGATGCCTACGAAGCATGGCGTCGCCAACATCGTCAACCTCTACAGAGTACCCCTGTCATTGATTTCATCCGTATTAATAATAAAACCTCCCAGAAGGACACCGTTATCCTTAATGCTCTGGGTATCAAAGTGGGCGATCCACTCGATCGACAAAAAATTGAACAGCATATACAAACTGAATATAACAAACTGCTCTATGCACAACTTCGTTACGAAGTTGTGAGCGAAGGAGATACGCATGGAGTCGTTTTCTCTGCAGAGGAACGTCCATGGCTCAATGAATATCTGCGATTAGGATTTCAGCTTGCTGATAATTTTGAAGGAGAATCCTCGTATACCTTTGGCGCCAACTATCGGTGGACCAAAATCAACCAAGCAGGAGGTGAATTCGAAGTTGAGGGGCGCATGGGACTTGTCCAGCGTCTTGGCCTTGAACTCTTTCAACCATTCGAGCATGAATCCCCCTATTTTCTTTCAGCAGTTGCTTTTGACCAACGAGAGACATTACAAATTTATCAAGATGATTCCGCTATTGCGAAATATCGCCGAGACAACGAAGAAGTCGGTCTTGCTCTTGGTAAAATATTCTCTAATACCTCTGAATTCCGCCTTGGTGTGCTTGGTGGTACTGGTGCGTATAAGCGTACTATTGGTGACAACGCCCTTCCTGAAATTGACTTCAATACGGTTGGATATTTTTCAAAATTTGCGATTGATACCTTCGACAACGCAAGCTTCCCTCATGATGGAAATCGCGTTGATATAAAGTACACAAGCTTACTCGATGGTTGGGGCTCTACTGACTCATTCGAAACCGTTACTGCAACGATGCAGCATGCTGTCACATTTGGACAAACCTCCATCATACCATCATTCGCACTTGCACGTGGACTTGATACATTGCCGCTGTATGGCTCATTTATTAATGGTGGATTCTTTAATTTTCCTGGATACCAGCGCGGTGAACTCACAAACCAGGGCAACGTTATCGGACGACTCATTGTCTTTCATACGCTCTATGGTAAAACAACTGGGCTTTTAACTTCTCCAGTGTATGGTGGATTTACCTTTGATAATGGTCAATTCTGGAGAACTGACGCAAAAGATGAATTCCTTACTGCTGGAAGCCTCTTTGTTGGTGCTGATACTCCGATACTACCAGTCTACCTTGGCGTTGGTCTCGCCGAAGGCGGCGTCATTGCTGGGTATATAACGATTGATCGACCGTTTTAATTACTCTTAGACGCTGAGCCTATTCGGCCAAGCGCAAGACTAGCCAGTGCATCTAAGTTACCAATTTGCTGCGATACTTTAAGCCCAGAATCACGTATTTTAGCCCTGACAATATTCGCAATCGCATCAGGATCATTTGCTTTCTTAGCAGTGAGCTCTTTTGCTGCATCAATAAATGCCAAGCCGACACCTCTGAGCATCTCCATATTATCAACGACAAATCTAAAAGCATCATCAAGAGCATTTAAGTTTTCATCAAGTTGCGATTTCATAGCTTTGAGGTCAGCGAGCATTTTAAATGCATCAGGTCGTGACTTAATTGAACGATTGGCATCAAAAAGTGTTGCATAATCTTTTGCACTCCCAAGACGACCAGTTGATTCAACAACACTAGCAGTACTATTAAAGATACTGATATTGTCTTGACTATTGGTTGCATTATTTGCAGTGGCAAGCTCATCAAGACCATCACCGTTTGCATCAAGCAGCACCGCTCCTTGCGTCTCGACAAGCATTGCAGTTGAAGTTGATGCTCGAAACGTCCCATTCCCGTTTCCGAAATATGTTAAAATACGCTTATCAGTACTACTGATTGCAACAATGTCAGCATTACCATCATTATTAATATCACTTGAAAGCAGCGTATTTACACCGCTCAGAGACGCTATTGACGTCGATGCACTATATGTCCCTGATGCATTCATCCAGATTTTGATTGAACCACTAGTTGCATCATTGACGAGGACATCCTGAAAGCCATCACCATTAAGATCGGCGGCAAGGAGATTGCTGGACGTCGATAATGATTCGGCTTGCGTCTGAGTATTGATGAAATTAGCTAGACCATCATTCTGATAAACCTCAAGTCCATTTGACGTGACTTGGACTAGATCGGTCGTTGCATTGTTGTCATAGTTAACACCAACTACTTTTGAAATTGTCCCACCAAATATTGGAGATGTAGCAGCAGCGGTTGTACCATCATTATTACCAGGGGCGATATACATCTGATTCCCACTCGCAAACAGTACATCCTTCACACTGCCGCTATCATAACTTCCTACAACAAAGTTTGTACTGTTGGATGTTGCGGCACCAGCATAGTTTGTTTTCTGCACTGCTTTAAATGTGCCATCGCTATTACTGCGCATGATATTGACAGTAGCAGTGGTACCATTGGTACTAACTGACACAAGATCACTATACCCATCGCCATCCATATCGGCTGTTGCCAAGGTCCCAATACTATCCGTAGAGGACACAAACTGGTAGGTCGCTGCAGCCTTATATGATCCATCACCATTACCAAGCATCGTCGTTACAAAGCCCGTAGAGCTGAGGAATGCAAGATCGGATTTACCATCACCATTAAAATCAGCTGATTTGGTATCAAGATAGTTAATAGCGCCTGCATTAACACTCATGCTGGAAGCAGCATAGAACGTACCATCACCATTATTATACGTTGTACGTATCGTTGTCTGATATGCATACTGCGGCACCTGAACTGGACGCTTTGCTTCTGATGTATCAGTTGCCTGAACATCTTTTCCATCTGAATTAGATTTAAACGAAAATTTCTCAAGAAGTGCTGCAAATGTTTTTGACTTAGCTTTATCAAACCCTAGTTTTTCAAAAACGGCTATAAAATCTTCTTTCTCTATACCATCGTAATCACGATTGGATGTCTCTGCTAAGAGCCTGGTGAATTGAGTTGTAAGTGCTTCTAAATCAGAATTCAGACCTGAACGTACAGCCTGTCCAATACCTCCCTTCGTAGCCTTGGTGACCACATCAATCATGTCATCAGTGATTCCTCGTAACTTAATCAGATCATTACGGGTTATATTCACAAAACTAACCAGTGAATTGAGGCTGCTAATCGCATTTGAAAATACCCGCACTCCAGAGCTGACACCTGAAAGTGTTGCACTGACTGCTTGACGAGATTCAGTTTGAATCTGTTTGCTATTAGTGCCACCAGTCGACTGCACTTCTCCACCAGAGAGGCGCTGCAGAAACTTAGCATTCAATACTGATGAAATACTCGTATACGCCACGCGGATTCCTACCCCTTATCCTTGATAGGTTGCAGAAGCCGTTTTATGCTTACACGGCAAGAATTGCCGACTGTTGGGCTATTTTTCATATTTGATGAGTTCTTCTGCAAAAGTTATGCTCAATAGCGATACGTATACTTCAGGAATATTGTGAAAAAACGAGCACTTACCGGAATCAGACCTTCAGGCGATTTGCACCTTGGTAATTACCTAGGGGCAATTAAACCAGCTATCGCTTTGCAAAATGACTATGACTGCATCTACTTCGTTGCCGACCTTCACGCCCTGACTACAATGCGTGATGCAAAAAAACTTGCCCAGTACAGCTATGACATTGTGGCCACCTGGCTGGCTCTAGGACTTGATCCAGATAAACATCTGCTCTTTCGGCAATCTGATATCCCTTTTGTCACCGAGTATGCATGGTATATGAGCTGCGTGACTGGTGTTGGATTCCTAGAAAAAGCTCATGCGTACAAAGATGCTACTGCGCAAGCAAAAGAGGTAAACCATGGCGTTTTTGCTTATCCAGTCCTGATGGCTGCTGACATCCTGTTGTATGAGCCCGATGTCGTCCCAGTTGGCAAAGACCAAAAGCAGCATGTTGAAATGGCACGTAATATGGCTGGTTCTTTCAATGCTGCGTTCAAAGGAGCTTCGATCAAGTTACCTGAGCCATTGATCAATGAACAGGTCATGACTATTCCAGGACTTGATGGCAGAAAGATGTCTAAATCCTACGATAATTATATTCCGCTGTTTGCTGAGGAAAAAGCTCTGAGAAAAAAAATCATGTCCCTCATTACTGATTCATCCTCCCAGGAGGAACCTAAAGAGCTTGATGGGACAACTGTTGGCGATCTCTATAAGCTTTTTGCGACAGCCTCACAGTATGCAGACCTTAAAAACTCACTCGGACAAGGAGGTATGGGCTGGGGGCATGCCAAAGAAGCACTCTTTGTTGCCATTAATGAAGAAGTCGCTGCTGCTCGTCGAAGATACCAGGAACTGAAAGATGACACGAAGCACCTCGATACAATTCTTGGACGCTCGACACAGCGCGCTTTTGAGATAGCAAAGGAAAATATTAATAAACTGCGTGCCAGTGTTGGCAATAACCCTGAACCTTACCAGTTTATGATCCCTTAACCTCGGAGGAGCTGGAGTGCAAGCTGTGGCTGTTGGTTTGCCTGCGCTAAGATTGCAGTACCTGCCTGCTGGAGAATGTTCACACGGGTGAGCTCTGCGGACTCTGCTGCAACATCGACATCACGAATAACGGACTCAGCATTCATAAAATTTTGTCGAGCGACCTGAAGATTTTCAATCGTTGTTGAAAGTCTACTTTCGGCAGCACCCAGTGTCCCACGGTTCCTCGTAATCGAGGCGATAGCACCCTTAATTGCATCAAGTGCGAGACGTGCTGCATCCTGTGATTCACTATCACTGTTAGCGATGATTGAATAAATCGGGCTCGATGAACCAGCGGCTGCCAGACCAATCGAAGCCAAAGTCGCTTGCACTCCTGAATAGGTAACTTGCGAAATAGAAGTTCCATCAAAACCTACTTGAAATGCAACATTACCACCACCAGAGAGGAGCCTTAGTCCGTTAAACTCGGTAGTCATTGCAACTCGCTCTACTTCACTAATGAGAGCATTAAACTCAAGAGAGAGTGCAGAACGTTGCGAGTTACTAAAGACACCGTTTGCCGATTGTTGTGATAGTTCAGCAAGACGGCTTAAGATATTAGTTATCTGAGCTATCGCACCATCAGTAATATTGATAATCGAAACACCATCGTTTGCGTTACGGATGCCTACCGAAGCAATTCGCGCATTTGCTTTCAAGCTTTCAGCAATAGCTAAGCCTGCCGCATCGTCCTTTGCTCTATTGATTCTCTGACCACTTGAAAGACGCTCATACGCAGTATTCAGTCTTTCAGTTGCTGCATTCAGATTTCTCTGTGCAGCGAGTGACGGAACGTTAGTTCTAATATTAAGAGCCATAAGGCAAAGTCCTTTTAACTAATATACTTCATATCCTTTGAAGTATTTCGATTACTACTAAACTACTGGTACTGCTATACTACCTACTATCCTCTTAAGAGCTGAAGCGCGAGCTGTGGTTGGTTGTTAGCCTGAGCTAGTACTGCAGCACCTGCCTGCTGAAGAATATTTAAACGGGTCAATTCTGCAGATTCAGTTGCAACGTCTACGTCACGAATACGGCTTTCAGCAGCTTGGAAGTTTTCACGAGCAACCTGAAGGTTATTAATCGTTACTTCCAATCGACTTTCAGCAGCTCCCAAAGTACCTCGGTTTCTGTTGACGGATTGAATTGCTGCGTTAATTGCATCAAGTGCAGTTCGTGCAGCAGACTGAGACTCCATATCTGTCACACCAATAATCGAGTAGATAGGAGTTGATGTTCCTACTTGAGCAAGTCCAAGTGCTTCAAGTGTTGCAGCAACACCCTGGAAGCTTACCTGAGACGTTGAAGTTCCGTCGAAACCAACCTGGAAAGTTACCTGACCACCACCTGAGAGAAGTCGAAGACCGTTAAACTTAGTAGTGAAGGCAATTCGCTCAAGTTCTGAAGTGAGTGCTTGGAATTCGTTATTCAGCGCTGAACGCTGGCTGTTGCCATACACGCCGTTTGCTGATTGTTGTGCTAATTCAGAGAGACGGCTGAGAACGTTTCCAATCTGCGCAATTGCTTGGTCAGCGATGTTAATGATAGAGATACCATCATTAGCGTTTCGGATACCAACCGTTGCAACTCGTGCATCGGCTTTCAATGCCTC
>JBILLA010000015.1:0-22555 GCA_044376365.1 Bdellovibrionota bacterium | reverse complement strand
GCAGCTCCACGCTTCTTCTTTCCACCAGCTGCAGCACGCGCCTCAATAAGGGTCATAGCTTCGACGATAGTGAACTGCTCAATATCAACTCCCTCAGGAAGGGTTGCGTTGGTTTCACCGTCAGTCACATAGTCTCCGTACTTACCAGACTTGACCACAATTTTTTTATTCGACTTTGGATCAACGCCAAGGTCCTTAATAATTTTCGATTGCTGCACGGTTCTACCACCACGAGTTTTCTGTCGAGAGAAAAGCTCAATAGCTTGATCAAGAGTAAGCGTTAATGGTGGAAACTCTTCCATAGGAATTGTTCGGTTATCTTTGCCACACTTAACATAGGGGCCATAACGACCATTGCAAAGAATAATCTCTTCGCCAAGCTCAGGATGCATACCAAGCGTCAGTGGTAATGAAAGAAGTTTCTTTGCAACTTCAAATGTTACTTCTTCAGGTTTTAAGTTTGGAAGGAGCGACGACATCTTTGGCTTCTCTTCTCCCTCTACCATATCCCCTAACTGAAGGTACGGGCCGAATCGACCTTTCTTCAGATACACAGGCTTTCCATCAATTTCACCAAGACTTTGAGGTCCCTTTTTAGCATCATCAAGCACTTTCATTGCAACTTGAAGATTGAGCTCATCAGGTGCAATTGAATCAGGAACACTTGCTCTGTTTTCACCGTCAGTAATGAACGGACCAAATCGTCCAATTCGGATCTCGACAGTCCTACCATCATCACCCTGCCCGAGTGGCAAGCCATTCACTTCACGTGGATCAATGGTTTTTTCACCATGCTCAACCATTGCTTGAAGACCTGGGTGACCATTCCCAAAATAAAATTTACGAAGATAGCCAATATTTTCAGCTTCACCTCGCGCTATAGCATCAAGATCATCTTCAAGCTTTGCAGTGAACTCGTAATCCATCAGATTCGTGAAGTTCTTTTCCATCAAGCCAGTAAGCGCTTGCGCCAAGAATGTTGGAATAAGTGCTGTGCCTTTCTTAAATGCATATGAACGAGACAGCACCACATCAACAATTGTTGCCCACGTACTTGGGCGACCGATACCGAGGCGCTCAAGTTCTTTAATAAGGCTTCCTTCAGTAAAGCGTGCAGGCGGCTGTGTATCATGACCGATCGCATCAAGTTTATCTGTTTTAAGAGCTTCACCCTCAACCATTTTTGGAAGGATTTTTTCCTGGTCAGCAAGCTCTGCATCCGGGTCATCGAAGCCTTCAACATACGCTCGCAAGAATCCTGGAAACTCGATTGTTTTTCCTGATGCACGGAATCGCGTATTATCAAGCTCAATACTAACGACAACTCGCGTGCCACTGGCATCCTTCATCTGGCACGCAAGCATACGTTTCCATATCAGATCATAGAGCTTAAACGCTTCCATACCGAGCTTTGCTTTCACCGTATCAGGGTGCGCAAAGTCGCTGCCTGCAGGACGAACCGCTTCATGCGCTTCCTGCGCATTCTTGACCTTGGTTTTATAGATACGAGGTTCCGTTGGAATAAAGTCTTTGCCGAACTCTCTTGTTATCAATGAACGTGCGCCATTAATTGCTTCATCAGAGAGGTTTGTTGAGTCGGTTCGCATGTATGTGATGTAACCATTTTCATAGAGCATCTGCGCAACCTGCATCGTTCGTCGAGCTGCAAAGCCAAGCTTGCGGCTTGCTTCCTGCTGAAGAGTACTTGTTGTAAACGGTGGAGATGGTTTTTGTGAATAGGGTTTTGTCTCTATCTGCGAAACTTTTGGCGTTGCTGTAATCAGTCTATCACGCAGCTTGCTTGCATCTTCGCTCTTTAAATGGACGATGTCGCTATTATCTTTGAGCAGTCCAGTATTTGGCTCAAAATCTTTACCAGTTGCAACGCGCTTTCCACCAACATGGGTGAGCTCTGCTTCGAAAGATTCTAGAGCTGCTTTATTCGTGATAGTTGCAAATTCAGCTTTCAGATCCCAAAAGTTTGCAGTTCTAAAACGCATTCGCTCGCGCTCACGATCGACCAAAAGCTTCATCGCAACGCTCTGGACTCGGCCTGCAGAAAGTCGTGGTCCCATTTTTTTCCACAACAATGGACTGACGCTATATCCGTAGAGCCTATCAATGATACGTCTCGTTTCTTGCGCGCGTACAAGATTGTCATCAATCTCGCGTGGAGAACGCAGCGACTCTTGAATAGCGCTCTTAGTAATTTCATGGAATACAAGTCGCTTGACTGGGACTTTTGGTTTGAGCACTTCAAGCAAGTGCCAACTGATCGACTCACCTTCTCTATCTTCATCTGTCGCGAGGAGGATTTCATCAGCTTCTTTCACTGCTCGCTGCAGCTCTTTCACACGCTTTTCTTTCTCTGAAGGAATGATATAGAGCGGATCAAAATCTTTATCGACATTAATGCCAAGGCGAGTCCACTTCTCTTTTTTTACTGCAGCAGGAATTTCAGAAGCATTGCCTGGCAAGTCACGAATGTGACCGTACGACGCCATGACTTCATAATCACTACCAAGAAACTTCTCGATAGTGCGGGCTTTTGTTGGTGACTCCACAATGACTAAGGTCTTTGTCATACGCTCCTACTACAGTCGAACCTCAAAAAAAGATTTGCTGTAACCTCTAATAATAAGGACAAACAGATGTTAAAAATCGCAACGAGGATACAACAAAAAACGGCAAGCGCAAGGAAGATGAGCTAAGTACCTGAAATCACTCAGCCACATCCTCTCTGTTTTATGAGCTTTGCTGCCCGCTCTTAGAGACTCTAAGACATAAGTATCGTTGCAAGAGAGAGTAACATCCCCATACTCATAATATCAGTAGCTGTCGTTAGGAAAATACTCGATGCCGTTGCAGGATCAGCACCAAGTTTTTTGAGGATCATAGGAACCATAGCCCCACAAAGGCCACTGAGCATACAGCTAACCATCATTGCGCACACAACGATACCTGCAAGGATATGTGGAGCTGGATTGCCTTGCTGCTTTGCAAGAAAATACATTGCAGCACCTGCAATGAGTCCAACAAAGAAACCGTTTAAAACTCCAAGGAGTGTCTCTTTCATAAGCACTTTGATTTTAGGAATCTGTGAAAAATCACCAAGCGTTAAACCACGGATAGTGACGGCAAGTGCTTGCGACCCTGTATTTCCTGATTGCCCTGCAAGCACAGGAAGAAATGAAGCAAGAATGACATATTTATCGATCGTTCCTTGAAAGCAATTCACAATACCACCAGCTACAAATGCTGTGACAAGATTTAATTGTAGCCATGGATGGCGATACCGAAAGCTTTTCAACCAACTTGTATAGACTCGCTCTTCTTTCTCTACCCCGACCATGCTACCAGCTTGAGCACTGAGTTCGACCGCTTGTGCTTCAAAGAGACGACTGCCACGAAGTTCTCCAACTAAAATACCAGCATCATCGCAGACAGGATACACGGGAAAGTGGCGCACGATTGCTTCTCGCATTGCATCAAGAACGCTTGTCGTTTGACGAAGAAAGAACGGCTGCTTGAGCATCACGTTAATAATCGGCGTATCATGCGAAGAAAAAAGTAGATCGCGCATTACGACGACACCTTGTAACTTTTTAGCCTCATCAACTACAAATCCATACGTTACAAATTCTCGCTGTACGAGGTCACGTAATGCTTCTATCACGGTACCCACTGAAGCAGCGCTATCAAAAACAGCAACAGGTGCAATCATCAGTGAAGCGACGGTATCAGCCGAAGTGGGCTCAATTGTATTCATAGTCGAAAAGTATATACGGGACTTGCAGGACGGCTCTAGGCGCTATTTATCTAGCAGCCTGGTGAAAAAGTCACAGCAGAGGTCTACCGAATAGAACATAACCAGTTGAAAATACTGTTAAAAATACATATCTTCTGGAAACAATTTTTGGTATATACTGGTATATACTATGTTTCTCTTACGACTTGTCAAAGCGCTTCGTGCGAACAAAGTAAAGTTTGCAATTACTGGTGGCTATGCCGTGGCACTTCACGGTGCAGTGCGAACAACGCTCGATGTCGATATCGTCATATCGTGCACACAAGAAAGCTATCAAGCTGCTGAAGCAGCGATGCGATCGATGGGGCTTGTTTCTCGCATACCAGTTCGCGCAGACGAGCTGTTTAACTTTCGTGAAGAGTTTATTAAAAATCGCAATGTAAAGGCGTGGGGATTTGTACACCCTGATAGACCATCTGAAATCGTTGATGTTGTGATAACACACAACCTTGATTCCTTAAAAATTACAAAAGTTGATGTACAAGGTGTAGAAGTTCCGATTCTTGATAAACAATCACTCATAACTATGAAAGAAGATGCAGGACGCCCACAAGATCTAGAAGATATCTCAGCGTTGAAACGATTACCGTAACATGAAAGAGCGTCCAATCCAGTACTTTAGTGATGACTATCTTGAGCAAGCGAGTGCATGCTCGACAACCGAGATTGCTCAATTTCTAGAAGATATGCGACTGCTTCATCATGCCATTATGCCCCGCTCTCAAACGAAACTTATTAGTCTGAAAATTCCCGAGCAGCTTCTTACAAGCTTTAAAACCCGTTGTAAGCTTGAAGGATCAAAATACCAGACAAAAATCAAAGAACTTATGGTTGCATACTTGAATCAAACAAGCACAGAATCTAATGAAATGTAGTATCACCCTCGGAAGGATTATCAGGAATGAATAGAACCGATGCGCAACAACTTCTCGAATCCTATGTGAGCTCTGAGAGCTTGCGTGGTCACTGTCGAGGTGTTGCTATTTCAATGGAGTGGCAAGCCCGAAAACATAACCTCAACGATCATGAACGAGAGCAATGGTACATCGCAGGACTGCTGCATGATTTCGATTACGAACAATTCCCGCACACAACACCACCTGATGGTCATCCCTACAAGGGCGTTTCTATCTTACGCGAGCAAGGGGTTAATGAAACAATTCTTGAAGCTATTCTTGGACATGCACTCTATACAGGGACACCACGAACAACACTTATGGCAAAAACTCTTTTTGCCGTTGATGAATTAAGTGGGCTTATTACTGCATGTATCTGGGTTCGCCCCGATAAAAGCTATCAATCCCTCGAAGTATCTTCTGTACGAAAGAAGTTTAAAGATAAAGCTTTTGCCCGTGGCTGTAATCGAGATGATATTCAACTAGGCGCAGAAGAGCTTGGTGTTGAGCTTGATGTCCTCATCCAAGAGATCATCACTGCATTCCGAGAAGCAGAGACAAACGCTTAACACTCGAAAGTTACTGCGACATTTTGTCATCTTCATCTTTTTGATGAGTGTGCTATCGTTCGCACCATGATACCAACACTTGTAGCACTCGCGACGGCAAAAGCTTGCCAAGATATCTCTTTCACAGAGGCATCATTTCCGTTACGTGAGACTCTACTATCGTATACACAAAAAAGTAGAACCCCAGCACCGATTGATAGCACCAAAGCACTCGCACAAAAATTTACTCTCATAGAGCGTACGATTGATATTATCGACGGCAAGCGTGCTACCACTTCTGTACAAGATCTTCTTACCAAAGAGAGTACAAAGGCTGTGCTCTTGGTAGCTGTTGGCAATGGCTGTCCTCATGCTGATCACAATCAGCGCTTTATTGATGGTGCAGCATCAGTGCTTCATGACCAGGGCATTGAAGTTATCGCGCTGTATAACTCGACTGAGACAACAACAAAGAAATTTTTTGATCGTTATCAAAGTCCACTCGCTGTTATTGCTGATCCAACGTGCCGTACACAATTCACATCGGGACTTCCTGTATCAAATTCATTTGTCGCATTCACAAAGCAAGGCCCTATCACTCTTTCAGATGCATCAGTATCTGAACCAGAAAGACTCGCAAAAGGTGCATACCCATTTACTGAAAAAGCTCTTGCAGGCGTCCTCGTTGAATTACTTGGGAAAGATACGGCAGACAAAACACTCGGTGCGATTACCAAACGTAGAAGAGGGCCAACTGATTTTGGATTAGGCTGCCCTCTGGTTCCTGAGACTCGATAACGTAGAGCTAAAATCGAATCGTAAGTGAAAAGGGCGAACCAGACCCAAGTCTCACTGGTAGCGGCAAATCAAAACCACCGGGTGTTAGTGTTGAACCAAAAAATGTGGCAATGCCAATTCGCATTCCTGAACGCTTATCGACAACCCATTCAACGCCTGCCCTACCAGCACTTTGCAATCCACCCTTGCCATTCAGCACACCTTCAGCAAGGAAGTAGTAGTACGTATTTCTCAATCTTCCATCGATACCAGTTGAACCAAACAGACCTGGAGTCAGATCCCCCGTGCCACCTGGCCGGTACGCACCAATCCCCCACTGATTCGTCACATAGCGATCCTTGGGGACAGTTGGTACAGCTTCAACAGCTTGCCGCGATTGCATACCGATAAATGCACCATTGATTCCATCTGCATTCATCCCACCAAAACTTGCTTGAAGGTTAGCAAGTTTATTTGAAGTTCGACGTGTTTCAGAATCATAGGAAGGCGAGCCACGATACACTACTTCTCCAAAAAGATTCGGTGAGCCATCTGGTCGAACACCAGCTTGCCCTGCAAACGCAACATCACTCCCCTTACTATCAACAGGTTTGGTTGCACGTCCATCAAAAGAAAAAAACGGCCTTTGGTCCTTGCCATCATTACCAATACCAACACTCATGCGGGTACCATTACGCTCACTGCCACTCAACTGTTCTGTGATGCCGATAAATGAGAGTGGCGAACCTCCTAATCCTAACTGCCCAACCTGCAACGCTTTGCTATCATCAATACGCTGTGTACCAACAAGTGCAAATTGATCAAGTGAACTCATCGAAAAGAGTGAATTTCGAGCGCCCTTCGAGAAAACTTCTCCTTGTGCAAAGAGCCAGGGATGCGTTGTTCGATTGTAAAGATTTGTTGCTTCAAGTGGCATAAGTCGCGGTGGCTCTTGTGAAGCTGGTGCCGCTGCTGCCGCTGGCAATGGATTGATTCCAGATTTTTCGAGCGCGATGGCTGCAGCATAGAGAGCTCGCGAAAGCTTTCGCCTCTCTTCATATGATTCTTCAAAACGTTTGGGATTATCTTCAAAAACTCTGAGTAACGCCTCTGAAGCTTTCATCCAATCATCGGCAACTTCTAAATACGAAGAGTCAGTTGCACGTCCACTTCGTGCACTTTTTCTCATATCCTCAATAAGGGCTTTTGAAGATGGTATCGTCGATGCGGCTGGATGCTGATCGCTATCAAGTATTGTTTCGGCACGGCGTCGATATGAAGGTGCTTCTTTATTCGATACTGGGGGCAGCGCACTTTCGGTATGAGGTACCGAAGGTACGACGTCTTGAGCTGTCACATTCTCGGTCTTTCCACTATCAACTATAGAATTCGTAGCACCTTTTTTTTCGATTGGTTTTTGATCATCACGTGGTATCTGGCGTGGTGCTGTATCACTATAGGAAAGAATATGCTCTTGTAGCTGCGCGTGAAGCGGTGAATCAGAGCGCCTTGAGGGCGGTAATTTTGCTAATGCAATCAAAGTAGCTGTTGTCTTGGTGAACCATTCCAGCGCCTCATATCGTTCAACATTCGTTCGTGCAGTATTATTCCAGGGTGCCGTATCACGACTAACGACTTGCACCGTACCATTTTGCAAAGTTTTAAAATCAAACATTCCCATCACAAGAGTAAGCGCATGATCGTAGCGAGGGCGCATCTGTGATGAACTCATTTTCGAGTAGAACTGACCCTTGTCTCCTAACATTTCAGTCAGTTTTCGTTCCAACAAAACAAGCTGCGCCTCATCAACACTTGGCTTCTGCAAAGCAACAACGCTTGTTTCTTTGTCAGTGCTTGCCTGAGCAGCAACATTATCTGGTGTTAAAATAAAAGACTTCGGCATAGGTACTGTATCGACTCGATACTGTTATGGACGATAATTTCCGATGAGGAACCTATGAAGAATAAGTATTTTCCTATTGATTTCAACAACATAGCGCTATAATCCATGGCCGCACTTACCCAAAGGACATCCTAACTCATAGTCCTTGGGGGGTGTTGCAACTTTCAGAACCTCCTCTCGTATCGATGCAACCATATCCTTGCCAAGCAGTTCCGCTACAACTGTGTCGACTGATGACTGAACAAATGGATGACAACCATCAGGCAAAAATTTGTATGAACGTACATCTTTTGGCTTTCCTTTTACCAATGATCCATCTGCTTTCAGGACAATACATGAATTTGAAAATTCCAGTCCCATTTTTTTTTGACTTGTAAGATTCCCATCAACAGCAAATGCTACGGGACTTTGATATCTATCAAAAAATTTTTTTGCTCCTGTTTCTGTGCAGTTAAACAGCACTATGGTTTTAACGCCATACTTTTCAAGCGTACGTGCATAAGAGTCAACGTACCGCTGATTATGATCAGCATGAGGGCACCCCTCTCCAATTGCTATTACTATTACCCCAGCTGTATGAGGCTGTTTCAATATTTGCCCCAAGGAAATTTTTCTTCGATAACCATCTATAACATCAAGTGAACGCTCGATAACAGTAAAACTGACGCTCTTTGCTTGAACTATATCTACTGTTTCGTGAATATGTGAATTTGTTGGGCTCTGCAACTGACTGCACAGGGCAAGAATTGGCATGAACATTATACTCTCCTAATGTACTTTTATTGTCGACATCATAACAGCTCGCGTCCAATAACGCAACTCGGTTGCGTTATTTAGCACAAGGGAACATGCGCAGTTTCTCTTCAAACTCACGCAGCCATGCCTTACAGTCTGATTCTCGTTGATACGATGTAAACGTTGGATTCTTTTCTGACGGCAGTACCCACTTACGAGAATGTTGAAATAATTCACTACCATCTGGTGCGAATTGAATTCGTACCATGTCTTCAAGAAGTTTAGGACGGTGCGGCACTACGTAGTATGGATCTTTGGTTAATGCCCAGGTCAGCGCATAGGTGTCTTTATCTCCATACGTGCAATGTTGATAGTAGAACTCTGAATGTATATTCATATGGAATACACCCATGAGGCTTCGCCACTGTCGCTGCTTGTCTATCAAGAGTTGACCTGTTTCAAGCTCTGCTCCAAGACGTGGCTCCAATCCAAGCAGCGACCAAGCTGCAGGCTTAATAGTCCAGGCACACTCCTGTTCGAAATAAAAATCTGGCCAAAAAATACAGCCATGTTGCTGACACTCATTTGAATCAAATAAAAATTCAGGATTTTGTAGTGCAAAGTTATCAGCATCAAAAGAGAATACTTCACGAAATGGCGAATAGACTATCGAAAGAGGCTTTACCTGCCATCCTGTTAGATTGGTAATACCTTGCTGCGATGCAAACGGGAGGGCATCAACAGTTTCAACTTCGAATGCATGAAAATACTGCGCGAGGACAGGGGGCAATTCTTTTACACCAAGATGCCACAGCTGTATGGGAAGCGTGCAACCGCTGGAACGAAGACTTTTAATAGCAATGTAAGTCGAAGGAAGATAGGAGCCACCTCCACAAATGACGATACCGCGCCCTTTGTAAACATCAGGGTACAGTGGTGGGTTCGCAAGTAGCGTAACTAGGCTTTGAACATTATAGGACATGTAAAGCTTCTCTATCTCTTAAAGCGTTTTGAAAAAACCATCGCCAGTATATCATAGGGTGCATGAATACCGCTACGGTGACTCTTTATATGCCCTGCTGGAATGGCGCTCGTTACTTGCGTGAAACAATACCAGCCGCGCTCAATCAACAGTACCCATTTGCGCGTTTCCTCTTTATTAATGACGGATCATCTGACGAATCAGAAGCAATCGCTCGTTCATATGCAGGCGTAACGGTAATCTCGCACGAAAAAAACAGAGGGTTATCAGCGGCTCGCAATACGGCTCTTGCACATACAGATACTCAATATATCGCTGCACTTGATGCAGATACCGTTGCGGCACCAGACTGGCTTGCAATCTGTATGCGCACGCTGCACGAGATGCAAGTTCAGGGCGTTGGAGGTTTTCTTCAAGAGCGTCACACCGCAACACTTCCAGATCAATATCGCGCTGAAGTAATGAAGCAACATCATGGTCCTGCAGCAGGCAAAGACCTACTGATCTTTGGATGTAATAGCCTCTACCATACTGAGACGATACGTTCCCTAGGGGGCTATAATGAATCACTCACGACAGCATTCGATGATGTTGATCTTCATCGAAGACTTCTTGCCGCTGGCTATACAACCTACTACGAGCCAACGGCACGCTGTGAACACTTAAGAAAAGATACTCTTCAAACTGTTGTAGATACTGCATATCGCTGGCGCCTTCCCTCATATGAAGCTCAAGAAATTTTTACATCAGAGCAGCGATTAGCAACAAAATGGACTAATGAAATTCGAACAACGCTCAAAGAGCTTCAAGACTGCCTCTCGCAGGATGCTCCACACTGGGCACTCCCGATGCTGTATGGGCTCTTGAGCTCGATTGTTCACGATCTTGAACTGCGTGCAAAACGAAGAGGCGACGACACTACTCAGAAAGATTATACCGTAGGATTTATAGCCGTTCTGCGAGCAATTCTTCTCACAAAGACCTATCCAGATCAGTTGAAACAAACTCTTACAGACTCCTTGTGCAGACGATTTAGAGCACACCATGGAGCCTCAATCGAAGCATTACAAATGTGTGCAAAAAATGCTTCATCACTTGAAGAGGTCTATCAATTCGTTGATCAACGCCCCACCCCACTCACACCATATATTGAACTTTGCTTATGGCAACTATCACTTGGCATTGAGCTCCAACCTGCTCTGATTGAGGCACTGATACATGGATGCAAACGCATCGCTCTAGAAGAAAAACAATGAATATTTTAATGCTCAATCAAGATTGGTTCAAAGAAGAGCTCATTGCTCTTGGGCATACCGTTCGGTCCGTCGGAGCAGATGGGCACTTTGATATCAAACTGCCGATTCCTTTATTAAAGTTTTCAGAAGTAATTTCACTTTGCGGCTTCACCCCTGATTGCGTCCTGATCTATGACAATAGCATTCCTCTCTTCATCACTCATCTCGATGAAGCATCAGTCCCCATCCTGTACTATGCAGTTGATGTACAGCATCACATACAACGCCAGCAATTCTATCCTCTTTGCTTTGATCATATTTTTGTAGCTCAAAAAGACTACCTTCCGCAATTTGTGACTGGAGCTGCGCCAGTTACTTGGCTTCCGCTTTGGGCCCCACGTTACGTTGAGCCATCAGATGAAAAAACGTTTGATGTTCTTTTCGTTGGCACGATGAATCCAGCATTAAATCCAGAGCGTGTCCGTTTTTTTGATGCGCTTAAGAGCCTTACACCATTAACTGTTACGATGGGTAATTACTGGGAACTCTTTCCAAAAGCAAAGATTGTCATCAATCAAACAGTGAAAGGAGATCTTAATTTTCGTATCTTTGAAGCCTTAATGTGCGGCTCAATTCTTCTTACCGAGCAAACAGGTAATGGCTTATCTGAGCTTTTTGAGGATGGTCGTGCGCTTGTTACATACGAGCGAGGTAATGTTCATGATGCAGCCCAAAAAATTAAAGCACTCCTTGATGATACACATAAAGCAGCTTCGATTGCTCACTATGGACGCAGCCTTGTACTTGCTCATCATACCGAAACAGCACGTGCTGCTACGGTCAATGCACAGATTCAAAAAACACAAAAAACTTTGCACAATTATTTTGCACTCGCAGGAACCTATACAGATTTTGCTAAATACTTGGTCAATGAACAACGCACAGGAGCCACGCAGGCAACTGATGAAGCGCTGCGCTTGATTGAGAAAGCAATGCACTTACAGCATATGCTGAGCTATGAGCTTGCAGCAGATACCCTTGAAACACTGCGATTTGCTGCAAGCATCGGCAGTAGTACCGCATGCAACGCACTCTTAGCAAAACTTGTCGCTGCGTACCCGGCATTCTTTGCGTCTTCGTAACTATCAAGAGTGACACTCTTTTTTTGCCAGCGTTGACAGGCAAGTGATCAAAGTCAATAATGCAACCTAGTTGCGTTATTAGGATTCACATGAAAAAGCTCCCTACCACTGTCCTTTCAGGTTTTCTTGGTGCTGGTAAAACCACACTCCTCAATCACATTCTGTCTAACCGCGAAGGATTAAAAGTCGCTGTTATTGTGAATGATATGAGCGAAGTGAACATTGATGCAGAGCTCGTAAAAAACGGTACCGCATCGCTTAGCAGAACTGAAGAAAAGCTTGTTGAAATGACGAATGGCTGTATATGTTGCACTCTGCGCGAAGATCTTATGAATGAGGTCTCAAAACTTGCAAGCGAGGGTCGCTTTGATTACTTACTCATTGAATCTACTGGGATCTCTGAGCCGATGCCTGTAGCATCAAGTTTTATCTTTGATATGGGTGATGGTGCATGCCTTGCTGATGTTTCCACGCTCGATACGATGGTCACTGTCGTTGATGCTTCTCACTTTCTCAAACTCTATGAGTCACAGGAAGATCTTGTCGAAGCTCAACTTGCAGAGCATGCCGAAGATGATAGAACTATCGTCGATTTACTGACCGATCAAATTGAGTTTGCCAATGTTATCTTGCTCAACAAGTGCGATCTTGTTGATGATTATGAACTTGGGAAAGTTACTGGGATACTTCGAGCTCTCAACGCCGATGCAAAAATAATTCATACCCGTTTTGGCAAAGTACCACTACACGAAATACTCCATACAAAACTTTTTGATTTTGAAAAAGCATCTCAAGCACCTGGCTGGGCAAAAGAACTTGCAGGCATCCATCTTCCTGAAACAGAAGAATACGGCATATCAAGTTTTGTCTATCGTGCTCGACGCCCCTTTCACCCCGAGCGCTTTGCAGCACTTGCACATGAAGAATGGCCTGGAGTACTTCGATCAAAAGGCTATTTTTGGCTAGCGTCACATCATGATTTTGCGGGACTCTGGTCGCAGGCTGGTGGTTCATGCAGATGTGAACCCGCTGGGAAATGGCTTGCTGCTGTTCCTCAAGATGCGTGGCCTGAAGATGTGCGCCAAGATACTGATTACCTCAAAGATTGGGATGAAACCTTTGGCGATAGACGACAAGAATTAGTGCTCATCGGCATTGAGATGAACAAGGAAGCACTGACCGCTGCACTCAATAGCTGCCTGTTGACGGATGAAGAGATGCGTCAAGGCAGCGAAGCTTGGAGCTTGTTTCACAATCCACTCCCAAGCTGGTCACTTGAAGGTCTCAATGATGACGACGAAGAAGCAAGCTGCACACTGTCAGTCTGAAACTGACACGCCAGCACGGGCTCGCTTGAGATAAACCGCCAAGAGCGAAATAGCTGTTGGCGTAATACCAGGAATGCGCATTGCCTGACCTAATGAATGTGGGCGAGTTTTTTTAAGCTTCTCTCGGGCCTCAATACGAAGAGACGGAATAGAATCATAACAAAAATTTGCAGGAATAGATTCTTCTTCATGCTTTTTGAGCTTCAGAATCTCTTCATCTTGTTTACGAAGATACCCTTCAAATTTAAGCTCTGTTTGCATCGCAGAGATAAGCTCACTTGAAATAATACGCTCATCAGGGAACGGTACTTTTTCAAGTATGGCATCGAGTGTCATCTCTGGTCGTCTGCTCAGTGTCGAAATAAGGATAGAATCTTTCAACTCTGCACTGCCGACACTTCGCAACCATGTATTCATATCATCGGTTGGTTTAATTCGATACGTATGCGCCCACTTCTTTAGGTCATGGAAGAGAGATGCTTTTTGCTCGAAGCGTGCACGCTGCGCTTCACTATAAAGGCCCAGTGCTTGCGCTTTTCCACCAAGTCGCAACAGCGCATTATCTTCACGCAATACGAGCCGATACTCAGCACGTGACGTAAACATACGGTACGGTTCATCAACGCCTGTGGTAATCAGATCATCGATCATGACACCAATATAAGCATCACCACGTGAGAGCGTAAACGGCTCCTGCCCAGCACATAGCAGCGCTGCATTTGCACCTGCCATCAAGCCCTGTGCTGCAGCTTCTTCATAACCGGAGGTGCCATTTATCTGCCCGGCAAGGAAAAGACCTGAAATCAATTTTGTCTCAAGGGTAGGCTTCAATCCACGAGGATCGATGAAGTCGTATTCAACAGCATATCCTGCTTTAATAATTTTAGCCTGTTCAAGGCCAGGAATAAGCCGAACAAACTGCTCTTGCACATCAAGTGGCAAACTTGTTGATATGCCGTTCGGATAAACAATGTCCGAATCATATCCTTCAGGCTCAAGAAAAATATTATGTGAAGTTTTATCTGCGAACCGGAATACTTTGTCTTCAATTGATGGGCAGTAACGCGGACCACCAGATTGAATCTGTCCATTAAACATAGGACTTCTATCTTTATTGGCACGTATCAACTCGTGAATAGCTTCGTTCGTTCTTGTCACCCAACATGAAATCTGTCGCTGCGTAATCGCATCGCTCATAAATGAGAATGGTTTAGGCGGCAACTCACCTGGCTGTTCTGTTGTTTTTGAGAAATCAATTGAAGAGAGCTGAATGCGGGGCGGTGTACCTGTCTTTAGGCGACCGAGCTCGAAGCCGAGCTGCTTGAGTGAATCGCTTAGATTATTTGATGCACGATCATCTACTCTTCCACCACAGGTCTGCACGGGACCTGTATGCATTAATCCACGAAGAAACGTACCAGAAGTTAAAACAACAGTACGCGCATCAATAGTGGATCCATCAACAAGCGAAATGCCGATGACTTGATGCTGCTCATTCGTTCGAATTGAAGCAGCCTCTCCCTCAACAATGGTAATCTGTGGGAAGGTGGCGATGTGCCGCTGCACCTCTTGTTTATAGAGTTCACGATCAGCTTGTGCACGAGATGCACGCACTGCGGAACCGCGACTTTCATTTAGGGTTCTAAACTGAATACCAGTAGTATCGATAGCCTGGCCCATGATGCCACCAAGAGCATCAACTTCCTTCACGAGTTGCCCCTTACCGAGACCACCAATGGCTGGGTTACAAGACATCTGACCGATACCATCTCGGGTAAAGGTAACCAAACAGACGGACGCACCAAGTCTCGCAGCTGCTGCTGCAGCCTCAGAACCAGCGTGTCCACCACCAATGACTAAAACATCAAAAATCATACGAAGAATCCAGTATACCAGAGTGGCGGGGCTAAGTATTGAGGGGTACAAAGGCCCTATTAGAATAACCATTCTAATAGGCTAACCAGCTAATTTTATTCAGTTAATGCTCTTCTTCCGTTACCGCACCCCCCTTTGCTGAGCATTGACCAGCACTATTCGAATCAAAATATACGACTAGTGGTTGATGACTCAAAAGATGAACAACGCAAAAACAATGCCCCTCGTAATTACCAGCAAGCGTGTCGTTGCACGCTCTCGCGCTCGACGATGGTTAGGTATCTCAGCACAGGGAGCATTCGCTCTGTTCCTCAGCACCTCTACTGCAGCTTTCACAACTGCATATATTGCGCTTAGCATCTATGTAAAACCTGAACCATATGCAGTGACAAACTCTCTCGCTGAACTTCAAACGATGGTTCATGACCTTAAACAACATGAATTTGTTTCGCGCCTCAATGCAGCAGAGCAATATGACATAGCTAATAAAATTCATTTTGTTTCAAACCTTATCGGTGATCGCAACAAAGACAAGAGCAATCAAGTTGCTGCTTCAATCGTAACTGAAAGCATGAAAGCCAAAATAGATCCCCTCTTTGTTGCTGCAGTTGTAAAATCAGAAAGTACCTTTAAAACGAATGCAGTATCTCCTAAGGGTGCGAGAGGACTCATGCAGCTTATGCCAGGCACTGCTCGCTTTACAGAAGCACAACTTCAAAAACCCTTATGGCGCCAAAAAGATGGAAAGATACACGATATAGAATATAACCTCTCTCTTGGCATTACCTATCTTAAGCATCTTGAAAATGCATTTGATGGTAATCGCGAACATGCTTTGATTGCATATAATTGGGGACCAAATAATTTAAAGCGTGCGCTTAAATATAACGCGCATATTCCTAGCAGTACTCGTGCATATGCACAAAAAATTATGCGCACACACGAGCGTTGGCAAGGAGAGATAAAGTACATTGCATTTGCTACTCCTATGAACGAGCCAAGAAAACTGCCAGCGTAATACACTACTTCAGAAAGATTTTTTACAAGTACGTATGCATACGAGGCTATACTTCTGACCGAGTCCATGCAGCGGACAGGGAATCTGCATACTCGTTCCAAAGCCATCCATTGTGGGCCTTAATCCACTCTAACTTTACTTTTGGATGATTGCGAGCAAGCTCATAGAGCGTGCGAACAAGCTCAAGGTTCGCTATTTCTCCGGTTTTACGCCGCCAACCATTCTTTGCCCACGTCGTAGCCCACAAATTAATTGTTTGAACGCAGAGGTTACTATCAGTGTAAATGGTTATCTCTGCATCAACTGGAAGCATTCGATATGCTTCAATAAGACCAGTGAGCTCCATGCGATTATTGGTTGTCTGTGGATCGTGTCCCCATCGCTGTTCGACAATTTGCCCATCAACAACATAAACAAAACCCCATCCACCTGGTCCTGGATTAGGAATTGAGCTGCCATCAGTAAACACACCAGTCTGAGGACCACTGACTTTATACTTCTGAAGAACCTGTGCTGTAGAAAGACTATCGTGAGGAAAATTCAAAGGTAGCTCCTGGTGCTAATTCACAAACTTCAATATCAAACGCACGACATGCCGTAATAAAAGGCTCAGCAGTCTGCTCAAGCAATGGAAATGTTTTATAATGAATCGGGATTGCCGTTTTTACACCGAGTAGTTTTGCAGCATGGGCAGCTTCTTGAGCGCCCATCGTAAATCGATCACCAATAGGCAAAAGAGCTACCGATGGTTTGTATGCATCCTTAATAAGCGAAAGATCCGAAAAAAGCGAGGTGTCTCCTGCATGATAGAGAGAATCATTGCCACTACGAATTAGAATCCCCCCTGCTTCACCTGCATAGAGTGTTCCTTTTGTTGGTGAATCATATGAACTTGAATGCTCAGCATGTGTGAGCGTTATGGTACTACTACCAAGGACATAGGTACCGCCCTTGTTCACAGGAATAATTGCATCCTGTGACACCCCTTCCCCCACAAGAATCATGGCAAGTTCATAGGTTGCTAAAACAGGAGCTCCCGTCAGTTGGTGGAGCCGAACAACATCAGATGCATGGTCTGCATGTCCATGGGTAAGAGCGATAAGATCTAATGTAGAGGGGTTTTTTAAAGCATCTGGGCAACTTGGATTGCCCTCCAGCCAGGGGTCTATGGCTATCGTTTGAGTGTCGGTGAGCACAAAGGTCGCTGCATGACCAGCAAACTGTATTTTTTTAATCATAGAAGATGATAGACTTTTATTTCATCAAGAATATACTGCATTTTACTATGACTAACCAATTACTTTTTCATACCGTCCCCCAAGCACCAGCTGATCCAATACTTGGTATTAGTGAAAAATTTCTTGCTGACAAAAGCCCTGAAAAAATCAACCTCGGTGTGGGTGTTTATCAAAACGAAGTTGGAAAAGCTGCAAAGCTTAAAGCAGTGCTCAAAGCAGAAGCAAAGCTCCTCGAGACAGACCTCCTTGCAACGTACTCACCAATTGATGGATTGCCTGATTTCCGCTCCCTCGCACAACAGTTCCTCTTTGGAAAAAATCTCACTGACGAACTTAAGAAACGTATCGCTACTTGCCAATCACCTGGTGGTACTGGAGCAATACGAATTGGTGCAGACTTCCTCAAACTCTTTGCTGGTCAAGCTGATGTCTATATTTCAAATCCAAGCTGGGATAACCATCAATCTATTTTTGAAGCAGTTGGTTTCCCTGTCACACTCTATCCATACTACAATGAAGCAACCAAGTTGCTTGATTTCGACGCATGCTATGCATCACTTGCTGCTGCTAAAAAAGGATCAATAATTGTACTCCACGCTGCATGTCACAACCCGACTGGCTATGACTTCTCTGATGCACAGTGGCAACAGATTAAAAATCTTTGCATCGAACATGAACTCATTCCCTTCCTGGATATTGCGTATCAAGGATTTGATAAAGGCTTTGAACAAGATACAAAGATCATAAATGAATTCTTGCAAACCGGATGCACGTTCCTTATTGCAAGTTCATGCTCAAAGAATCTTGGTCTCTATGCAGAGCGCATAGGCGCACTCTCAATCGTGTGCGGCAATGCTGATATCGCGAGTAAAACTCAATCACAGCTCAAGCGAATCGTTCGAACGATATACTCAAACCCTCCTGCTCGTGGAGCAAAGATAGTACAAACTATCTGCCAAGATCCTGCGCTTTATACAGCATGGCAAGATGAACTGACGACGATGCGTGAACGAGTCAAGGGTATGCGAAAAGCATTTACGCAATCCCTGCAATCACTAGGCCTCGATTTTGATTTCTCTCATATTACTGCGCAAAACGGCATGTTCTCGTATAGCGGCCTGTCGAAAGACACTGTCATCTGGCTTCGTGAACACAAGAGCATTTATGCCCTTGAGAGTGGTCGTATCTGCATTGCAGCAATTAATGAAGGTAATCTAGATCGCATCGTTTCAAGTATCGCCGAAGCACTGCGCCGATAAGTACTCTCTTACAACTGCTTGAGCATCGCTTGCAGCTCATGCTCAAGCACAGGCGTCGGCGCATGAATCGTCCGAACGGATCCAAACAGGTGTCGATACTCATGCATTGCGCGATCAAGCGCACCTCTTAACAATACAACACGCGACCATGCTCCCTGTTGTGTAATGAGCAGATTGAGCTGTTTTTCAAAATCAGACAGTGGCGCACCTTCAGGTGACTGCGAGTCGATAAGAATAATCACTTTTCTACTCTTATTCGAAGCATGTAGAAGCTGCGCAAGCGTTGCAGCAATCTTTGATTCATCTCGAATACCATATAAAAGAATATCGCCATCTTCTTGTGCTGTAACACCTGTCGCAGCAAGCTCTGCCTCGATTTGTCGCATGAGGTCTTGAACACCTTGATGACTCGGATCAAGCTCGAGCTCTTTTTGGAACAATGCTTTCGACTCTGGAAGTCGATTCAGCTGCGAGAGCGCCATACCTGCCACATAGTGCGCATGCTTCATTCGTGGATAGTGGCAAAGTACAGGCTCTACGATCTTATAACTTTGTTCAAACTTCTCTTCTTGTAACATTCGAACTGCTGTATCAATTACACTATTCGCTTCTGCTTCGGTCATCAAAGTAGCAACTCGCCCCAGACGACGCTCTTTGGCTTCTTTCATAAGCACGTGCGCTTCACTCTGTGAAGGATTACGAGCAATGAGCTCTTCTAAAACAAAGAGTGCCTCTCCTGGAAGATTCAGATCAAGGAAGTACTGTGCCTTTTCGATAGTAGCTCCGTGGGGACGCACCGTGTGCGATGATGGCATAGCTGTGGATTTCTTTTCGAGGAGCTCTTTTAGGATACTGGCAAATTCAAGCACTCGAACGCTCATGCCATGATCTTTAAAACAGCGCGCCTGGCCACGCTGCGCAATTGCTTCGCGCTCTGCATCATGAGCAAGATAGTAGGTAATCTTTTCAAAAAGCTCTTCTTCCGTTGCATACGTTTCAACTTCAGTTCCAATCGCAAACTGCGACGTAAGCTGTGGATGAAACTCAGTTAAAAGAAACGTCCCCGTACCTGCAATCTCAAATTGACGCATATTACCTGCTTCGCCTTTTGCAAAGTCTATGACAGTATTTAATCCGATTTTCGTTCGCTTAATTTCACGATGCATCTCAATGCCCCACTGTGAAGGATGGATGAACTGCTGGGCAAAGCGAAAAGGATAAGGATTGACTTGTTTAATAAAGAAGGCTGGAGTAAATTTTTTTGTCTCAAAAGCATATTGCGAGACTCGTTCAACTACTTCAGATCGCTTCAAGTGATCATTGGTAATGTTTCCGCAGAACCCAACATCATAGAGCTTTGGCTCATCCTGAACACGCGTTGCTATCCACTCGGGAAATCCTGGAAGGAAGTGATAAACGGCCTTTGCACCCACTTGAAGTGCTCGCTCACGAGTGCGCGGCTCACTTGATAGAATTGCATCAAAACAGGAAAAATCATTCCAATCAAAAATAATTTGTCCGCGCCAACCAATAACAACATGCGGTTTAAAGTCAACGGCGCGCATGAAAGATGCGTCATAATCAATCGGGTTACAGACATAAAGCACATCAGGCCTGAGTGTTTCTAGCTGGCGACGCACAATTGTTTTTTGCCAATCCTGCTTATTGAATTCAGTCATGCCATGTTCACGCGCCCAGGCTACTTGCAGCTCGGGGCAGTTCGCGATGATGAGGTGCGAATCAAAACCCAACGGCACAAGATAGTCCCCCATAAGATGGACTGCAGTGAAACCATCATCAAGAAGAGTTCGCAACTGATGCTCGTATGACTCATCTTTGAGCTTTGGACGTGCGTCATAAAAATCGCGCAGATACTGATCGTAGAATGTATTAATCTGAACGTATCGCATGGCGTATGCAACGACCTTTATTTTTTAACTACATGCGAAAGTTTCTCGCAAATAAAGCTTACCTGCTCATCTGCAAGCTCTGGATAAATTGGCAAAGAAAGAATTCGAGACATGCCGCGGTATGCTTCTGGGAAATCAGAAGCGACATGACTTTTGTAACGATACGCAGTCGTAAAGGGAAGTGCCTTTGGATAATGAATGCCTGTTGGAATGCCGTGCTCTTGTAAGTACGCTTGCACTTTCTCACGTTCATCAACTTGGACCACGTAGAGATGAAACACATGCTCAGCGTATGCTGGCACTTCTGGAGTTTGTATGCCAAGACCACCAAGCAGCTCATCATACAATCGGGCACGGCTTCGGCGCCGTTCTGTCCACGCTGGAAGATGCGGTAACTTCGCGAGCAGTATTGATGCCTGCAATCCATCAAGGCGGCTATTTCGACCCTCTATGCCATGATCATGTTTACCAAGCCGACCATGATCGCCAATCATGCGGCACTGTGTTTTAAGCGCTTCATCTCGCATCGTAAGACCACCGGCATCACCATAGGCACCAAGATTTTTACCAGGGAAAAAACTGTATGACGCACAATCACCAAAAGACCCAATAAGCTGCTCGCGATACCGCGCACCATGCGCCTGTGCACAATCTTCAATCACGCGAAGCTTATACGCTGCAGCAAGACGCATGATCTCATCCATCTCTGCAGGTAATCCATAGAGGTGAACAGGAATAATTGCTTTTGTTTTGGATGTTATTTTCTCTTCTATTTTAGAGACATCAATTGTGTAGCGAGTTGGATGATTATCAACAAAAACAACAGTTGCTCCTGCAGTTGTTACTGCTTCTGCCGTTGATATCCAGGTATTTGCAGGCACAATCACTTCATCACCTGGTCCAACGCCAAGAGCGCGAAGAGCAATCTCTAACGTATCAGTACCATTTGCACATCCAATACAGAACGGCATCTGGGCATACGCTGCAAATGCAGTTTCAAATTGCTCGAGGTAGGTTCCCTTAATGTATGCACTGTCACGAATAACTCTCGCTATTGCATGGTCAATTTCTTGTTGTATTGAAAGATACTGCGCGTGAAGGTCAACGAATTCAATTTTTTTCATGCAAAAACACCGTCCGTCAAGCAGCCCTGAGTACCACAAGGATACTCGGAAACAACAATCCTGTAAACTAAGAATTTGTAGGGAGTTTCTGTATTGGTTTCAGCTCAAGGGGCTTTGGTTGGTGCTTTGGAAGATACGCAATCTCACGGATCATCCTATTGCGGTCGATGCCAAAGAACCATTCACCACGTGCACTGAGTATTGTTGTCATCGATGCAAACTGCTCTCGAAGCTTGCTAGGCACTTTCTCAGGTAAACATGGTGCAGCATCTCGTAGCAGTGCGGTTATCTCAGGAAGGATGTCTCGCACTGTCCCGCGCGGCTTGAGTTTACCAAGCAGCTTGCCATGCTCTTTGTAGTAACTATCAATACAGGGCAAAAAGCTAAATACAGCACTCACCCCAAAGCTGTGGCGTATTCCAACAATATCATAGGTCGCAAGAAAGCTTCCTTTAGCATAGGTAATGAATGCGCCTGCAAGTCGTCGCCGATCAAACTGCTGCGCTAGCTGATTGAGCTCTTCACGCACGAGCTGTTCATATCCTTTACCTTCAAGACCAAAACAATCAATAAGTCGCTGATCAGCGCCATCTCCAGTTTCGACAAGCGCAACCGTACTCAAGAGGTGCAGCGCGCCACGAAAACCACTGACATACTGAGCTGGCATCAACATCATACGATTTGTAGGCAGCGGCTTTGCATGCTGCAGTGATGCTGCAAATGACTCAACAAAACTTCGAAGTGTCTTAACGCGAATATACTTTCGCTGCTCACCAG
>JBILLA010000128.1:0-7561 GCA_044376365.1 Bdellovibrionota bacterium | reverse complement strand
CTCTGAGAGCGTCGCTGCATCATTGATAGATTCATCATAGAGGTAATAAAAACTCACTGGATTGAATACATAACCAAGAATGCGCGGGGTCGTAATAAGATAGATTGCTGTTGGCTTTTTATCGATGCCATATTCAGCAATGAGGTGCTCAACTTTCGAGCGAATACTGCCGCCAGCTTCTTTCATGTAATCGATATCAGAGATCGACGCTGCGTGAAAACGATTGTGACCAAAAAAAGGCACTGCCGCATCAAGCCGCGAGAGTGCATCAACCTGGAATGCATACCAAGCAATAGGATAACGAAATGAATGTTCAACTGGATCGTGGCGTCCATGAACCACAGTACCCTCAAAAAAGAGAGCATCTGGATAATGTGCTTGGTGAGTCTCAACGTTCACTATAGCTTCACTCCAAACTGTTCGGCCACAGCAACAGCACTCATGACGGCATCTTCGTGAAAGCCGAAACGAAGGTAGCTTCCCGCGTAGTGTATGCGGTCACTGCCAGAGAGTGCTTTAATCCGTGGCTGCGTTGCCATGGATGCTACCGTAAAGTGCGGGTGGGTGTAATCAAATTCTTTAACAATATGCTCTTTTGCAATCTCTTTTCTTGAATTGAGCGTCACAAGGTACTGCGTTGTTAGATCCAACCCCTGTAAACAATTCATATGATAGGTAATTGAGAGTGGTCGGGTTCCGTCATCATGAAGCTCTCGACGATAGTTCCATGACGCCCAGGCGCGCTTGTTAGGGGGCAAGAGTGAGGCATCAGTGTGCAGCACCGTATGATTTTTTAAGTACTGCCACGTTGAAAAAAGCTCACGTTCAGCTTCAGTTGGATCCTGCAGTATCGGTAAGACCTGATCAGCATGAGTCGCAATAATAACACGATCAAAAGAAAGTACTGCATCTTGAGTTGCAACTTCAACCTGTCTTGCGCGACGCGTTACGGACTGCACTGGTGCATTTAAAAGAATGGACCCTTGAAATTGACGCTGAAATGCAAGGAGGTACTGATAACTGCCACCACAGACCGTCTGCCACCGCGGCTGATTAAAGACACTCAGCAACCCATGGTTAGCATAGAACTTGAGGAATATACCTACAGGAAAATCGAGCATCAATTTATCAGGAGTCGACCAGATAGCAGCAGAAATAGGAAGAATAAAGTGCTGAATAACATCATCACTCGTGCCAAGGCGGCGCAAGTATTCGCGCAGCGGAAGGTGATGCACTGCTTCATTGTGCACATCTTTATTTGCTTGATTCCAAAATTTTTGAATACCTGCAAGAAACTTCCAGTACGTACCAGAGAACAGATTTCGTCTGTCAGCAAAAATAGTATCGATGTTCTTGCTGCCATATTGCAGTCCAGTCAGTTCATCGACAACGCTAAATGACATATCTGCAAAACGCCATGGCACTTGAAGGCGTTCAAGAAAACGATGAAAGTTTGGATACGTTCTATCGTTACAAACGATAAATCCAGTATCGATAGGAATCTCAGAGCCATCTGGCTGTGGGACAAGCACGGTACTTGTATGACCACCCAAGCGCCTATCTTTTTCAAAAATAGTCACATCAGCAACTTCTTGCAAAAGGAATGCAGACACAATGCCTGCAGCGCCACTACCAATGACTGCGATACGTTCTCGTTGTGTCATGATCTACTGCGCTCGACGTTTCGTAAAGCGATAGTGCGAGACTCCCCATTCGCGTCCCTCGTCATAGCCAAAGAGCTCTTCGCATGCCATAAAGAAAAGGCGCCAGCGCACATACCACTTCGTCCCCTGCCCTTTCCCATAGGTCTGCTGAAAGAGCTCAACAACCTGTGCTTGGTGCGCATCAAGATTACGCAACCAGTCACGAGCAGTTTTTTCATAATGGGTTCCAGACAGCATCCAATGATCATCAAGCAACAGATGATCTTGAAAATAGAGCGGCAAATCATCAGAAGGCATCATACCGCCACTAAAGAAATAACGAGACATCCAGTCAGATGGCCCTTTATCCTCATACGGATATGCAAAGGTACGATGGGTAAAAATATGCATGAAAAACTTTCCATCATCTTTGAGCCAGCTTGAAACTCGCCCAAACAACGAATCCCAATTACGCATATGCTCGAACATTTCAATGGAAACAATACGATCAAACTGTTGCTGAATCGTAAAATCATTCATGTCACACGTGATGATATTCACATTCGATAAACCGCGCTGCGCTGCTTGCTCAAGAATATATGCTCGCTGTGAGCATGAATTGGAAACACCTGTAATGGAAGCATGCGGTAATTTTTCAGCAAGATAGAGCGTTAAAGACCCCCACCCGCAGCCGAGCTCAAGGATGCTCTGACCATCCTGGAATTGACCTCGCGCTAGATAGAGCGCAAGCATACGCTCTTCAGCTTCATCCAATGAATGGACTGACTCATCATAATAGCAAGAGCTGTATTTTTTTCGCTTACCAAGACACAGATCATAAAAAGCAGCCGGCACTTCGTAGTGCTGCTCATTGGCTTTTTCTGGCACAATTGCTATCGGACTTGATGTCAACGATCGCACAAATGCTCGTTTCTCGTCATAGCCTTGCTGTCCGACAAGAGCAAGCTGCTGATCAAGTCGCTCTTTACAAAATTTATGGATGGTTTTACGAATTAAAAAATCCGGAACGAGGTTGGATTCAACGATGGCTTCAAGCATGCCCTACTATACCCATATTCTTTTAAGAGAAAAACAATAACTGCACGCCTTTTATGAGGGGCGAGGCCAAAAAGCACTGACGCGCTGTTGATATGCACGAAAAGGCTCTCCGCGACGCTCTAACATACGCGCTTCTGTGGGCGGAATACCAGTGACATAGTTAATCAGGTAATAGATAAGGCTTGGACTGATAAGAACGAGTAAAAAATAACTACTGCCCCACGCAAGAATAGGAAAGCTCATCCAATACATCCATTCAAAGAAGTAGTTTGGATGACGGCTCCAGCGCCAAAGACCTACTTCACAGATATCGCCAGGGCGGGCGCTCTTTTTAAATGCTGCAAGCTGACGGTCTGCAATCGCCTCACCTGTCAGTGCAACCAACGCAATCACTATCGAAAGAAAATCATACCATACTATCGGCCTTGTATTGGTAGCAACTGCGAAAGCAGCAGTACCCAAAAACGGAATAAGGAATGCTTGAAGTTGAAAAAAAATAAAAAGATTTTTATTCGTTGCACTACCCCATGAGGCTCTTAGATCTTGATAGCGGCCATCTTCATGTGGTGCCAGGAGCCTGTCTCGCACAAGGTGCAATCCAAGACGCATCCCCCAAAACCCTGTAAGCGCAGCAAGAAGGAGTCGTCGGTTCTCATCTCCATCCAAACGGTATGCACACCACACTCCAGCAGCGCCCGTGCCGAAACTCCAAAGCACATCAACGATCTCTGCGCGCCCTCGAATCAATGCAATTATCCAGCCAACTAGCATCATCAGCGATGCTGCAATCGCAACTTCGTAAAACACAGAAACGTGCGCCATGGTCACCCCTTGTGGTAACAGATTTTAATTATTGCTTTCAAGTGGGCCATGAATGAGGTCAGCAAGGTCAACCCCAAGTGCATCGCACAGCTTTAGCAGTGCACCAATGGTAACATTCTGCTTACCATTTTCAACAGAACTAATGTAAGCGCGATCCAAACCTGAGCCAGCAGCAAGTTTCTCTTGTGACATTTTTTGACTCTTACGGAAGTAGTGAATACGAGAACCAATCTCGCCAAGCGTTTGATACAGCCCATGAGAAGAAGCATTCACGCCAACAGCTTTCCGTGCTTCAGCAACAGCTTGCGTACCATCACGAGCAATCACATCAGCACCAACTTTCATCACGTCGTCACTTTTCATAACTCCTCTTCCTCCAATAATAGTTTTTACATTCGGCATTGCTGCCTTTAATTTTCGTATGGTCTCACTTGCCTGAACCATATAGCTCTCATCAGTAAGTGATAACCCTACGAGATCTGCTTTGACTTCAATGCAGTGCCGCACCAGTTCATCGGTTGGCGTATCAGCACCTAAGAAGTCTACTTCCCAGCCATCAAGTAACAACAAATCACTCACCATTCTGCCGCCAAGGAAGTGATGATCACCAGGCAACGCAGCAATGACAGCGCGCACACCAAGTGGTTTTCGTGGTCGAATGTTTTGACGAATACGAGCTAAGTGGTCGAGCAGAATCTGTGTTGAGCGATGCTCTTGTGCAATTGATACAGTGCCGCCAATCCACATCTCTCCAATTGAGCACTGCACGCCGCCAAGAATATCGACATAAAGAGATTGCAGAGAGATGCCGGATTCCAGACACTCATCCATTATTTTGCCAACCTCTTGTGAATCTCCTTTTAGTAATGCATTAAGGAGTAGCTCGACAAATGTTTTTAGTTGATTATGAGGCACAATATCAGTCATCCTATTTACTTTCGACCACATTACCATATTTGTTTAGCATAGAGAATGTTTTTATTTTAAATATCGTATGAACCCAACAATCCTTATAATTGGAGGCGGCCTCTGTGGACTAACAGCCGCAGTTGAGCTCCAAAAGCGCAACCTAGATTTCAAATTAATTGAGGCCTCGGATAGGGTTGGAGGAAGGGTCCACACCAAATATATCGATGGATTTCAGATAGATAGAGGCTTTCAAGTCTTCTTTGATTCCTATCAAACCCCCAAAAAGTACATCGCTCTTGAAGCCTTAAACCTACACCGCTTTGATGCGGGCGCTTGGGTAGGACCCCAAAAAATTGGAAACCCTCTGAAGCACCCCGAGCTGCTCTTCTCTACGTTGAGTGCTGCTGACTTTTCATTTTGCGATAAACTAATTATTGGCAAGCTTATTCTCAAAGCGCTCTTTCAACGAAAACCAGAACCAAGCGACGCTCAAGCAGAGATCACAACGCTTGCATACCTGCAACAGCTAGGACTTTCTGATCGCTGCATCAATGCTTTCTTTCGCCCATTCTTTGGTGGCGTTTTTCTCGATCCATCACTGTCAACTTCATCAAAGTTTTTCAACTTTACTTTTCGTAACTTTGTGATTGGCAATGCCTGCCTTCCCCTCAAAGGTATGCAAGCAATTGGCGAAGCGCTCCGTGCACAAATACCTGCAGAAAAAATTCTTCTCAACACATCAGTCCAAGAGATCACAGAAAATAGCATCACACTTGCAAACGGTGAAACGCTCGCTGCTGATACAATTGTCATTGCTACGGATGCCCGCAACGCAACAAGACTCCTTCGTCGTTCAATTCCATTGGTCGAAAAATTTCATAGCACGACAACAATGCATTTTCGAGCGCCGCACCCTCCGTACCAAGAAAAAATGATCTATCTTAATCCACATCCAACAGGTGCAATTCTGCATCTATGCCCTATCAGTAACGTCTGCTCGCACTATGCTCCTGTTGGACAAAGTCTTATCTCTGTCACAATCAACCCTCAAGCATTGCTTCCATCGACAAACCTCCAAGATGCGGTTTATCAAGAGCTTGAGACTCTCTTTGGCACCGAAACAGCACATTGGGAGCTGCTTGATACAGATACTGTTACGGATGCACTACCTGCACAGCCTCCTGGCTCATTAACGCCATGGCACCGTACACGAGCACTTTCATCATCGATTATGCTTGGTGGAGATCACACTGAAACCAGCTCTATTGAAGGAGCAATGCTTGCAGGTGAACAGATTGCTCAGATAATTTTAGCTAACAATTTCTTGCAATAAAGACTGCAACCCCGCGCACACAGCATGCTCTAAACGAAGCATCCGATCGCCAAGTGCAAACAGCGGAACGTTATGCTGTGTAAACAGCGCAAGCTCTTGTTCAGAAAATCCAGCTTCAGGACCAAAAACGATGCAGCGCGTATGTACCTCCTGCGACAAAGTGCGTGCTCCACGAGCATCAAAGACAACAGCATGCTTCCAGAAATCAAATGCCCGGTCATTGCACGATTTTATAAAATCAGACAGCGAGCGATAACGAAGGATATCAGGAGCAGTCGTGTCGCAAACTTGCTGCAGCGACTCTAACAGCTCAGCTTCAAGATTTTCAGGCATCCAAACTTTCGATGATTGGTATGACTTAATTGATTTATCAAAGGGCACAATATGAAGCGCTTTAATACCAAAGCTCACTGCCACTTGAATAATTTTTTTTACTGTTTGTGGGCGTGGATAGCCTACAACGACCTCAATGGGTGAACGTGCTGGGGGCTCTGAAGACAAAGTTAGCGCGAATGAAACACTAAAAGCCTCGCTCGATGCATCAGCAAGTGCGGTGACCTGAGCCCGCCCCAAACGACCATCTCTTACCCCTGCTTTGAGCGTCACGCCAACGGCACGGATATCGTGCTGGTCAAGTACCGCTTGCGCGCGTGCTCCCGTCAACTGGATAGAACCGTCCGATTGCACTTCATGAGGATAAAAGAGAACTAAATTCATAGTGGAACTGAATGGTATAGTTTCCTATACTGAGCTGCTATGAAACTATACCCTGTTCCAACTCTTTTTAGAACTGTGCTTGCATCAACACTTTGCGCCCTGATTGGCGCATCAGCTACCCAAGCCGAAACATTAAAAATCATATCATCGCTGCCACGCACTGGCAGTGCGAACACGCAAACAACAACGATGGTGAATGCAATACGCATGGCGATCGAAGAGCGTGGTGGCAAAGCTGGTGGATTCGATATCGCCTATGAAGACTGGGATAACGCATCACCTGAGCGTGGCAACTGGGACCCAGCAATTGAATCGGCAAATGCTGATAAAGCTATCAAAGATTCCTCAGTGATTGCTGCGATTGGTTATAACTCTGGAGCAACGAAGATCTCACTACCAAAGTACAACGCAGTTTCGATATCACAGCTTGGGTTCTCGACATGGCCTGGATTAACCAAGCCTGGTCTTGGTGAAGCAAATGAACCACAGATCTATCAGCCATCAGGTGTTCCAAGTTTTTTCCGCCTTGTTCCTGCTGATGACTTGCAAGGTTCCGTTGGTGCTCGCTGGGCAAAAAGCCTGGGTGCAACACGGGTCTATATCCTTCACGATAAAGAGCTCTATGGAAAAGGTATCGCATCTATTTTTGATAAGACTGCTCAAGAAATCGGCATGACGGTTCTTGGCAATGAAGGCATCGATCCAAAAGCATCAAACTATCGCTCGTTGGCTACAAAGATTAAAGCTACAAATCCTGACCTTGTATACTTTGGAGGCCTCACGCAAACCAATGGTGGTCAGATTGTAAAAGATCTTAAAATGGTTGGTGTCAAAGCAAAGTTTATGGCGCCTGACGGATGCTATGAACAAGCATTCATTGATGCTGCAGGAAAAGAAAACGCTGAGGGCAATGTCTATGTGACGTTTGGTGGTCTACCCGCTGACAAACTAACTGGCAAAGGAGCTCTCTTTTACAATAAATATAAAGAAAAGTTTAAAGCAGAGCCTGAAGCGTACGCTTCATATGCTTACGAAACAACCATGGTTATCCTCGATGCGATCGAAGCGGCAAAATCAT
>JBILLA010000127.1:0-7568 GCA_044376365.1 Bdellovibrionota bacterium | reverse complement strand
CCTGTTTTATGAGCGACTAAGATCCATGTCTTTTTTGCCATAGTTTCTCCTATGAATATCGAGGAAGAAAATTACATTGGTATCCAAATGGGCTTGAGAGCGACCATTGATGCGTCGTGTAATAGTCAAATTCATGATTTCTAACAGCAGTGCAGCTTTTTAAATCATTCACCAGCTCTCGCGGTACGAGCGTTGAACCATGTGCAAGCTGCAGCAACACTTCACTGGCCTGAGTAAGCAGCTCGTATTCAATACGAGAAACTGTTCCAGGATATATTTTAGAACACTGCTCTACTGCAGATAACAGAGCATCTATCTGCTTACCCAACAGCACTGTTGACTCATTTCCAGCACGATAGCTCTGCATGCGAAGCGCTTTCATCAGCTTCCTCAGGCTTATGATACTGATATCGTCTCTTCGTTTTTTCATAGCTTCATGAAAGTATCGGGCAGTATCACATATCGCTTCTTGCTCATAACTGCTTTTCTCTTTCATGTCTTCCATAAACCCTCATTTGATTATCTGAATCTATGACAGAAGGACTGTAGTTCTGCCCCCTGCATCTATCTAGACAGATCTACAAGCAACCACTGTGCCCGTAGGACATATGGAACAGGCATAAAAAAAAGCCCTTCAGTGGATCCTCTGTCCGCTGAAGGGCTTTCTTCTTTGTATTCGCTAGGGCTAGGAGGAAGCTAGAAAAGCTGCCAGCTCAGGCGACGATGACTGCAAGATGGGCTGCTGTAGCGCATCTGATACGTTTTGTCCGATGCTGTACTGCGTAACAAACTTCTTATATGCATTCATGAAATTAATAAATGCCTCGTATGGGCTATCATAAGGGCTAAAGTACGCATGAACATCACCATCAGCAAACCACTTTGTACACATATAGTAATAGTGATCAGAAGTAAGGAGCTTTCTCCACGTATCAAGTGCCTCTGGGCTTTCAAGATCTCTGACATAACTTGCAAGATTAAAAGCTCGTAAGAGCGATACCTGTTGCATATTATTCCCCTGCCATGCAGTCAGGTCTCTATCCTCATCAGCCCATGAGGTCAAACGATGGAATGGAAGTTCCGCGACAGCGTTATAACGTTGAATCACTTCAGAAGGTGTTAAGAAATCCCAATCAGGATGAGCAAAAATCTTTTCTGGAAGGTGTTCAAGGAAATCAAAGATACCAGTAGAGGCCCACTGATGCTCACCAAACGTTTCATAGTCCATGAACAGATTGACTGTCTCGCCTGCACCGCTCACCGTATGTACCCATGAAGCAAAGGTATCTGCTGTCAAAGGATAGCTTTCCCAACCCTGATTAGAGAAACGAAATGCAATATCATCAGAAAGACGGTAATTTTTAAGAAGAAGCTTTGGCGTCTGCTCTCCTTCAAAGCGACGAGGCACTTCGTAGACATAGTTAGGAGATCGCCATGCAAGAATATCATCGGCACCCTCGGCAATGACCCCCTTAAACCCAAGGTCGTTAGCCATATGCCCAATCTCATTTGAGTAGATAAGCTCGGTATTTCTAAAAATCTGTGGTCGTTGCCCAAAGAGTGACTCCATCAGATCTGAATGTTTCTTCACTTGGAATCGAAACTCTTCTTGATCATAGACAGCTGACAATGAGTGGTAGTAGGTTTCACCAATAAACTCAACGCATCCAGTCTTTGCAAGCTCTTGAAAGCTTTTGAGGGTCTCAGGTGAATATCGCTGCATCTGTTCAATGGCAACGCCAGTAATTGCATAACTCACACGGAAACGTCCCTTATACTTCTTAATAAGAGAAAGTATCTTTGCATTGGTTGGAAGGTAGCATTTCTCAGCAACTTTCTTCATCACTGCGCCATTCTTCTCATCATCAAAGAAGGTAGTAGTGTCATTCATCGTAACCACTGAGTGCGATGCAAGTCGGTATGGTTGATGCACTTGAAAATAAAAACAGACCGATGGCATAAAAATTCCTTATTGTATTCCTAATATTTCTTGATAGATTTCTACCGTTCGTTTGGCTGAGGCGTCCCAATGGAGACGCTTGACCTCTTCACGAGCCATCGAGACAAGGTCAGCCCTCAATTCCGGATATTCCAGAGCACTTATGATGAGATCTGCGAGCTGATCGATGTCCCAAAAATCAACTTTTAATGCATGATGTAACACTTCTGAGACACCTGATTGTTTTGAAATGACAACAGGGGTATCAAAAGAGATAGCCTCAAGGGCCGAAATACCAAATGGTTCAGATACCGAGGGCATCACATAGACCTCAGCGGTAGAAAATACCTGTTCGAGCTGTTTTCCAGACAGAAATCCAGGAAAATAGAAGTTCTTCTCAATACCAAGCTCACCTACACGGGCTTTGAGCTGATTGAGCATGTCCCCAGTGCCAGCAATCACAAATGTGGCATCAGGCACATGTTGCAGGACCTTGGCAGCTGCCTCAACGAGGTAATCAGGACCTTTCTGAAACGTTACACGTCCCAAAAATAGAACAACTTTACTGGTCCAACCCAACTCAAGACGGTTTTGAGAGACCACTTCTCGTGGATAGATGCCGTTGTGAATCACAGCAATACGATCGGGATCAATGCCATGCTCAGCTTGTATGACAGAGCTTGTATAGTGACTGACCGCAACGACCTTATCAGCATGCTCAAGCCCAAAACGCTCAATCGCATCAATGTCAGGATTCACGCTCGAACCACTCCTATCAAACTCCAAGCTATGGACATGGACAATCAAGGGCTTACCTGTGAGCTGCTTGAGCGCAACTGCTGCAGGAAATGTCATCCAATCATGGGCATGAATCACATCGACATCGGTATCGTGCAAACGATAAAGAGCCGCTGCCGCAAACTGCTCAACAACTTGAAAGATATTTTCACCATACGGAGCACCTTCTAAAAGAGCTGCCCCGTTCAGGTGCTGCTGATATGCTTTCGAGAGTATTTCACTGCGACTGACCTGCTGCGAAGCGATTTGGGTAGATTCGTCTCGATGTACTTTTAGTATCTCAAGCTTATCTTCATAGCGTTGCGTAGCATCAGCACGGGCATATCCACTTACAAAATTTTCTGACTGAACTGCGGGAGGATGCGTCTCGTTGTGAAGAGGAGGCGAAGCAAAAGAATCGACGATAGCTTGATTATCCTCTTGAGAAAAAGCAGCGATAAGCCTAACTCCGCATGCTTGCTCATCACCGTAAAGACGGGGCAAAAAAAGTGAAACATCAACATTATTGCTCGAAAGGCCACGAGTCAGACCTTCACATGCCGTGCCTAAACCTCCACTAATTTTTGGAGGAAACTCCCACCCAAGCATCAAAATTTTCACATCGTTATTGTAGAAATGACCCCTCAATTTGGCAATGTAGAATGAGGAAAATATCGTTATGAATAGTGATTAATATTTTTGCGTAGTCTGTCGATGCTCAATGAGGCTTGTTGCAATCCAAACAGTTTTGCAAAATGCGTAAGCGCGCAAAAAGAGGCACCACAAAGGTTCATATGATACTAGCTGGCGACATCGGAGGTACCAAAGTTCGATTTGGTATATTCAAACAACAAGATAGATCACTCCTTCGCCAAGATCTTTATGAAGAAAAAAGTTCAAGTGGAAGAACGCTCATCGAAATGATTCAGAGCTATCTGCAAAGCAATCGCTATCAGATAACATCTGCCTGCTTTGGTGTTCCTGGTCCAGTCATTGACGGCAAAGCACAAACAACCAACCTTCCCTGGCTCCTTGATGCGGCCAAAATAGCTCACGCATGCAACATTCCAACCGTATACCTTGTCAACGACTTGCAAGCGACGGTATCTGCTATCCCCTTCCTTCCACAGCATGCTCTTGAACAGCTTCACAAAGGAGCTCAAACAGATGCTCTCTCGGCTGATATGCCACGCACCTTTGGGCTACTTGCTCCTGGCACCGGTCTTGGTCAAGCCTTCTTACTCTTTGATGGCACCCACTACATTCCCCTTGCCTCTGAAGGTGGACACTGCGACTTCAGTGCACATAACGAAGAGCAGTCTGCTCTCTTTGAGTACCTTCAAAGAAAATTTAAACGAGTCTCTTTAGAACGTGTGCTCTGCGGACCTGGCATTGGCAACATCTTTGACTTTTTAATTGATACCAACAGAGCTACCCTCCCTGCCGTACTTGCCGAGCGTCTCGCTCAGAGCCAAGATCGTCATGCAACTATTACGCAAAGTGGCCTTGCAGATGAGTTTCCTGTGACCACTCACACACTCAACCTCTTCCTATCTCTGCTTGGCGCTGCAGCAGGAGATATTGTTTTAACGCTGCTGACGACAGGAGGTATGTACCTTGGTGGCGGCATTCCGCCAAATGATACTTCCAAAACTCAAAGAGGGAGCGCTTATTGAATCTTATCTTGCCAAAGGTCGTCTTTCGACGTTGTCTCAAGGAACGTCCCTCTCTGTAATTCTCGATGATACAGCTGCCCTTTTAGGTGCTGCCCACATTGCAAACAATGATGTAAAACTGCTCTAGCATTATGAACCCAGAAAAAACGCGACTGTTAAACCCTGCATGGAAATACTGGGGTCCATACCTCTCTGAGCGTCAGTGGGGCACGGTCCGTGAAGACTACAGTGCTGATGGTTCTGCATGGAATTATGTAACGCACGAAGATGCTCGCAGCAAAGCGTACCGTTGGGGCGAAGATGGTATTGCTGGTATCAGCGATAGTAAGCAACGACTCTGTTTTTCAGTTGCACTCTGGAATGAAAAAGATCCGATCTTAAAAGAGCGCTTTTTTGGTCTTGGCGGCAACGAAGGTATTCACGGTGAGGATGTCAAAGAATACTACGCATACCTCGATAGCTCTCCAACACACTCCTATATGAAGATGCTCTATAAGTATCCTCAGCGTGAGTTCCCCTACCAACAGCTTATCGATGAAAACAGGTCTCGAACAAAATCAGATAATGAATACGAGCTTCTTGACACTGGAGTCTTCGAAGATGATCGTTATTTCGATCTAGTCATTGAGTATGCTAAAGGCGCACCTGATGATATTCTTATAAAAATTACTGCTATCAATCGTGGACCTGACGTTGCACCACTCCATATTATTCCACAGCTTTGGTTTCGTAATACCTGGGCATGGGATCGCTCAAGACAAAAACCAAATATTCAGTACCACGGACAACGCACATTACACTGTACCCATGCTAGATTAGAGCCATACTACTTGCACTATGACGGCAACCCGGAGCTTTTATTTTGTGAGAACGAGAGCAATATTAAAAAGCTCTTTGGTGTTAAGCACGCATTGGGTACCTATAAAGATGGTATCAACGAGTATCTGATTAACAAGCATCAAGATGCAGTCAATGTCATGCCTGCTGGCACCAAAGCAGCGCTCGTATATCGTACACAGGTACAACCTGGCGAAACATATACTGTAGAGCTTCGCCTTACCACAAAAGCTACGCTTCAAGAGAGCAGCGATTTCAATCAAACATTTACCGATCGCGTAAAAGATTGTGATGAATTTTACACTGAAATCCAACATGAAATGACGGACCCTGATGCACGTCTGGTACAGCGACAAGCGTTTGCTGGCATACTCTGGAGCAAGCAGTTCTACTACTATGATGTTCATCAGTGGCTGAACGGAGATCCCTCACAGCCAGAACCTCCTCAGAGCAGACTCGAATCACGGAACAAGCAGTGGCAACATGTTCGCAATGCAGACATTATCTCTATGCCCGACAAATGGGAGTACCCGTGGTTTGCGGCTTGGGATCTTGCGTTTCATTGCATTCCCTTCGCAATGATTGATCCCCAATTCGCCAAAGAGCAACTCCTGCTGCTCACCAAAGACTGGTATATGCATCCAAATGGTCAATTACCAGCATACGAATGGGCCTTAGGCGACGTGAATCCACCCGTCCATGCATGGGCGACGTGGCGGGTGTATAAAATTGATAAAAAAAATTCCAACGGCATTGCGGATCTTGATTTCCTGGAACAAGTCTTCTTAAAGCTCCTGATGAACTTTACCTGGTGGGTGAATCAGAAGGACAAAAGCGGCAATAATTTATTCGAGGGTGGCTTTCTAGGACTCGATAACATTGGAGTTTTTGACCGAAGCGCAGAACTCCCAATGGGCGGCACACTACTACAGTCAGATGCGACTGCATGGATGGCAATGTACTGCCTCAACATGATGACGATTGCCCTTGAGCTTTCTTTGGAAAAACCTGCATACCAAGAGCTTGCAAGTAAATTCTTTGAACACTTCCTCTATATTGCGGAGGCCATGGTCAACATGGGTGGCAGTGGTATTCGACTCTGGGATGACGAAGATGAGTTCTACTACGATGTCCTCAAGTTCCCAAATGGCAAAGTAAAAACTCTTCGTGTGCGATCCTTGGTGGGACTCATTCCTCTTTTTGCTGTTGAGACACTGGACCCTGAAACACTTGAACGACTTCCAAAATTCAAAGAACGTCTTGAATGGTTCCTCAAATACCGTCCACACCTCTCTGAACTTGTTTCAAGTTGGGTAGAGCCAGGTAAAGGCGAGCGTCGCCTTTTATCGTTGCTGACCGAACAGCGTGTACGGTCACTCCTTCAACGCATGCTCGATAGCAACGAGTTCCTTTCTGACTACGGTATTCGCGCACTCTCACGATTCCACAAAGATAATCCCTATACACTTAAAATCGAAGATGAAACTTTTACTGTTTCATATCAACCAGGAGAATCTGATACAAAGCTCTTCGGCGGCAACTCTAACTGGCGTGGTCCTATTTGGTTTCCGACCAACTACCTCTTGATTGAATCGCTACAAAAATTCCACCACTACTACGGCGCTACATTCAAAGTTGAACACCCAGTCGGCAGCGGTACGTTATTAACACTCTCTGAGATCGCACACGATATTTCTGAACGACTCACCAAGCTATTTCTGAAAAACGATAACGGGCTGCGTCCTGTCTTTGGCGATGCAGCAAAACTGCAACAGGATCCACACTTCAAAGATAATGTCCTTTTCTTTGAATACTTTCATGGAGATAACGGCAGAGGTATCGGCGCATCTCACCAAACTGGATGGACTGGGCTTGTCGCAAAACTGCTACAACCACGTAAGGATTAACAAAGTACCATAGCAACATTATGTTAGAGACTGAATGGCTAGAAACAAATGGCGTCGGCGGATGGGCAAGTCTCTCAGTAAGCGGTATTCTCACACGAAGCTATCATGGGCTCTTAGTTGATGGATCGCAGTTCCCCCATACAAGAACAGTCTTACTCTCAAAACTAGATGAAACATTGCTTCTCAATGGCACACGCTATGCACTAGGCAGTAATCAATTTCCAGATACGATAGCGCCTGAAGGGTTCTTATATCTTGAATCATTTAAACGAGATCTCTTTCCAGAATTTATCTATCGCGCAGGTGGATGGACAATAAAAAAAGAGATTCTTACCCCTCATGGTCATCAAGCGACGCTGATTCGCTACACGATCGTCGAAGCCAAAGATGCAGAAGGAATTATTGAATTCTATCCACTCATCGCAGGACGAG
>JBILLA010000126.1:0-7616 GCA_044376365.1 Bdellovibrionota bacterium | reverse complement strand
AGAGAAACGTTGTTGCTTCTTGTGGTGCTTGCATCGGAGACCAACGAAGCTGCGCAATCGGCATATCAGCAGCCGCATCAGTGCACGGCGCTGTCTTCCAAAGTGGATTGGTTGAGTGCTTGAATGCACCTGAGTGACAGACTGAAGGCTGAATGCGATATAGCCATGAACGTTCGTTGGTACCACGCGGCGCTGTGAATGGTGAGCCCGATAGCTGCTCTGCATAGAGTCCGTACGCACACTGTTGTGGTGAATTTTGTCCTTTCGGTAGTGCACCAGGAAGCGCCTCAGTTTCAAAATCATTACCAAAGCCTGGCATGTAGCCTGGAAGAATCGCACTATCCATATTATCTCCTCTAAAAACCTTGTGCAGATCTACTCCTCTTATTATGGCAGTATCTTGCATGCGTTTTCTAGCTCTATATTTTATGAGGAATCAAAGCTTCGCTGTGTTGCCAGGTCGTTTATGAAACTGACCGCAGCAAATTATGGTTATTTTTTACCGCAGAGGGCGCTGGGTATCGCAGGGTAACTTATGAACTATTTTCGAGATACAATCCGGATCTTCCAAAAGACCAGGGCCAAGTTTCGAGTGGACATACATTCCTGCATTAATAACAGCTCCACTAATTTTATTGATTTCCATCTAATCCTCTGCGTAACCCCTGCGCTACTCTGCGATAAAAAACAGACTTCAAGATATCGATGAAACTAATTAAAAAGTTGCTTACGCACTATGCCGCAGTGATCTTGCAGTCACCTAGATTGACTTTATGATATTACGCAGCGTGTATATTCTTCGTAACAAATTCACGCAGCGATGAAAACAGATCTCGATCGCTAATGAGGCGCGGTACTTTATGTTGGCCACCGAATTTTCCGCGAGATTTCATCCATGACACAAAGGTTCCTGCAGGAACGAGGCAAAGCTTAGGTGGGTGTAGCCCAAAACCTTGTGCACGATGCGCATCATAATCTTCATTCAGGCGGCAAAGCTCTTTATCGAGAACATCAAGAAATTGCTGCTGCGCTGCTTCAGTAGCAAGCGATCCTTTTGAAAGCTCTACCACGTAGAGGTGTCCTCCTAAATCGCCAGCTTTTTCAGGATAGAGAGCTCCTACGGAATACTCATTGAGTGAGACCGATGACTGCTCGCACGCAACGGCAAGCGCCTTCTCGACTTCTTCCGCAATAAGATGCTCTCCAAAAGCAGAGAGTGCATACGACGTACGCCCCGTCACAAGCAAGCGAGGTGTTTTTACATCGACAAACTTTACGGTATCACCTAAGACATAGCTCCATACGCCAGCGCATGTTGTCAGAACAATGGCATAGTTAATACCAGGCTCAATAGTCCGCACCCAATGACGAGTTGGGCGTTCACTTGCAAGCTCCTCGACAGGAACAAATTCAAAGAAGATATCATGGTCAGTATTTAGGCGAAGCCCTTCACCAAAGCTACGATCAGCGCTCGCAATAAAGCCTTCACTTGCGGGATACACTTCACGAAGGTCAATTGCATTACTGCCCATAAGATCAAGAAACGTTTGGCGATACGGTGTAAAGTTCACACCACCATGCACCAATAGCTCAAGGTTAGGATAGACTTCACTAAGTTTCTGTTTTCCTGTGATTGCAAAGAGCTTCTCAAAAAAGATAAGTAACCAACTTGGAACGCCACTAATCATGCGAATGTCAGTTTGCAGCGAAGCACGAGCAAGTTTTTCAATTTTCTCTTCCCAATTCTTAAGCAACGCCAATTCTTTTGGTGGGAAGTAACGCTTCTCGATGTACCAAGGTAGGGTCTTAACGGCAATGCCACTCAGATCTCCTGCAAAGATGCCCTGCGAAACTTCTTGCAGCTCGGTACTACCACCAAGCATAAAATTCATGCCGCCAAAAAGTGCGCTCGACGGGGTTCGAAGTGCATGAAACGAAAGCATATCAAGCCCTGCTTTTGTGTTCGAACGAATCATCTCATTGGTCACCGGGATATACTTCGTGGTACCAGATGTTGTTCCCGATGAGAGCGCAAAGTACGGCACCGTACCTGGCCATGTCACATCTGTAAGCACAGGGTAGGCTGCTTTCCAATATTCATTCCAAAAAGATTCATAGGTACGAAGCGGAACTGCACTTTGGTAAGTCTCAACATTTCGAATCTTGTTAAAACTATGATCTCTTCCGAACTTTGTACCCTGCGCACGTCGCAGTAAACGATCGAGCACCTTGGCCTGCGTGATTGCAGGATCCATTCGCGAAAAAAAAGAGCCTCGGTAAGAGGCATACAGATTGAGGACAGGGGTTACGTTTAGCAAAGAATTAAGATCCTTCTCGTCGCTTATGCAGCAATACCAGTATAAGAGAGGGCGACAGAAGACTCTGTGTTACCAACATAGAGTATCACCGTATCACCACGCCCCTGACGAATTCTTGTACTCACCTTCATGAGCTCACTACGATCTTCAGCATGGTGCTTCACGATAGCTCGTCGAGGAAAGATAGCTTCTGCTGGCCAATCAATATCCGAGAGCTCAACCCACTCATTGGCATACATTTCTTTGATCTGCGACCACAAAAGCCGTTTCGAGAAAGGGACTATTGATTTCATAATGGGCAAATATATCATAATTTCTCGATTTAATTCATAATTTTTTTTAAAATAATGAAACCTCTTTTTCTGGGCCCTTTATGAGCAAAATCAAGAACATTTCTGGCTTTCCTGAGTGGCTTCCTGAGGAGAAGCTCCTCGAAGACCGCATTATTGCCCAGATTAAGCGGGTCTATGAGAGCTTCGGGTTCTGCCCTATTGAAACTCCCGCCGTTGAGCTAAAGAGCACCCTATCTTCAAAAGGCGTTATAGATAAAGAGATCTACCTGCTCCGCCGCGCCCTCAAAGATCCCCAAGAGACTGACACCGAGGAGCTTGCGCTGCACTTCGATCTGACCGTACCGTTTGCTCGCTACACTGCCCAGCACCTTAATAACCTTGTATTCCCTTTTAAACGGTACCAGCTTCAAAAAGTATGGCGTGGAGAACGCCCTCAGAAAGGTCGTTTCCGTGAGTTCTACCAATTTGATATCGACATCGTCGCACGCGATACGCTTCCGTTGGCAGCGGATGCAGAGATTATTAATGCCATTCACCTTGTCTTTGCGACCATTGACATCGGCGCTTACCGCATCCGAATCAATAACCGTAAAGTGCTGCTTGGACTGTATCAATCGCTTTCACTCTCACCCGAACAACAACGAGAAACTATTCGCATTGTCGACAAACTCGATAAGATCGGCGAAGACGGTATTCGTAAAGAGCTCAGTGCGCTCTTACCGAATCACTCTGATGCAATCGATACCATTATCTCTTATACAAAGGTTCGTGTAGCCCCTAATGAAGTTGCTCAAGCGCTCAACCAATTCAATTGCTCCGATCCTCTCTTTATTGAAGGAAGAACAGAGCTTGAAACACTCTTTTCGCTCTTACCTCAAGACAGCGTGCAGTTTGACTTAAGCCTTGCTCGAGGCCTTGATTACTATACTGGGACTATTTTTGAAGTATCCCTCCCCGCTTACCCAGAGTTTGGCACTGTCTCATCTGGGGGCCGATACGATGACCTCGCAGGACAGTTCACGAACCAGAAGCTTCCTGGGGTTGGGGGCTCTGTAGGGCTTTCGCGATTAATGGGGCTTATACTCGATAAAGGTCTCATAGCTAAAGGTCGGCCATCCCCAACCGATATCCTCATAACAGTCTTTGATGAGGGGCAACGGGTTGAACTTCAAGCAATTGCGAGTACACTTCGAACCAGGAATTATGCTGTCGAGATCTATCCGGCTGCTCCGAAGCTCGGCAAGCAGATAGAGTATGCAGATAAAAAAGGGATACCCTTTGTGTTCTTCAAAAATATCGACACTGAGGTGGTTCGCATAAAGACCCTAGCAACGAAAACGGAAGCGAGTTTTGCAACACTCGGTGAATTTTTTGAAGCGTTTCCGTCTAAGTAGGTATCAAGTATTAAACAAATATGGCAACTGCAGATGAAAGCTCTACTGGCAAGTCCTTCAAGGAACTAAGCCGAGCAGCATGGGACGCAACGGTCACTGAGCGTTTTCGTTTGTTCCTTTTTATAGGCCTCTTCATCTTTGCCTATTCAATTGACCTCTTAGTGCCGTGGGCAATCGGCTACACGATTGCAGCACTGGTCAAAGAAGGCTTTACCGATACCGCCTACCAACAAGCACTCTACGGACTTGCTGCCTACGCTGGCCTTCGCTTACTCCATACACTCTTCCACCATGTGGGGCGTTACGTACAAAACACCGTTGCCTATACGGCGCGCATGGCAACACTCACGAAGCTGTTTGATACACTCATGGTGTTTCCTCTCAACTGGCATGTTCGCCACCACTCAGGTGAATCAATCAGTAAGATTCATCGCTCAACGGGTGCTGTTGATCAAACAATCGGTACCTACATATGGCAGATCATCGAGGGCACCGTCAAAGTTGTCTTTGCAAGTGTTGCTATCCTCTACCTTGATTTCTGGGTTGCTGTGAACGTCATGGTCATGGCGTTCTTGACGATTTTTTTCATGATCTTTTTTAACAAGCGACTGGTGAGCCGCATCAGACGCAACAACTGGTTCTACGATAAGATCAATCGTATCTGCGTTGATTACCTTTCTAATATTGTGACCGTTAAAACGCTCAACCTTGAACAAGCAGCTGGTGACTATCTCAAAAAACATCGTGATGATGGTCTGCGCCTCAGCCAAAAAATATCAAAGTACAGCGAGCTCAAATGGGGTACAACAGGTATTGGCTATGCCATCGTAATCACAAGCTCGCTCTATATTTACTTCCAGCATCATCGTGCTATGAGTGCTGGTGCCTTTGATGTGCAAGCACTCTACGTACTCTTAAACTACCTTGACCGTATCTATCAAGCTATCGGTTCGTTTACTGGCTACTACAGTGGTCTTGTTGAAGCATCAACTGCATATGAAGATGCTTCCTCTATTATTGCGCAAGCTGAAGCACTCAAACAATCAAAGACAGACTCTCACTTTCGAGCGGACTGGAACTCAATTCAGATTCATTCACTCAGTTTTAAGTATGGCAAAGAAGACAAAACCGTACTGCGCTCGGTTGGCTTTAACATTCATCGCAATGAAAAAATCGCCCTCGTAGGACCCTCTGGTGGTGGAAAATCGACGTTTCTTAAAATTATGGGCGGACTCCTTATTCCAGAGGAGTATCACGTGTCGAGTGATAAACAAGACTCTGTCCTCATCGGTGATGTTGCTCGCATTAGCCTACTCGTCCCGCAAGAACCAGAAGTATTCTCTGAGTCAGTTCGCTACAACCTGACCATGGGCGATGAGTACTCAGATGAAGTGCTCAAGAAATTTACCGGACTTTGTCGTGTTGACCGAGTTATCGAAAAGCTTCCGCTCGGCATGGAAAATAACCTTGCAGAAAAAGGATTAAACCTCTCTGTTGGTGAAAAGCAGCGACTTGCACTTTGCAGAGGCCTTTTGAAAGTTGAAAGTCGTGACATCCTCTTACTTGATGAGCCAACATCATCACTCGATCCTCAAACTGAGAAAGATATTTTTGTCGATCTGTTAAAAGAGTTTCGTAATCGCACAATTATCAGCGCATGCCACCGTTTAGCACTGGTCCCACTGTTCGATAAAATTATCTATGTGCGCCACGGTGTGATTGAAGAAGTTGGAACATTTGAAGAGCTTATCGCAAAGCGTGGTTCGTTCTATCTTGCATGGGATGACTTTGAAAAGCGACTCGTCAAAGATGCAAGCTTTGATAGTAGTCAGCAGATTATTTAATACCAGCCTTGATTAGCGCACCTGAAAATCTACTTCGCCGTATTGCGCTTCTGGTTCATTATAAAAACAGGCCCACTCACGATCACCGTATGAGAAATGCCACCATTCAAAATCATACGGTGCAAAGCCCGCTGATGTCATAACATGTCGAAGCAGTAAGCGATGCTGCTGCTGTTTGTGAGTTAGGTGTGATGACACCGGGGGCACAAGCTCAAGGTTGGTCAGATCTCCAATAGCTGAACCCATATCAATAGCTCGCTTCTTTTCATCAACAATCAACAAATCGAGTGCAGCACCAGCAGGATGTCCCCCTACTTCAGGAATCGCCATGTAGTGATGGGCGTATTCTTTAATCGCAAGTTCAGACCAATCAGGGTGCTCAAGCGCAATGCGCTGTGAAAAATCGGCAAAGTAGCGACGCTGAATCTCTGGATGTCGATATGCATAGGCAACATAAAGATGCAGCGACTGCCCATCAGCGTGACTGAGCTCTGATAAGATACGCTGTGCTGCAATGAGCTTGGCTGCAACCCCTTCTCTTGTCCACATACCATGGGCGATATAGTCGAGAAGTTTTGGAGGAGTTTCACCACAAAAGATCTGCTCGCCAGTGAACGAAGCAGTCGATAGATCGACAAGGCTCTCACCACAGTCCTGTATTGGAATGGCGACAAGTTCATGGAAGCTAAAGCAGGTGGACTGAAGAACGGGGATAGAAAATTCAATCATACATCAGTATTACGATACGACATCAGGATCCGGTATAGCCTTGCGCAGTTCTTCGCCAAGACGACAGTACGAGATACCCCCCAGACGCCCAATGGGATCAAGCATGTCATAGCGCATCCGCTGCTTTTCATCCAGCAGCCCATCTGCAATATGGATTGTGATTATTCTACCGAACACAACGGAAGCACTAACCTCACTGCCCTCTCCAATATCAACAATGCGAAAGAGCTCGCACTCAAACTGCACCTTTGAATCAGCAAGACGTGGCGTCGCAATACGCTGACTATTACATAAAGGAAGTTTCAGGCGATCTACTTCGCTCTCACCGTAGTCAAACGAGGCTCCTGAATGAACCATAGCTTCAAACGAGCCGCTGGGTACGGTATTGACGACAAATTCTTTCCTCTCTTCAATATTGAGCAGCGTATCCTTCTTTGCACCATCAGGTTTTCGAGCAATGCTTAACATTAAGACTGGAGGCTTGCTCGTCACGCCGTTAAAAAAGCTATAGGGGGCTAAATTAATTGTCTGGTCCTTATTTTGTGTCGTTACCCATGCAATTGGTCGAGGAACAATGGTCGAAACCATCAGCTTGTACATAAAGCTCGAACTTTCGGCGTCGCTGTGGAAGGTTTGATATGTCTGCATAACCAATGACTTTAAAATAATAGATTAGAGGATGAAAAACTACGCATTTTTCATCGCTCAAAAAGCATCATTATCTATAAGGATAGAGTGAAGCAAAATGGTTCGTTTTGCAGATAAGGGAACGTGAATAAGGATTTTTACGAACATATTCCGCCTGGTACACACCTCTTTGGGCGATTTAGCCTCATCTCTGTCATAGCTGCCAGCGACACCTGTGGGGTTTTTAAGGTCTTAAGCACCTGGGGAGAAACCAAGGGAAGAACGCTGGCGCTTAAAATTACCAGTATTGATTCTCTCACGAATAATTCCGCAAAGGCTCGCCTGGCTGCTGATTCTATCATGCGAGAGATTCACCTCTTGTCTAAAATCAGTTCAAAGCATGTGGTAGAG
>JBILLA010000125.1:0-7632 GCA_044376365.1 Bdellovibrionota bacterium | reverse complement strand
CAATACCTCTTCCCGATGCACTTCAGTATGTCAGTGCGATACACGATCGTTGTGATAACCGTTTACAGGAAGGCATCGTACGGGCACAAGATGTTGATAATATTCGCAACCGCGCACTTGATCTTATCCCTAAAGATCTTTCTGTCGATGCAGTATCTTTAGAAAAGCTCCGTCGCCTCTGTCAGTTATGGGAAGTTGATCTTCATGTCGGGGATATTAGCTCGCATCGAAAGTGGATCGGTCCAGTGATTGTACAGATGAAAAAGCTCCTTTTCCCAGTCATTCGATTCTTTATGAAAGACTTTATTCGTGAGCAGCGTGATTTTAATGCTGCAACAATCCAGCTACTTGCGGAGCTTTGTAATCAGTGTTCTGAAAAAGGTAAGAAAGGCCCACAGTGAATCGTGGGATTCTGTCTGCGCTTTTTGCTTTCTTTTTGTGGGGAATTTTACCGCTCTATTGGAAGCTCCTGCCTGAGTTCAGCCCCTTCCATATTCTTTTGCACCGAATTATCTGGTCTGCGATTTTTTTACTGCTGATTGTAGCGCTCCAGGGAAAACTTGGCAGTTTAAGAGATGTGTTGCGTCAACGACGTCAACTGCAGCTCTTTTTTTTGAGTGGTTCTTTGATCGGCGGCAACTGGTTACTCTATATTTATGCTGTTGCATCTGGCCAGACCACCGAAGCAAGTCTTGGGTATTATCTTTGCCCATTGGTTACTGTCGTGTTTGCTGCCGTCTTTTTGCATGAACGACTTTCAACTTTTCAGTGGATTGCATTTGCCTTCGCAACGATAGGTGTGTTTGCTCGTATTATTGTCGAGGGGCGCTTTCCAAGTATTGCAGTTGTGCTTGCTGTAAGTTTTGCGCTCTATGGTCTGATTAGAAAAAAGTTAGCATTTGATACTATCGTTGGGCTCTCTCTTGAGACATTACTGTTGACGCCATTTGCATTTGTTGGTTTTAGCGTGCTGGCTATGCAGCCTCAGACGCATCTCGTGCAACAAATTACATCAGCAGTCCCCCTTTTAGTTGGTACAGGGGTCGTGACAAGCTTGCCGCTGCTTTTCTTTGGCTATGGGGTACGTCATGCGCCGCTGTCTGTGATTGGGTTTTTTCAGTTTTTTGGGCCTACTATCCAGCTTATAATAGCCCTGTACGTTTTCCATGAGCCCGTGCACCAGCATACCCTTGTTCCATTCTTTATTATCTGGGCAGGGGTGATTCTCTTCATCTTTGATTCGTTGCGCCGTAAAGTTTAAACTCATCCTGTCTATATGAATGCTGTGCCTACGCCACCTAAATCCCCTGAAGCTGTTTCATCGGTCATGAAACGGATCCGTGAAAAAATTGCTGCTGATATAGAGCAGCATAAAGATCGCCAGCCTGCATTCAATCCTTATAAAGCTGATCATGATACTGCACCGCAAGCGAAAGCAGGTGAGCTGCTTTACTCTGAAGAGCTTCGATACCTCAATGAACATTGGGCGTATGCGCACAAAGCTCGCAGTTCAGTTGATGCAATTTCATCACACCGTGCTGGTATCCTTGGTCGATTAATTGTTAAAGTAAAACGTAAGATTGCGACAAGTATTTGGGATTCAATACTCAAACCATACTTTGAAGAGGAAAAAGATTTTCAAGCGAACCTTGTTCGTTTTTTGAACTCAGTTAGTAAATACGTCGATCATAGAGACGCAGCTAACTTCTGGGAGCTTATCAAAAAAATTGATGTTGATATTACCAATGCTCTTGAGCGCATTGAGCGTACTTCTGATGATCAACGTTCTGAACGAGAGCAAACAAAACGTGAGCTCTATCAAGCGCTTGATACGCTTGGCCGTGAGCTCATAACTATTCGTGAGTCATTGCACCGATCAAATGAAGACCTTGCTACTGTTGATAGAGTAACAAAGGGTCTTGAGTCTATTGTTGCACGTGCAGGCAAGCAGAGTGATCTTGAGCATGCCTCTGTATTGCCGCTCGAGCATGACCAGAGCTACCTTATTCTTGAAAATCGATTTCGTGGTAGTGAAGATGAGATTGCTCGTCGAGTGGCAATCTATCCTTCTTATTTTGCTGATAGTGCTGCGCGCACAAAAAAACCAGTTCTTGAAATCGGCGGTGGCCGTGGTGAATTACAAGCTGCATTTCAATCAGCAGGTATTGATTCATACAGCGTTGATATAGACCCTGCCATGGTTGCTGCTGGTGTGGCCAAGGGAATTAAGACTTTTGTCGGTGATGGTATAGCACACCTTGCCTCATGCGAGGATCATTCACTTGCAGGCATCATTGCTGTGCAAGTTGTTGAGCATTTAACGCAGTCACAGTTACAATCACTCTTTACGCTTGCACATAAAAAGCTTGTTCCTGGCGGCAGAGTGATATTTGAAACTATCAATCCTCGATCTGTTGCGGCCCTCTCATCGAACTATTTCCGTGACCCAACCCACGTCTGGCCACTGCATCCTGATACATTATCTTTCCAGATGAATCTGTATGGCCTTAAAACCATTGAGACTCGTTTCCTTTCCCCAGTGCCTGCAGAAGCGGGGATTATGACGATTGATGATGTCACGCTGCTGTCTCCGATTTGGCAAGATGTTCTGCTAAGAATTAATCGGAATTTCTCTCGTCTTCATGAGTTGCTCTATGGTTATCAAGACTACTGTGTCATTGCAGAGAGCTATAGCTGATACCGATAAGGAGGACTGGTGGCATCTATTTTAATTCTTGGCGTTAAAGTTCCTTTTACAAGTGGTGGTCAGGAGGCCCTTGTTCGCTCGCTGCAGGGACAGTTAAAACAGCGTGGTCATCAAGTTGATCTTGTTGAAATTCCCCTGCAAGTGCTTCCGAAGGAGCGACTCGTAGAGCAGTGTGCAGTATGGCGTAGTTATGATTTTAGCCAGTGGAGTGGTCAGGAAGTTGATCTTGTTATTGCAACAAAATTTCCAAGCTACTATGCACGTGCAAAGCGCAAAAGTTTGTGGTTGGTGCATCAGCACCGCGCTATGTATGACCTTTATGGAACTCGGTACTCTGATTTTAGTGATGATCCCCGCGATGAAGCGCTGCGCTCAATGCTTGTTGATGGCGATAATAAAGTGCTGCGTGAATTTCAATTCGTCTCTGGTATCAGCAAAAATGTGATTGAAAGGCTCCAAACCTGTAACCAAGTTGCCGGTACAACGCTCTATCCACCGCTGCCTCTTGGAAGTGCCTACTATCATGCACAGGCAAAGCCATACATTCTTTCTGTCGGTCGTATCTGTTCTATTAAGCGTGTCGATCTCATTATTAAAGCGTTGCCAATGATACATCAGTTCGTGACGCTTAAGATTGTTGGAACTCCGGACGAGCCAGCAATCATGGAGTACCTTAAGAATGAAATAGCCAAGCATCATCTTGCTGATCGCATTGAGTTCCTTGGTCGAGTTTCTGATGAAGATCTTTTACGACTCTACGCAGAGTCTTTGGCTGTTTATTATGGCCCATACAATGAAGACTATGGGTATGTAACGCTTGAAGCGTTTGCATCTTCAAAGCCAGTCGTAACATGTACTGACTCTGGAGGCGTACTTGAGTTTGTGCAGCACGATGTGCAGGGGCTTATTAGTGAACCAACACCAGACGCCCTTTCAAAAGCTGTGAACCGTATTGTTGAGGATCAAGCGTTTGCTGCAGCACTTGGGCAACGTGGGCGTCAAGCCCTGGAAGCGTTGGGACTGCATGCTCATGGATGGGATGATGTGATTGCTGGTCTCCTGTCGCCATTGCAAACGGAGGATTCCCGCAAGGAGGCGAAGTGAGAGTTGCGTGGTTTACAGCACGTGAACAATCAAATCGATGGAGTCCATCGGCATACGTAACGCGCTCTATCGTGCCGTATCTGCGTGAACAAGGATTGCAGATTGATCTGTTCTCTGATCAGGTGCAAAAGCAGAGCGCAGTTGGTCCACACCATCATTACCTCATGGCTGGGCAGATGCATCGCGATGCTTCCTATGATGTATTCTTTCATCAAGTTGAAGAAGGCAGTGAAGCGCACTTTTTGCGCACCGCAATCGGTTTATATCCAGGGCTAACCTACTTCCATGATCTCTATCTTTCTGATCTTGGTCCTGATCCGTTGACTAATAGTCCATGGAGTTTTGTTGCAAACCTTATGAACGATAGGGTGCCGACCGCGCAGATGCAGTGGCCTCATCGTTTGCAGGAGTTTCCCCGTCGTGGTCCATTTCCTGAGCGAGAGTTCGCGCTTTCTTGGGCTGCGGTGTATGCAAGCACACGTATGTGCGCCGATGCTCATAGCCGAGATTCACGAAAGCCTCTAGCAGTTATTCCATATCCAATTTCATTTGATATGCATGATGTCTCTAAGGCTTCAGTTGTTGCGGTATACGGTTCACCTTTTATTGAGGATCGTATGCATAAAGTTCTGCCTGCATTAAAAAAGATGCCAAACGTCAAAGTAATTTGGGGGGTGCCTGCTCCGCTTTGGTCTTATGCAAAGGATCGTCTTAAGGAATTTTATGCTGACTTTGTTGAAGTGCTGCCTATAGCACACCTTCACGAGTGGGCAGAGGTTGCGTCAAGTGCTGCTGTTTGTGTGCACCTTCATCATAGTGTGTACGGTAATTGTAGTCCGTTTATTGAGACAAGCCTTGCCGCTGGTGCGCATGTTCTTATGACAGAGGGTATTGATGATACGCAATTCCCGCAGGATCTTATCTGTCCAATCCCAGCAGGTGAGACAGAGTCCTCAAGAATATTTGAGACTATCAAAGCCATCATGCAGACTCCATCGTTGCTTCCACATGCGCTTGGTCAGCAGTATGTAGAGCACAATCATAATCCTGCTGCTATTGGCGCTGAATTTGTAAAGCTTTTTGAGCAAACGCAATCATCATTCATAGCCAAGCAGGAATGGTGGCGTTCGTTACAAGTGGCTGCGCGTGCAGCAGTCTTTGATGAGATAGCACGCCCTCAAAGTGAGGGGGTGTTAAGCGATCCATTTGCATCCGTTTATCGATCATTAGGATGGGCAGTATGAGTCGCTATGCTTTTGTCATACCTCGCTGTGGTATAGATATTGCGGGTGGAGCAGAAACGCTTGTCAGAGAGCTTGCAGAGAAACTAGCAATGCGCGGTGATAGTATCGATATTCTTACGACCTGCGCGAAAGATAACCGCACTTGGGATAATGCATTTCCTGCAGGAGAAACCATTGAGCGTGGTGTACGTGTCATGCGTTTTCCGGTAAGTCCACGAAGTACTGATGTATGGGTTCCACTGCAGATTCGTCTGAGTGAGGGGCTGCGGCTTTCTGCTGAGGAAGAGCTTGATTGGATGGAGCACTCAGTATACTCGACTGAGCTGTTTGAATATATTGAGCGTCATGAGCAGACGTATCGTGCATTTTTCTTTGCACCGTATCTGTTTGGTACGACTTTCTGGGGATCGCTTATTCATCCACATAAATCAATTCTTATTCCCTGCCTGCATGATGAAAGTTATGCATATACTAAAGTCGTAGCTAGTATGTTTCGTCACATACGTGGCTGCTTATTTAATGCAGTACCTGAGCAATGGCTTGCAGAAAGTTTATTTGGTGAAGTACGCGGTGCAGAGGTAGGAATGGGCTTTGAGCCACTCTCAGATACGTCGTATGAAACAACTGCCATTCCACAGCTTGCTGGAGTCTCAAAGTATCTTTTATATGTTGGCCGAAAAGAGACTGGAAAAAATCTTCATAAGCTCGTTGATTATTTTGTCGCTGCCAAAGAAGCTCAGGCAATTGAGAAGGATCTTGCTCTTGTCATCCTTGGTGGGGGCAGCTTTGATGATGTCCATCGACCAAAAGCAAAGCTGCGAAGCGATATTATTGATTTGCCGCATCTGACAGAGGTTGAAAAACAGGCAGTGATTGCTCGTTCGCTTTGTTTGGTGCAGCCATCAACTAATGAATCATTCTCGATTGTGATTATGGAAGCATGGAGGCTGTCAGTGCCTGTGCTTGTTTCAGCCACGGGAGCAGTCACAAGGTACCATGTAGAAAAAAGTGGTGGTGGATTGTTTTATGCAAACGAAGTCGAGTTTGCTGCTGTGGTGAATGAATTAATGCACAATGCATCGCTCCGTCAAGATTTTGCCGCTGCTGGCAAGCGCTATGTTGAGCAAGCCTATAGTTGGGATGCTGTGCTTGCGAAGTTTGATCGAGCTGTTACAAGTATTCTTACTGATGACGCACAGCAACAGAGGGTCTATGAGTAAAAATACTGCGCAGAAAGATGCAAATCCTGAACGCATGCAAGAGCTTGTCACGCTGCTTAATGAAGCGATAGATAACTACTATGTTCGTTCAAAGCCTACGATGAGTGATGCTCAGTACGATGCACTTTATCGTGAGCTTGAAGCGCTTGAAGCAAAATTTCCACTTTTTGTGTTGCCTGATTCGCCCACAAAGCGCGTTGGCGCTCCAGTTGTGCGTGAGTTTCGCAGTGTCGCGCACCGTGTGCCGATGCTTTCGTTGAACAATGCAATGGACGAAGAAGAGATTCGAGCATTTGATGACCAGCTCAAACGATTCCTTGAAAAAACACCGCACGGACCAACGCACGCATTAGCGTATACTGTTGAACACAAGTTTGATGGCGTTGCAGTCTCTGTGCGCTATGAAAAAGGGCGGTTTGTTCTGGGGCTTACCCGCGGTGATGGTGAAACGGGTGAAGATATTACAACAAACCTTAGAACAATACCGTCGATTCCAAAACAACTCGTTGGAAAACATATTCCTGAAGTATTGGAAGTTCGAGGTGAAGTGCTCTTCTTAACAAAAGATTTTCTTGCACTTAATCGTGCTCGTGAAGCAGCAAATGAAGAAGCTTTTGCAAATCCTCGCAATGCTGCTTCTGGGTCGCTTCGTCAACTTGATGCCTCAATCACAGCAAAGCGACCATTGTCATTCTTCGCCTATGGTGTTGGCGAAGTTGTTGGTGCAATGCATGACGCAACGCATATGTCGACTATGGAAGATCTTGTTGATCTTGGGTTTCAAGTTTCTCCAGTGTTGCAGGTTGTCTCTGGTATTGATGCAGTAGTTGATGTGTACCGTGAAGTTGGTGAAGCACGTAAAACGCTTCCGTTTGAAATCGATGGCCTTGTCATTAAAGTAAATAGTAAAGAACTTCGTGATATGCTTGGTTTTCGACAGCGTTCTCCGCGTTGGGCAATCGCTGCAAAGTTTGCTGCAGTAGAAGCATATACGACGCTCCATGACATTCAGATTCAGGTAGGACGTACAGGTGCATTAACACCCGTGGCGCACCTTGATCCTGTTCAGGTTGGCGGTGTAACCGTCAGTCGAGCAACGCTCCACAATGAAGATGAAATTAAGCGCAAAGATATCCGTATTGGCGATACAGTGATTGTCAGACGACAGGGCGATGTCATTCCTGCAGTTGTTGGAGTTGTCCAAGAGAAGCGTACTGGTTCTGAGAAAGTATTTCATTTTCCAAAGCATTGTCCTGAATGTGCTACTGCTGTTGTCCGTCCCGAGGGTGATGCAGTGTGGCGTTGCCCTAACCAGTTTTGTCCATCACAAATTGCAGGCCGTATTATTCATTATGCG
>JBILLA010000124.1:0-7672 GCA_044376365.1 Bdellovibrionota bacterium | reverse complement strand
CCAGAATAGTGGATCTGCTTTAAGCATATCCAATGCTTCTATCATGGCTGGTGGTAGCGGGACGTTAGGATAAGAGTCCGTTAAGTCACACGCTTCTTCTAGCCCATAGACAACAGAATCAATAGACTGGAATTCACCAAACATCCTCTCAACGATACTTTCATACTGCTTCTGCAATCGTAATGGCTTATCGTTTACTATCTGCGGATGCCGTAAGGCAGTGAGTGCAAGGTCTGCCCAATGCGAGCATAAATTTTTGACGAATGGTACTACTGGCTCCATCCACTGAACTATATTATTTTTCTGGCCCTTATCAAACAGTTTCGTTATGGGCTCTTAGGAGATGCAAACAGGGCTATTTCCTGCGAATAAATCGCCCCATATAGCTTGAAGAAGGCTGTGGCTGGGTTGGACGATGCTCGCTTACCGTCTGCTCAACACTATCCTCGGACAGCAAAGCACGCATAGCTTTGCGCACCATAAATGCTTCGAGGTCTGCGGGCACCTGCGCAAGGGCGCTTTGCTCAATGAGCATTTCATAAAAAAATGATACGAGCTTTGGTGAAAGATTTTGAATCGTCGCGCCAAGATCTTTATAGTCCCGCACTGCTTCTCCTGCAGCAGAGCATGTAGCTTTTGCCGTTGCAATCGTATCAATCGCAACAAGCATCCGAGACACAAGCATCTTTACCAGACCGTGCTCTCGTTCCTGTTTTCTTTCATAATATAAACGAGCTGCACTTTCTGTTGTTGTAATTAACGAGTCAACACAGAATGGCTCAACAAGCATACCATCGATAGCTTTCAGTCCTGCATTGATTACAGAAGAAGGATTTGCATGACGCTGGCCAACATTAAGAATATATGCAGAATCACGTCCAGCACAGGTTGTCTTTGCAATATCAATGAATGCATTCAGTGAGGCACCAGCAAAATCCTCACTCATAAAGACAACAACTCTATCTTTTGAGTGCTTTAATCTATCAGTGGCGACATAAAAATCAGAGCAAAGCTGCACATCTCCAAACGTTTTGGCAGCATGCTGGGTAGCGTTCTTTAAACGCATCCTTCGTTCGACATTACTGTCGATAATCATGATATCGTAACGATCTTCGGAACGAGGCTCTAACACGCAGAGAAAATCGGCTCAAGCGAAAAAAATCTTTAGCGCCTCAAATCGCAACGCTAAGATACTGATATTACTGAGCTTTTATCTCATCACCGTTTTCTCTTGATGCAACCAAAGAAGCTTTCAAGAAATCACGATTCAATTGAGCAATAGAGGCAATACTAATCCCCTTTGGACATGCCTCTTGGCATTCACCATGATTCGTACAGGAGCCAAACATCAACTCATCATGAGTTTTTACCATATTGAGCACTCGTGAATAGCGCTCTGGCTGACCCTGAGCAAGCAACCCAAGGTGCGATACCTTTGCAGAAGTAAACAACATGCCTGATCCATTTGGACATGCAGCAACACAGGCTCCGCAACCAATACAAGTTGCATAATCGAAAGCAGCATCAGCATCATCTTTACGAATTGGAACCGCATTCGCATCAACAGCAGCACCAGTGTTTACTGAAATATACCCACCTGCTTGAATGATTTTATCAAACGCACTGCGATTAACGACAAGGTCTTTCCGAATTGGGAATGCTGCTGCACGCCATGGCTCAACGACAACTTCTTGTCCCTCATGGAATGAACGCATATGGAGCTGGCACGCAGTAACTTTTTTAACGGGGCCGTGTGCTTCACCATTAATCATCATCGAGCATGAACCACAGATACCTTCACGGCAATCATGCTCAAACGCAACAGGCTCTTGCCCCTGCGCTATCAATGTCTCATTGAGTTGATCAAGCATCTCAAGGAATGATGAATCAGGACTCACATCATGCAAGTCATATGAAACAAGTTCACCCGAAGCAGCATTACTTGGCTGACGCCACACTTTGAGCTTAATTGAGAAAGTCTTTTTATCGCTCATTATTTATAACTCCTCGTCGCAAGTTTTACATTTTCGAATTCAAGAGGCTCTTTATGCAACGTGAACTTTTCAGGCGCACCTCCGTACTCCCAAACACTAGAGAAGCAGAAGTTTTCATCATCACGCTTCGCTTCACCATCTTCAGTTTGATGCTCTTCACGGAAGTGACCACCACATGATTCTTCTCTGGTCAGTGCATCCGTACACATCAGTGCGCCGTACTCAAGAAAATCGGCAACTCGCCCTGCTTTCTCAAGCTCCTGGTTCAAATCTGCACCACTACCTGGGATAGAAACATTCGCATAGAACTCTTCACGAATCTCTGGGATCTTTTTCAGTGCATACTCGAGTCCCTCTTTACTACGAGCCATGCCGCACTTATCCCACATAAGCCTTCCAAGCTCACGATGGAAAGAGTCAACAGAGCGCTTGCCCTTAATAGATAGGAATTGGTTAAGCTTATTGTGCACTTCCTGTTCAGCCTTCTTACATTCAGGATGATCAGCGCTCACCTTTTGATTTCCAACACGGGCAAGATAGTCACCGATGGTGTATGGAATTACAAAGTATCCATCAGCAAGACCCTGCATCAACGCACTTGCTCCAAGACGGTTTGCACCGTGATCAGAGAAATTGGCTTCTCCAATAGCAAACAGTCCAGGTATTGTCGTCATCAAATTGTAATCAACCCACAAACCACCCATTGTATAGTGAGGCGCAGGATAGATACGCATCGGCATCTGATACGGGTTTTCACCAGTAATTTGCTGATACATATCAAAGAGGTTTCCATACCGTGCTTCAACAGTCTTTTGCCCCAATCGCTTAATTGAGTCAGCAAAATCAAGATAGACACCCTGCCCGCCAGGACCAACACCAAGGCCGGCATCGCACACTTCTTTCGCACTACGAGACGCAATGTCACGCGGCGAAAGATTTCCAAAGCTTGGATACTTTCGCTCAAGATAATAATCACGGTCACTCTCTGGAATAGACGATGGTGGACGCTTGTCACCTTTATTCTTAGGAACCCAGATACGACCATCGTTACGCAGTGACTCACTCATCAAAGTCAACTTCGACTGATGATCACCCGCAACAGGGATACAGGTAGGATGGATCTGCGTGAAGCATGGATTTGCAAAACCAGCACCCTTTTTAAATGCGCGGTATGTTGCAGTCACGTTACATCCCTTCGCATTTGTTGAAAGGAAAAACACAGTTGAATATCCACCCGTCGCAAGCACGACAGCATCTGCCATACGTGATTCAATTTTGCCAGTGACGAGATCACGGATAACAATACCACGAGCTTTTCCATCAATCACGATGACATCAAGCATCTCGGTTTTTGGATACATCTTGACTGAACCCGCAGCTATTTGTCGTTCAAGGGCCTGGTACGCACCAAGCAAGAGCTGCTGCCCTGTCTGTCCACGCGCATAGAAGGTTCGTGATACTTGCGCACCACCGAATGAACGGTTATCAAGTAAGCCACCGTATTCACGTGCAAACGGCACACCCTGCGCAACACACTGGTCAATAATCTTTACTGAGTTCTCTGCAAGACGATATACGTTTGCTTCGCGAGCACGGAAGTCGCCACCCTTTACAGTGTCATAGAACAGACGGTACACACTATCACCATCGTTTCGATAGTTCTTAGCAGCATTAATTCCACCCTGCGCAGCAATACTGTGGGCACGGCGTGGCGAATCTTGAAAGCAGTAACACTGCACACCGTAGCCAAGCTCACCAAAACTTGCCGCAGCACTTGCACCAGCAAGCCCAGATCCAACAACGATAATTTCAAATTTGCGTTTATTGGCAGGATTCACAAGCTTCATATCGAAGCGATGTTTCTCCCACTTCTTGTCGATTGGCCCTGAAGGTATTTTTGCATCTAGTTTCATAAAAATCTTTTTCTAAAAAAACCTGCTGTTATCATGTCATTGGTGCTCTACATACTTAATGTCCATGCGGATAGGTCACACTCTTACCCGTTGGCGCTGGCATAAGACCCGCAAAAAAGCTCACAGGGACAGCCATAAATCCGACGGCAACAACAACAGCAATGCTCTTTGCAATTAAGCGAAGCGTGCAGTTCCATCCCTTACTGTCGATGCCAAGCGTTTGGAACATCGACCAGCTTCCATGGTACAGATGCAAGCAAAGCGAAGACATTGCAATGACATACAGCGCAACAACCCATCCATGCTGAAAAGCGTTATAGACATTTTCATAGACAAACCCCTCTTTAAACCCGTGGGTATGAAGAGTGCCTGTTGTAAAATGCAAAATATGAAAGATGATAAAACCAAGCAGCACAACGCCACCAACTTTCATCGTTAACGATGCTATGCTTGCTGAATTATACTTCGTGACTGCATATCCTTGGGACCGAGACACACTATTTCGCTTCGCAAGTGAAAGCGCAGACATGACGTGCAAGATTACTGCGACAATCAACCCGCCGCGTGCGAGCCACAGAAAGTTTTCATATCCCAGTAACTCTTCACCTATCTGACGCAAATGCAATGCATAGTGATCAAGCGCTGAGATTCCCTCTGCATCAAACCCCAAAAATACTTTGAGGTTTCCAGCCATATGTCCAATGACAAAACCGATCATTACAAGCCCTGTAAGAGCCATAACGACTTTTTTGCCAACCGTTGAACGGTAGAAATTACAAAACATTTTACGACACCTTCACTACACAAGTTTCATAATATCAACGATTCTGCCAGCAGACTCGTTGAGCAATTTCTTTTCATTCTCCGTCAATTCGATCTCTATGACTTTCTCAACACCACCAGCTCCCATCAACACAGGAACGCCAATATAAATATCTTTCAATCCGTACTGACCCGTCATATGAGCGGCAGCAGCAAGAATTCTCTTTTGATCAAAAAGGTATGCTTCAACCATCTGGATAGCAGATGCGGCAGGGCTATAGAACGCAGACCCCGTTTTAAGCAGTGCAACAACTTCACCGCCAGCACCACGGACTCGTTTTTCAATTGCATCAAGCTTCTCTGTAGAAAGCATTTTCTCAACAGGAATACCGCCCACAGTGGTATAAGAACGAACTGGGACCATGTCATCCCCGTGACCACCAAGGACAAATGCATTCACACTTGAAACTGAAACATTCAGTTCAGCAGCAAGGAAAGCCTGGTAACGAGCAGTATCAAGGACACCAGCCATACCAACAACGCGATTCGACGGGAAGCCAGTCACACGCTGCATAAGCGCTGTCATAATATCAAGCGGGTTAGTGATAACGATCACGAGTGCATTTGGTGCGTACTGCTTAATGCCTTGCGCAACACTTGTAATAATTTCAGCGTTTGTCTTAATAAGGTCATCACGGCTCATGCCTGGCTTACGTGGAATACCAGAAGTCACCACGCACACATCAGCACCAGCAATATCTTTCATCTCATTGGTACCAGTCACGCGAGTATCGCAACCGAACACTGGCGCAAGGTGCGACAGGTCAAGTGCTTTTCCTTGCGGCATATCAGGCACCACATCAAACAAGACCACGTCTCCAAGATTTCTTGTCATTGAGAGCAATGCAAGTGTGCCTCCAATCTGTCCAGCTCCAATTAACGCAATTTTTTTACGTGCCATAATTTCCTTTCACTTAAGAGAATAAATCCTATTTTTTAGCGACCGAAGGGCTTGCCAAAGGTTGTCCTTCACCTATTGTAGATCGTGTTTGCAATCCTTCAAAGATACCAGCTTGCTGTAAAAGCTCATTGACATCAGTTCTTTTCACATCGAGGGAGTTACTTTGCTGCCCAGATCCCACAATAAAGAAACGAGGGTTCGACGCGATCAGATTTTTTGCTATTTCAAGCTTTAAAAGAGCCCGCCCCCCTGGGCCAGACAGGGCGCTGACCTTCTCAGAGAGCCCTTCTGCAGCGGCTTTTCCAACCGCAAGGATGCTCTGCGCCTCATTACTTCGAGCAGCAAAGTAGGCCTCTCCCCTGCTTTCTGCTTGCTTTTTATAACCCTCTGCTTCAGCCACCTCACGGTTGACCTTGGCTTGCACGTCATTTTGTTCCTGCTGCTTTTGGGCGATCACTGTATCAACCCGGGCTTTTTCGCGCTCAGTTTCTTCGCGGATACGCTGGGTTTCGTTTAGCTTATCTTGGTAGCTTGCATCCACTTTGCCATCTTCTAATGTGCGCTCAAAGCGAAAATCATCAAGGTTAATAGAACTGACATCGATATTGAGCGGTTGCAACTGTGCATTCAAAGCTGTTTTCACTGCATCAACTGCTCGATACCGAGTTTCAGTCTTTAAGAAATCATTGGTATGAAGCTCGTTCATAGCAAGACGCACGGCTGCTGTTGCCGAGGCACGAACAAGCCGTTCGACATCGGCATCAGTGTATCCAACAGCATCGATAAGCTTTCGCAGCCCCTCTTCTTGCGGACGCACCTGATAGCGAATCGATACACCAAGCGCTACTTCATTCCCATCAAGGGCACGGGCAGCGATATAGTTGCCCTGCTTAGTAAAGCCCCAGCTAATCTCTTTGACAGAAGTATCAATACGAAACATCTCTTCCCAGGGATAGATAATGACTAACGCACCAGGCTCATGCACTTTTGAAGCCATGCCTCCGCCCATAAAACGGGGAAGGTTACGGAAAATAACACCATACTCAGTAGCTCCCATTTGGCGAAATCCAGCATCACAGCCAGAAAAACATACTGCACACAGCAATAATAGTGCTGTGGCTGGTGCATGATAAAACTGTTTCATGAAAGATTGCTTACTCATATCTGTGACACTCTTTTTCATACACATGCAAACTGTACTTGGTTACCGATTACCCTCAAGCTTTGTCATCCACTGATCAAGATTGTATGGGTCCATCTGCTCGACAAGACCTCCCTTCATAGACGAGACCAGCGGCGCAATCTCTTTTGCAACATAGAGGTTCGTAGCAGAAGCATTCTGCATTACCGAAGCTTTCAGCTTATCAACTGATGCCTGTGCTTTTGCATACTCAAGATCCCCTTGAGCCTGTTTTTGCTTTTCTAACAGCTCTGCTTCAGAGCGAATCACCAACGCTCTGTTTGCACCTTGCACACGCAAGCTTTCAATGCGCGCATCTGCTTCAGCAGAAACTTGCTCTAATTTTGCCCCTGCCTCTGCTAATTTACTCTTTTGCTCATTGAGCTTTTCTTCAAGATTCTGAATGTTCTTGCGAAAGATAGCTTCATCGATGCGCTTATCTACATATTCATAATGATCAAGTAAAATTTGTGATACTTGAATACCATACACTTTGAGATCATCTTGTACTTCTTGCTGTGCTTGCAGCAATTTTTCGTGACGCTTGAAAGGATCATAAAACTGCGAAGCCGTCAGTCCACTTAAATTTCGAATCAGCTTATCACTGGCAACACTCACAACTTGATTTCTCCAGGAATCTTCAGACAGCCCAAGCCGCGCAATCAGATCAGCAGGCCCGCCATGCGTACCATCACCTTTATCTTTTTTATTTTGAAAGAGCGAATACACAACCGAAGCACTTACGGAAACATAGTTACCATCTGACGTTGTGACATCAAGACCCGCTTTACCCAATGCTTGATAGCCAGCTTTTACTACTGGCAAAATATGAACCCGTGCCGGCAGAACATGAATTTTTGAG
>JBILLA010000123.1:0-7709 GCA_044376365.1 Bdellovibrionota bacterium | reverse complement strand
CTTGTCGAGGACCATAGAGATATCGTGCTCTTTTGCATAGGCACTGATCAATTTCATCGCCTTTTGTGTGATATCGCCTTGAAGTTTTGCAAAGCTCTTTTGCATTTCGTCTTCTTTGGTTCTCATAAGCTCAACAAGCTCACGAGTTTTTACTTTTACTTCTTCACCTTCTTTGGTGCCTGGTTTAATTTCACCTTTGCGTACTTTTTCATCTAAAGGACGAAGAGCATTTTGCTTTTCTTCGATGATTGCCTTTGATTTTTTCATCTGTGCGTCAAGTTCAGTTTTTGCTTTTTTAGCATCGGCTGATTCGTTGATAATTCTTGAAACATCAACTGTTGCAATAATAAATTCCTCGGCGTGAACGGAAGCGGAGTTATAGAAGCAGAAAAGGAAAAGCGCTATGGTGCTGAGGGTAAGGGATGTCGTGCGTATCATCATACCAAGAGAATAGGTTGATACTGATTAGATTTCAACAGGAATGCTACCAGGCAGGTAGGGGAGCTTTGCATTGAGGATATCAACGACGTTTCTAAAAATACGCCGCGCTTCGAAGGGTATAGAGCCTTCGGTGCCACAGTCGGCGTAGAGAGCGACAGGAGTTTCATGAGGGGCATCAATAGGAGAGACCGCAAAAGCTCTGCTGCCAAATGGTGAGATCTTGCTTTCACGGCTACCGAAGGATTGTACCTTAGAGAAGCAAGCTGCAAGTGGATTGAGCGCATCCTCAAGAACTAATGTTTGCCCATTCGTAATATTGGGGCCGCGAGCAGCGACGACGAGTGCTTTGGTTTTATCCTTAGACACAACGATGAGTGCAGATTTATGGAAGAGCCCTTGGCCGACAAGCATGCTTAAGATGTCTCGTAGCAGTCCTTCGGCATCCTGGGCATCATCTATTGCCGCAGCAAACTTAGAGACCGTTTTTGCTGAATTAGGATTCGCGATTGGTTGCAGTGGTGCAACACTTTTTCTAACTGGCGAAGCGATGCGTGCGGGTTTTGCCCCGAGCTGGCCTGGAGTAATTGCAAACTCATTACGTGAGGCTTCTGAAGGCGTGGTACCTTTTGTTTGTTCTTGATACGAAAAGTCACTGTCTTGCCCTATGGAGCTATCGAGCAACCCTTCAATTTCAGCTTGGAGTGATGAGGCGAGGTCCAGCTCACTATCAGTATCGGTTGACCATGAAGCGATAGCATCATATGGGGTTGATGTTTGATCGAGTGACTCAAGCGTTGCTTGTTGATTTTTGAGGCGACGATTCTCTTCAATAATCCTCATCGAGAAGAGGTACTCAGAGGCACGCTCGTAGAGCTTGGCGTACTGACTGTCAGATATTTGTAAAAGTCGCAGTGCACTTTTCGATGGCAGCTGCTTGCCAGGCGCCACTTTATCCCAACGATTCGCATCGAATGCTTCGATAAGCTCATCGGCTGCCATGATGACAGGTTTCATCGCTGCACGTTCTGGTTGACGATTGAGTGCTTCACGATCGAGTGCAAAAAGAATAATTTCAGGAATACCGAAACGGCGTAGGTACTTGAGCGTGATCTTTTCACAGTCAAATTTAAAATCTTGTGAGAGGCGGTAATTAACGGCAGCTCTTGTTTGTTCTTCAGCAAGTTTGACGTAGGCATCTTGAAAATGTGCAGCAGCAATCATTTCGCCGATGTAAGCTAACAGTCCTGCTACCTGACACTCATCACTAAATTTTTTAATGATCACTTCAGCAAGCATTCTCGCGATAATTGAGGCTCGTTTGCATCGTGAGCGGTGCGTGTCGACCCAACGCTGTACGAGAGGATCAGTGCATTGTGGGCGTGCGATGACTTCTTCAATGAGCTCTTTGGTCTGTGTTTGACCAAGGCGCACAATAGCAGCTTTCGCAGAGGTAATCGGTGGGCGGCTTCCTGAGATAAACATTAAGTTTGATGTTTTCAGAAGCTCTATAACGATGACTGGGTCTTGGCTGACGCAGATACTAAGGTCTTCAATATTGAGGTTTTGGTCGCTAATGAGGCGTTTGGCTTCTGCAGCAATAGCCGCATCGGAGGGCAGGATGACGCTTAGAGGCCCAGCTATAGTTTTAGTCTCTTTTGATTGATCTGGGGTAGTAGAATTAGTCACAACGTGAGCGCAGGGTTAAGCGTTAATCTGTATGATAGAGTAGCCTTTCAAGAGTGCTGTACACAAGTGAAATTAGTAGGTTAGGTATACGGCCTTTTCTTGGCTAGACTTTAGAACTGTTCAGTGACACCTGATAGAAAAGTGCAGTACAATCGTATTGAAGCGGATGAAAAACCAACTCATTGAAAATTACACCATCATTGGTAAAGAGCTTATATTTGCTGAGTCCCACGGCACCGTTGCCTCGTTTCGCGAAGGCATCGCCTCAGTCCCGCTTGAGGTTCTTGAATCATACCTCGAAGATCTGCTTGATTACTCAGTCAGCGAAGATGTGTTAAGTATCAACCGAGAGCGTCCCTGGTTTTACTCGTTTCGAGTGCTTGCATTTGGGGTCTTGGGCTCAGTGATTGGGGGGCTCTATTCTGTATCAGTGGGAGCCTCGGTGCTCTCTTCATTTAGTCTAACGCTTATCCTTGGAGCTCCATTTGGAGCCATCCTCTACTTAGCTCCCCGTATGGGTCTGATGCGGCGCATGAAGTTCGCGCGTATTGTCTCTGCAGAGATAGCTCGTCGTCGAGGTAAAGATGATCAGGATCGCGGGCAGCACCCACTTTTTGTATTTAGCGATGTTCTAAAAACACCCAAGGGCTCAGTGCCAGGCGCAGCACGCGCCTTTTTGTGGCATTGAGTTCATCAGAGCGAAGGGCAGCATAATCAGCTCTCCGCTCTCGGTCCTTAATTAAGCGCTTTGCTCCTGTTTCATATACCAGGGGGCCAGCCGCGAGGTGCCCCGTTTTGGCATGTTATGAATTTTGCGTCGGATGGTCGCTGCGTCTAAATCGAGCTGGAAGCATGCCCAGTCAAAGCTAAACTGGTCGTTCTCGTCGCCAAATTCGTCGCTAAAGATCCAAAGTTTGGCATCCTGGGCCTCTTTTTGCTCATTGCCAACATAGTCCAGAATTGCTCGTTCTATGACAGCAAGAATGAGCCTTCGCTCAGGGCTACCCGTTTCATTAGGGGTATCAAAAAGATTGTATCCGTCGTGGTCTAATATGAGGTTTTCCATCTACTGTATATTATTTGTTGTTGTTTCGTTGGAAGACGAGATGTGAGAAAGTTCTATTCAATGAAGTTCGGATATTTTTTCTCTGTTTTTGCCTCAAGCTTTTTTCTTGTAGCATCAAGTGTACCCGCAGAGTTTCGGTGCGAATCTGAAGTGCGCTATAGATGGAAGCCAACGGTAAAAGCAGTGCCACTCAAACCTGGTACTGCTGGTGAGCAAGCTGCTCCTGAGAAACCTAGCGGTTCTGAGGAGAAAAAAGATGGCGCTGGAAACCAAGATGGCAGAGAAGTCTTCTGGTCACTCTCATCAAGCACTGGTGAACTTGAGGATCAAGCAAAGACGAGCTTAAAAACAATAATCACTGAGCAGCGGGCAAAAGCAGATATGGCCTGCCGAGACGCTCACGAAAATCAAACAAAGTGTGTCGCAACAAAATACCTACAAAACGCAACAACGTTTCAGATGATGGGTTTTACTCAGCGCAAAGCTTTTGAGAAAAAAATTATTGAGGACTGTGAGCAGGCATCAGGCAATTGCCTGGGCTCTGCTGCAACAGAGCCAGTCTGTCAGGAAGTAAAAAAAGCTGAAGCAGCACCTGCAGCAGATGCGAAAGGTAAAGATGCTAAGAAGAAGTAAGGGAAGGGGCAGGCGTTTATGAGTTATGTTCATCAGCACTTAATGGAAGATGAGGAAGTAGTCTATCAGACACACGTGCACTGGATCGTTTTTATTCCCTGGTTCTTAATTACGATACTTATTCTTAGCGCCATGTTCTTTGTGCCAGATACGCCGATGATTATTGCAGCAATTCGGGTTGTTGCAGGTCTCTTTTTTATGAAAGCGACTGCGACCCTTATCTTTTATTGGACCTCTGAATACGGTGTGACTTCAAAGCGTGTGCTTGGTAAGACTGGTCTGATTCGCATCCGTTCCCTTGATATTTTGCTTTTAAAAGTCGAAGCAGTGCGACTCGATCAGGGCATCCTTGGTCGCATGCTTGATTTTGGAGATCTTATTGTGACTGGAACTGGTGGTACTACGGAAACATTGTACGATGTACCTAGTCCATTAATGGTGCGAAATCTTATTCAAGAACAAGCATCAAGAAATTATAGTGATGCAGCGCAGCACGGTCACGGCGAGGGATAACTAGCGCTTGAGCTCCATGCCAAGTAACCACCGTAGGAATAGCAACACTACTCCTAGGAAAAAGCTCACCATTGCATTTCGAAATAAGAGATTGAGTGCCGCAATCCGCGGTTCTTTCGGATTATTGGGATCAACTAAGAGCGAGAGCGTATTGCCTTTCAGACGAGAGAAAATAGGTTGAGGAATAGATGTTGTAATTCTTTCTCCTGATGGCAGTGAGTAAGCAAGATCAACGCTGCATGATTTTCTGTACGCAGAGCAATCACCAGGGATGCGCTCTAATTTTTGGAAGCTTGAGTAACCTGTTACTTCGCCATCAATCTTTGATGCTCGTTTAATAACCGAGCTTGTTTGTACGCCATCAAAGATGCCATAGCTCACGCCGATGATACCAAGGATAAGAAGAATTTTTCTAAGCATAATTTTCAAGCTGTTGTCGTAAACGTTGTACTTCAGTAAGTTCTAAGAAGGGTCTACTGCCAGCCGAAAGACGCTCAACACCATCAGCAGAGAGCATCTTTGTGTGTGTGCCGTCTGGAGCAAGGAAGAGTGGTGCTTCTGGGAAGTCCATACGACAGTGGGCGATAATTGAGAAGAGTGGTTGATCCTCTTGGAGCGCTTTGAGTTCATCGGCACGGATTTTTTTAGCAGCTTTGCGCAGTGCAAAGATTTCAAAAAGGCCAAGGCGGTAGAGCTTTGAGAGTCCGACGGTTGTGAGGATATCTGAAGCAGTGCGTTCTAGTGCAATGAGTTGCGCACGCTGAAGCCCTATGTTGATAGCGCCGCGTACCTTACTTGCGTGGTGTTTGACGTTTTCATATTCGTGAAAGGGGATATCAAAGAAGACTAGCGATGCATTGAGGATAAGGGTGAGCTCGGCAGTGAGCTCGCCGCTATCAGCGAGTTGTTGCAACGCGGAGGTGAGTGGTTCACACGCAAAGCGGCTAAGCGCAACCAACGGTCCGCATGGTGCAATGTCTTCGATAGCAGGTTGTACTTCAGCAGCAGCTAAAATTTCTTGAATTTGGTAAGGAAAGCATACAGAATTTAATTCAATTGCGTGCTCGAGTGAGGGTACGCCGTCGGCAGAGAGCCGTTTGATCTTGTCGTTATATGATTCTTCTTCAAGAGTTGAGAGTGTCGCAACGCTTGGGATAGCTAACAGTTGATAGAAGAGCTCTGCACTCGTTTCGAAAATCAGCGCTAACAGTCGAGTCATGAGGAAGTGCTTGTGGCTATCTTCGATAGCGACAAACACCCATGTATATCCTTTATCAGGCGTATACCAGGCAGCGCCAGGAGGTGTGTCTGCTTGTTGCTCGAAGGTGACCGATTGCACGTACTTCAGGATGAGGAAGCTAATAAGCTTTAAATCAACACTTTTAAGGAAGCGCTGACAAAAAAGCAGAGGGTCTTCATCATCGGTGAGTTCTAACCAATCCCAGATTTGGTCTTCATTGAGTGCATCCTTTTGCCACAGATCAAGGTCGAGGATCGTACGCATGGCTGTGATAGGAAGGATGCCAATAAGATCGAGTGATGAAGCGAGGCCGCGTTCACGAATAGAAAAATAGAGGCTTTGCGGTGGTACTGATCGAACAAATTGCTCAGGGTATGCAGCATCAAAGATAGCGCGGTAGAGCTCTTTGCCAGTCAGCTGTGCTGTTGCCGTTGCTACCGGATCGGCAGCTGTTCGAATGAGTTTTTTTTCGTGAGAGTCTGAATTCACCGTAACAAATTATTTAGGTTTCGCGCCTGCTTTCGCAGGAGCGAGCGTGATATGGATCTGACGTCCGTTGGTTGGAGAACGTTCATCAACAACCGAGCAATCCGCAAGCGCCTCAATAATTTCATTAAATTTCTGAACACCGAGGTCGATGTACATAATTTCACGACCTTTAAAACGCATCGAGAATTTCACTTTATCGCCTTCTATTAGGAATTCTCGAGCATGCTTGAGTTTTGTATCAAGGTCACCCTTATCAGTGCGATAACGGATACGAAGCTCTTTGAGTACGTTTTCTGCACGTTTCTTTTTTGCTTCAGCTTCTTTCTTTTGCTCACGGTACTTAAACTTACCGTAGTCCATGATTTTACAGACCGGTGGTTTAGCTTCAGGAGCTACTTCGACGAGGTCTAGGTTCATGCTCTCAGCACGGGCTATAGCATCACGGATAGGAAGGATGCCAAGCTGTTCGCCGCCGTCAATAACCACGCGTACTTCACGAGCGGTGATACGATCGTTGATTTTGTGGGCTTCTTCAGGTTGAAAATGGCGTGGGGGGCGTCCACGGAAAGGGGGGCGGGGTTTAAACGGGGTATTCAAAAATTAAGTCTCCTAATCTCTCCTTTTTTATTCGAAGAGATGGAATAATGCACGGTAAATTGATGCTTTTCAAGTGTCATATAAATGGAGTTTTAAAGTTTTCATGAAGTCTCGGCCAGTTATAGGTGTTTTCGACAGTGGAGTTGGTGGACTGACCGTTCTGAAAAGCCTCATGAAGGCGCTGCCAGCGGCTCGTTTTGTCTACCTCGGAGACGCTGCGCGCACTCCGTATGGCACCAAGTCCCCTGAGACGGTTATCGGGTACTCTTTTGAATGTGCTCAGTTTCTGCTGAGTCAGGGTATTGATCTGTTGGTGGTGGCCTGTAATACGGCATCGACCGCTGCCCTAGAAAAGCTCTCTACGTCGCTCCCGATTCCTGTCTTTGGGATGGTTGAGCCTGCAAGTCGCGAAGCGGTTGCAGCAGTCAGCCATGCTGGTGGTCCCATTGCAGTCATTGGTACCGAAGGCACGATTGCCTCTGGCGCCTATGACCACGTCATAAAAAGTATCGACCCAAATCGTACGGTAGTGAGTGCTGCTTGCCCACTCTTTGTACCGATCGTCGAGCAGGGGCTATTTTCAGGAAGACTTGTTGATGAAGCGATGGCGCTCTACTTGGCGCATATACAAGCAGCAAAACCAAGTGCACTGATCTTAGCGTGTACACACTACCCCATGTTGGCAGATGCGATACAAGCATATGTCGGATATGATACGAAACTTATCACCAGTGCTGATGCGCTTGCAGCGGAGCTCTGTGAGCTGTATCCATCAGAGGATATAATGTCTCCTGAAGATGCGCAGGCACTCTTTTTTACAACAGATAATGTTGATCGATTTAACCGACTTGGTTCTATGATACTTGCCCCGTTAAAGGTTCAATCAGAAAAAATACAGCTATGAAACTTTATCTGGTACAGGGTAACTTTTGTATTCGCAACGCCTGCTTCCAGAAAACCAGGCAGTACGTTCGGACAAATTAGGTCAAGAGTTTCCTGATAATACATGGAATATTGTAAAAATAGTTACCCTGTACCAGGTAA
>JBILLA010000014.1:0-23102 GCA_044376365.1 Bdellovibrionota bacterium | reverse complement strand
AGTTTGGAGTAAAGCCTGGCGAAGTGAGTGCGGATGGCATGTGGAGCTATGAAGAAGTTGAGTGCCTTGGTTCATGTGGTACGGCGCCAATGGTGCAGATTAATGATATCTACTTTGAAAAGCTCGATCCGCGTAAACTCGAAGAGATCATTACCAAGATTGCTCAAGAAAAACCTGAGCTTCGGTATTCAACACTCACCGATCAAATCGGAGCAGGGTTGGCGGGCTATGCTAAATCAGAGGTGATTTAATTGTATGACGCATAAACAGATTCTTCTTCAGAACATTCATCAACCAAATCAACATACCATCTCAGGGTACGAATCTCGTGGTGGCTACCAAACGATTAAAAAAGTCCTCCGCATGGATCCTGCTGCTGTTATAGAAGAGGTGAAAGCATCAGGGCTTCGAGGTCGTGGTGGTGCAGGATTCTCAACGGGTACGAAGTGGGGTTTTGTTCCCAAAAACTCTGGAAAGCCTGTCTACCTACTCAACAACGCTGATGAGTCTGAGCCTGGTACTTTTAAAGATAGAGTGCTGCTTGAGCGCGATCCGCACCTTTGTATTGAAGGTATGATCATGGCAGGGTGGGCGTTGCAAAGTAATTGGTCTGCTGTGTATATCCGCGGAGAGTACGGGTATCCATTCACCCGTATTAATGAAGCGGTTAAAGAAGCGTATGCAAAGGGATATCTGGGCGAAAATATTTTTGGCTCAGGCTTTACACACCATATGGTTGTTCATCGCGGCGCAGGTGCGTATATCTGTGGTGAAGAGACTGCATTAATTAACTCACTTGAGGGTGTGAAAGGTCAGCCTCGATTAAAGCCTCCGTTCCCAGCAGTCGTGGGTCTTTATGGATGTCCTACGATTGTAAACAACACAGAAACACTTGCTGCACTTCCTTTCATTCTTGAGCATGGCGCCAAAAGTTACACTGCTCTTGGTACTGAAAAGTCTCCTGGTACAAAGCTCTTTAGTGTCTCTGGCCACGTCAACAAACCAGGCGTGTATGAAATCGAGCTTGGATATCCGATGGAAAAGTTTATCTACGAAGATTGCGGTGGTATTCGAGGTGGTAAAAAATTGAAAGCTGTTATCCCTGGTGGTTCGTCAGTCCCAGTGCTTCGTGCTGATGAGATTAAAAATGTCACCATGGATTACGAATCGATTCGAGATGCTGGATCAATGCTTGGCTCTGGTGGATTTATCGTGATGGATGAAGACACTGATATGGTTCAAGTTGCGATGAACGTCGCGCATTTCTATAGCCATGAATCATGTGGACAGTGTACGCCGTGCCGTGAGGGAGGACATTGGATTGAGAAAATATTTACCCGTATCCACCACGGAAATGGGCTCGCTGGTGATTTAGAGCTTGTGAATAATGTTTGTGGACAGATCGCTGGCCATACAATTTGTCCGTTCGGTGAAGCACTCGCAATTCCTGCGATGAGCTTTATCAAAAAATTTCCGGAAGAGTTCAAGGGGCTCATCAAAGACTCACTCGTCGGAATCAACAAGAAACGAGAACTAATGCATTATGAAGAGATCATGGGAGCTCACTAAGATATGACTGAGCTAGTAACAATTACCATCGACGGTGAAGATCACAAAGTTGCAAAGGGTATGAACATTGTTGATGCTGCTGCATCAGTCGGTGTTGATATTCCTCATTACTGTTATCACCCGCATCTTTCAGTGGCAGGGAACTGTCGCATGTGTCAAGTTGAACTCAATGGACGACCTAAGCTTGAGATCGCTTGTAACACTACTGCAAGTGAGGGATTAAAAGTAAATACGCATCACACCAGTAAAGCAGTGAAAGATGCTCAGGCGGCAACGCTTGAATTTATTCTTATTAACCATCCGCTTGATTGTACTGTCTGTGACCAAGCAGGGCACTGCAAGCTGCAAGATTATCACTATGAGTATAATGCTCGACCAAGTCGCTTCCTCGAAGAGAAAGAGCATAAAGTCAAAGCACAACCCCTTGGACCCACAGTGATGCTTGATGGTGAGCGATGCATTATGTGTTCACGATGTGTTCGCTTCTGTGATGAGATAACCAAGACAAGTGAAATTGGACTCATTAACCGAGGAGATAAAACTGTTATTGCAGTTGATCCAAAACACCCCCTTTCAAATCCTCTTTCTGGTACTGTCGTAGACCTGTGCCCCGTTGGAGCGCTGACGCATCGTGAGTGGCGTTTCAATACACGTATTTGGTTTACGAAACAGGCTGATGCAATCTGCCCAGGTTGTTCAACTGGATGTAATGTGAAAGTTGCAACCCGTGATGGTGAAGTTGTGCAAGTCAAAGCGCGACACAACGCTGAAGTGAACAAAGAGTGGCTCTGTGATGAAGGGCGTTATGGCTTTATGCGATTTCTCCCGAAAAAGCGCATCACTGGTGTGCAGGTACACGGTAAGGCTGCGTCGCTGCAAGATGCTGCAAAAGCTCTTAAAGGGATGCAAGGCGAGGGGACCTATGTCTTTATTGCGCCTGATCTGACAACTGAGGAGTATCGATTACTCAAAAAGTTAAAAGATACTGCGTTGAAATCTGCACATTTCGTTCTTGCATACAAAGAGCGATCACTGACTGATGTTGAAAAAGTCTTAATCAGTCCTGACTACGCACCTAATTTTAAGGGTGCTCTGATGTGTGGCCTTGTTGAAGGCAACCTTCAAAAGAATTATGAGGATGCACTTGCGGCTGTGATTGATGGCTCTGCAAAACAAGTCCTTGTGTTTGGTGATAGGGGAATTCTTGCCAGTGATGCTTCTGTACTTATGACTGCAGCTGTTGGAAGAGCATCGTTGACTGCTTTTATCGGCACAGATGCGACGCATCCGCTTGCTGAAGTTTGCTCGGTCGTTATCGGTGCACGCAGCATTTTGGAACGCTCTGGAGTTCTTGTGAATCGTGGTCTTCGTGTTCAGTATACCGATAAAGTTATTGAACCACCTCAGGATACAGTTCCAACCTGGAAGGTACTCTCTGAAATTGCGAAGGTCTTCGTCGTGGCGCTGCCAGCATGGATAAGTGATCGCGACGTGACACTTTGGTACCTTGCAGAGGAGCAAAAGCTTGCTGGCATGACCATCAAGAGTATTAAACAAAATAGCTTAGTCATTGGTGATGCACATGGGAATTGAGGTTGTAATTTTTGCTATCAAGCTCTTTCTTGTTTTTAACATCATCATGGGACTTGCCTCATTCTGTACATGGGTCGAGCGAAAAGGTTCTGCGCTGATTCAGGATAGAGTCGGAGCTAACCGCGCTGGTGCTTACTTTGATTTTAATCTTGATATTGTTCGCGGCTTTCCATCGTTTTTGCGCCCCCTTGGAGCACCTGTAACCTATGCGCTCTTGTTGCCAGTCGTTACGGGAATTAAAATTGCTGGGCAGCTTGGTATCATCAATACATTGCTCAATGATGCGGTGAAAGCACTGTTTAAAGAGGACTTTGTCCCTGACGGTGTTTCAAATTTTATGCATTCACTTGCTCCGTTTCTTGCAGTACTACCTGTGTTTGTTGCGTTCGCAATTCTGCCGTTTGCTCCGGAATTTACTGTGCTTGGTACCGTTGTTCGTCCGCAGCTTGCCCCAATCGATGTTGGTATCCTCTTTTTTCTTGCTATGGGTTCTGTGGCTGTTTACGGCGTCGCGCTTGCAGGTTGGACTGGCAATAACAAGTATTCACTACTTGGTGCGCTTCGTGCTGCTGCACAGATGATCTCGTATGAATTAGCGATGGGGATCTCAGTTGTTACCATTATTATTTTCTATGGCACACCTGACCTCTTTAAGATCGTTGAGCTTCAAGAGGGAAGTATCCTGCAGTGGGGAGTGTTTCGAAATATTGGTACTGGTCTTATCGCGATGATTGCTTTTTTCATTGCTGGTATGGCCGAGACAAAACGCGCTCCATTCGACCTTCCTGAAAGTGAGTCAGAGCTTGTTGCTGGGTATTTTACTGAATACTCAGGTATGAAGTTCCTGATCTTCTGGCTTGGTGAGTTTGCAGAGATCGCACTGTTTTCTTTTGTCATGGTGCTGTTGTTTTTTGGCGGATGGCATATTCCATTCGTACATCTTCCAGCAGGTGTGTGGTGGGTTGCTCTCATTGGACATGGTGTCTTGATGGCGAAAGTTCTTTTCTTCTGCGTTTTGCAGATTGTCATTCGGTGGACCTTGCCGCGCTTCCGTTATGATCAGTTGATGAATCTTGGTTGGAAGTTCTTGCTTCCTCTCAGTATGGTAAATCTTGTTATTGCTGCAGCATGGGAGCTTAGTAAATAAATCATGGTAGCGTTTGCGATTCTTAGTGTCATTCTTTTGGTGAGTGCTCTTGGAGTACTCTTTTTTCACAACCCGCTTCACAGTGCGCTTTCGCTCATCACAAACATGATGGGTATTGCTGCGATGTTTGCACTGCTTGATGCTCACTTTTTAGCCACGGTACAGATAATTGTCTATGCAGGTGCCGTTATGGTGCTTGTTGTGTTCGTTCTTATGCTGCTCAACATTAAGGAAGAAGGACCCCGAAAGACGACAAGACTCTTTGTATTGAGCTGCTTTGTGGCAGGAGGGCTGTTTATGTACTTTGGTGTCCCTATTATGTACAACGCTTTTGCCCAGTTCCCAGCCTTTAATCCAAACTTTAATGGCTCTATGCAAACGCTTGGGAAAGAGCTCTACACAAACTATATATTCCCCTTTGAAGCTGCATCAGTCTTGATCATGGCAGCAGTTGCCGGGGCAGTTATGCTTGCAAAAAGGAAATTCCGATGATTTCAACTCAACTTGTCTTAACACTCTCTGCCATTCTGTTCGGCCTTGGTGCTCTTGGTGTACTTGTCCGACGGAATGCAATTGTAGTTTTTATGTGTATTGAGCTTATGCTTAATGCAGTTAATTTGTCCTTCGTTGCATTTGCTCGAAATTGGGCTGACCTATCAGGGCAAATCGCAGTGTTTTTTGTCATGGTTGTTGCGGCCGCAGAAGCTGCAGTTGGCCTTGCTATTATCATCTCTGTCTTTAGGGCATCAAAGTCAATCGAGACGGCTGATGCTTCGGAGCTTCGAGCATAAAAGGTTTTTATGGTACATGAATCATCCCATACAGCAGCTACGATACTGACTCAAGTTGAGATTAGTCATCTTTACTTAATCCCACTTTTCCCGCTCCTTGGTTCGCTCCTTGCCTTTATAATTGGCAAGCAGCGAAAAGCACTTGCAGGCATCATTGCAACACTTGCAGCAGCTGCATCGTTTGCAGTCACGGTGAGCCTTTTCAAAGCTCTTCCTGAACAAAGCGCATACGTACAAAATCTTTTTTCTTGGATATCCGTTGACACATTCAACGCGAGCTTCTCATTTACCTTTGATCGACTCACCGCAGTGATGTGTTTGGTGATTACTGGTATCGGCTCCCTTATTCACCTCTACTCAACCAGCTACATGGAAGAGGATGAATCAGTGCATCGCTTTTTTTCATACCTCAATCTGTTCTTATTCTCGATGCTTTTGCTTGTTCTAGGGTCAAATATCCTCGTGATGTTTGTCGGTTGGGAAGGGGTTGGTCTGTGCAGTTATTTGCTCATTGGATTCTGGTTCAAGAATAGCTCCTATGCATCTGCAGGGCGTAAAGCATTTGTCGTCAACAGAATCGGCGATGCTGGTGTGCTGCTTGGAACGTTTCTGCTGTTCTATCATTTCGGCACAATCGATTTTGCAGCGCTCAATGAGGCAATTCCGCGTGCGATAGCAACGAATCCTGCCTTGCAGGCAGTGCTTATGCTTGCAGCACTTGGTTTCTTTGTTGGTGCTACTGGTAAGAGTGCGCAGCTTCCACTGTTCGTGTGGCTTCCTGATGCAATGGCTGGTCCAACACCAGTATCTGCCCTTATCCACGCAGCGACGATGGTGACTGCAGGAGTGTACATGATGGCACGCATGCATACTCTCTTTGATGCAGCGCCTTTTGTGCAGGCTATTATTGTTGTCGTCGCAACGCTGACAGCGTTTGTTGCTGCCTTTACTGCTATAACTCAGAACGATATTAAAAAAGTACTTGCATACTCTACTGTATCGCAGCTTGGTTTTATGTTTATGGCAGCAGGTGCTGGAATGTATTGGATAGCACTGTTCCATGTCGTAACGCATGCGTTTTTCAAAGCGTGCCTCTTCCTTGGTGCTGGTTCAGTTATTCATGGATGCCACCATGAACAAGATATGCGCCAGATGGGCGGTCTTTGGAAAAAGATGCCAATTACTTTTATAACTTATCTTATTTCAACGATTGCTATTGCTGGTATTGCGCCGCTTTCAGGATATTTCTCAAAACACGCTATTTTGCAGGCACTCGCAGATTTCCAAAACGTGCATATTGCCGAGTACATACCACTGTTACTATTGGTTGCTAAGGTTACAGCATTCATGACTGCATTTTACATGGCCCGTTCAGTTGCGATGACCTTCTTTGGTTCTTATCGTGGACATGCTCATCCTCACGAATCACCACTGCGTATGACGCTTCCACTTATCGTATTAGCAGGTTTGGCGACTGTTGGTGGATACCTCCCACTGCAAGAGTACCTAGCCCCTGTACTTGGTCACCATATTCATGATCACCATGAGCCTTTTATGCAGTCACTCATTGGAAGCTGGACTGGTATTGTTGGTGTTGTACTTGGACTTATCTTGTACCTGGTGGTGCCTGCGCTGCCTCGAATTATCGGAACGCTTGCGTTCCCGCTCACGAAGCTTTCGCAGCATAAGTTTTACCTTGATGAGCTTTACGGGTTTTTTATTGTTCGACCACTTGAGCGAATCGCTGCGATATTTTTTACCTTCTTTGACCAAGGAATGATTGACGGTGCTGTCAACACTTCTGGTGCCATGATGGAAGTAGGGGGTGAAGTGCTCCGTACAACTCAGTCTGGCCAGATTCGGCACTATGCACTCTTTATCTTCGTCGGCACTATCGTTTTAACTGCTGTTTATCTGATTTACTAGAGATTTACTATGGTGGGATCTTTTCCTCTTCTTTCAACTATCATCTGGCTTCCAGCTCTTGGCGCGTTGCTTTTGTATCTTGTGCCAACCTTTAAGAACCCGCTCGATACAGAAGAGCCAGCAAACAGAGCTCGCTTTTTTTCGTTTGGTGTAACGTTAATTACTTTTGCTCTCAGCTTACTCTTGCTTGTAGGTTTTGCACCTAACTCATCAGTACAATTCACAGAGCAGCTTAGATGGATTCCTGCTTTTGGTATCGAATACTCACTTGGTCTTGATGGTATTAGCCTTTGGCTTGTTCTATTAACGACTTTCCTCATGCCACTGATTGTACTTGCCAGCTATTCAGTTGAAACAAAAGTACGAGGCTATCTTGCTCATATGCTTGTCCTTGAGACTGCAATGCTTGGCACATTGCTTGCCCTTGATGTGTTCCTTTTCTATGTGTTCTGGGAGCTCATGCTTGCTCCAATGTATTTTATCATTGGTATTTGGGGCGGGAAGAGAAAGATATATGCGACCCTGAAGTTCGTCCTCTACACTGTAGTTGGAAGCTTACTGATGCTTGTGGCAATCTTCTATGTCATCTGGTCACACTATAAGCAGTACGGCTTTGTTACCTATGATCTATTCACCCTTGTGCATCATACCAACCTTACCCTTACAGAAGAGCTGTGGTGTTTTGCTGCGTTTGCACTTGCTTTTGGTATTAAGGTGCCGATTTTTCCTGTGCATACGTGGCTTCCTGATGCGCACGTTGAAGCTCCAACAGGTGGTTCGGTTGTACTTGCTGGCGTATTGTTGAAGATGGGGCTCTATGGCTTGATACGTTTTGCGTATCCTCTCTTTCCTCGAGCCGCAGAAGAATTCACTCCATTACTCGCAACGCTTGCAGTGATTGGTATTATCTATGGTGCTCTTGTAGCGTGGGCGCAAAAAGATATTAAAAAACTTATTGCGTACTCTTCTGTTTCGCACCTTGGGTACTGCGTTCTTGGATTTGTTGCGTTTACGACAACCTCTGTTTCTGGAGCTATCTATCAGATGCTTAACCATGGTATCTCGACACCGGCGCTCTTCTTATTGGTTGGTGTGCTCTATGACCGCAAACACACGCGCCTTATCGCTGACTACGGTGGCCTTGCCTCGAAGGTACCTCTGTTCGCATTCCTTTTCCTTGTGTTTACGTTGAGCTCTATTGCATTGCCACTTACCAATGGTTTTGTCGGTGAGTTCCTTATCCTGCTTGGTTCATTTGATACCCTTCCTGTTCATGTTTGTATCGCTATCGGTGGTGTGATTCTTGGCGCTGTCTATATGCTCACTGTTTATAAAGCCTGTGTCTTTGGTGAGCTTGATGAAGCAAAGAATGGTGATTTGACCGATGTGAATGGCAGAGAACTCGCAACATTTATGCCGCTTTTCATTCTTGTGTTCGTTATGGGCATATTCCCGAACCTGTTCCTCAAGCCTATGGAAAAATCTATCGCTTCATATGTTGATATGGTCGATGCTCGTCGTTCTCTTTTAGAGTCTGGCAAGCTTGCTATTGATACCGCTGGACATGGAGAAGCAAAGCAACCTGTTTAAATTTTTGATCTTAAGGTGTCAGTCATGCTCGATGATATAATTCGTACTCTTCCTTTCTGGATCCTTGGACTTGGAGGCATTCTCATGCTCATTATCGAAGTATCGGTAAAGAGCAGTTGGAGGCGTGCCAATGTAGCGGCTCTGATAACAGCGATTGCTGCTACAACGATCCTTTATCACGCTGGTTTTTATGGAACTAAACTTACAAGCTTCAAAGGTATTATCTTTTCTGATGCACTCTTTGTTTTTTCATCGCTCTTTATCCTGTTAGCGACACTCCTTGTTATCTTCATTTCATCTGAACGAACACAAGACGAAGCCATTGAGTCACCTGGTGAATTTTATGCGCTCCTGCTTATGTCCTCTGCAGGTGCCATACTCTTTGCAAATGCGCGTGAGCTTATTTCTCTCTTCCTTGGCCTTGAAATTATGTCCATGGCTCTCTATTGCCTTTGTGGTTCTGCAATTTCTAAGCGTGAATCGAGTGAATCTGCTCTGAAATATTTCCTTCTTGGTTCATTTAGCTCTGCATTCCTTCTTTATGGTATCGCACTCCTCTACGGTATTAGTGGGACTCTCTTTATTCCTGATATCGCAGTTGCTGTTGCTTCCAATCAATCAAGCGTTCTTATGTTGAGTCTTGGGTTTATCCTTATGGGTATGCTCTTTAAGATCGGCGCAGTCCCATTTCACTTTTGGGCACCTGATGTATACCAGGGAGCACCTACGTCAGTGACTGCCTATATGGCAACGGTTATCAAAGCCAGTGCAGTGTTTGCTTTAATCCGTGTGCTGTGGGGTATCTTTCCTTCGCATGCGGCTCATTGGGAACCATTTATTTGGGCAGTATCAATGATGACGATTATTGCGGGTAATCTGCTTGCACTTCGTCAACGCAATATGAAACGGATGCTTGCTTATTCGAGTATTGCTCATGCGGGCTATATGCTTGCTGCTTTCCTTGCGCCAGGAGATGCTTTCGGTGGCGGGGCAGGGGTGCTCTTTTATCTAGCTTCGTACGCTGCTATGACACTGGGTTCTTTTGCAGTGCTTTCTACCCTTAAAACTCCTCATGGTTCATTCTCATTTGATATCTCTTCGGTTTATGGTTTATCTAAGACAAATCCTGTCTTGGCGCTGGTCTTGTCCTTGTTCATGTTTACCCTAGCGGGATTACCTCCTGGACTTGCAGGATTGCTTGGGAAATTCTTTATCTTTAGCTCAGTGGTTTCTGCCGGCTACATCGGTTTAACGATTATTGCGATGCTCGGCTCTACAGTATCATGCTACTACTATCTTCGTATTATTGTGGCTATGTACTTTATGTCCCCGAATAGCGAATCGCCAGTGCTTGGTGTATCGATGATGCAGCGAGCTGTGCTTGGGATGAGTGCTGTTTTCTGTGTACTGCTGGGTCTTTTCCCTACTCAGATATATGCGTGCGCACAGCAGGTGATAGCTGTCCTGTAGTGCAGGTTCCTGGGTTATTTCTTTATATAATGAGGAAGTACTGTCTTCATTCATACCGTGTCTCTTTTTGAGGCTATCTGCTAGCATGGTGTCTTGTTGAAAAGGACATCGGTTATGAAGAAATTACCATCATGGGATTTATCAGATCTCTACTCATCGCAAAAAGATCCACTAATCTTTAAACATCTCACTGCGGCGCTTGCGTCCGCAAAGCGGTTTGCCAAAAAGTACCGACGAGCACTGCCCACGCAGCCTCGAAAGATAGCCTCTATATTTGCCGAACTTGAAAAGATAGAGCTGCTTGCAGCAAAACCTATCATCTATGCAAATCTATTGTTCGCTGAATCTGCAACGCCTGCAGATCGTGGCGCTTTTGTGCAACGAGTCAAAACAGGCTACAGCGAGATACGAAAAGAGCTCACTTTTTTTGACCTGCAGCTGTTGTCATTGCCAGATGCAACGCTGAAAAAGTTGATTCGTTCACCTGAGCTTGCATCCTTTAAACACTACATGCAGATTCTTTTTGAGTCTAAGAAACATCGTCTGCCAGAAGATTGTGAAAAAATTATTACTGATAAAGATCTTACTGGAAATAGCGCGTGGGTTCGTTATTTTGATGAGCTTTTTGCACGTAAAAAGTTTTCATATGCTGAGGGCAAAAAGACAACCGAGCTTACAGAGACTGAGATCCTCTCAAAGCTCTATAGTCCTTCCTCTGCAGTCAGAAAAGCCGCACATGCTGGTTTATCAAAGGGGCTTATTGATGATGCTTCTCGATTAACCTATGCAACGAATGTTTTATTGCAGGATAAGGCGATATCGGATCGTCTTAGGAACTTTGATGCTCCTGAAAGTTCTCGACATCTCGCGAACGAAATATCAGCGAAAACAGTTGAGACAATGTGCCGTGCCGTCGAAAGCTTTTACCCAACAGTGCAGCATTTTTATCGCTATAAAGCGAAGCTTCTTAAGGCAAAAAAGTTGTATGACTATGATCGCTATGCCCCAGTTGCAAAATCGCAACGGCTCTATAGCTATGCAGAAGCTAAACGTCTTGTCTTGGATGCATTTGATGCATTCTCGCCAGCATACGGCGCCATTGCTCGCGAATTCTTTGATAAGAACTGGATTGATTTTGCAGATAGAGAAGGCAAGCGAGGCGGTGCATTTTGCTCGTTTGTGACACCTGACCTGCACCCCTACGTGTTTATGAATTATCATGGAACGGTGCGTGAAGTATTTACCCTCGCCCATGAGCTTGGTCATGCAATTCACGCATACTTGATGGCGGGTCAGAACTACTTTAATTTTGATACGCCTCTTACTATTGCTGAAACTGCCAGTGTTTTTGCAGAGATGTTGTTGTTTGAGCACTTAAAGAAGCAAACAACTGATCCTCTTGAGCGACGTGACCTCATCATAGGAAAGTTAGAAAGTGTCTTTGCAACAGTATTCCGTCAAGTTTCGATGTATCGTTTTGAGCAAGATATTCATCATCACTACCGTGCTCATGGTGAGCTTTGTACTGATACAATCAATGCTTATTGGCGTCGTCGGCAGGAAGCAATGTTTCAACAGTCGGTGACATTGACTCCTGAGTATGACTTTTGGTGGAGCTATATACCGCATTTCATTCATACACCATTTTATGTGTATGCCTATGCATTTGGTGAGCTGTTAACCCTTGCGCTGTATGCGAAGTATAAAGATGAGCAGGATATGTTTATTCCAAAGTATCTTGAGCTTCTTGCTGCAGGTGGCTCCAAAACCCCTAACGAACTATTGAAGCCTATGAAGATTAATCTTGAGGATCCAAAATTTTGGAAAGGCGGTTTGCGAATGATAGATGATATGGTGCAAGAGCTTTTAGGATAAAAGAGCTCTTTATTTTTGATTCTGGACTTTATACAAAATACTTTGAGGGCCGATACTTTGTAAGCGTCCTTGTTGATAGATAAAGTTAATGTCGCCAGTGGATATAGGTTTAATTGCTCCATAGGTAGAGACTCCAGGCATACCAGCAGCAGTTGCTTCAACAAGGTTTATACTAAAGCCTTGTTTTGTTATTCCTTTATCTAGTGATTGCTTTGAGCTGCTTTTTTCTGATCCAACTGAGCAGGATAGGAGTAAGCAGGTGCTTCCAGGATTTACTGCAGGTTGTAAATATCGAGCTATCTTTTCTCTATCTGATATATCGAGTGTTTTTGAAGATTGATTGACCTGTGTAAGTCTTGGATCACTTTCTGAGAAGCTCAGCATCCCTCGAGATCCATGACCTGCGATAATTATCAGGTCAAGACCTTTACGGTCGATGCCTACTCGATTCAGAAACGTGAGTGCCTGAGTATCATTGGATACATCACTCGCATAAACTTCTGTATGACGAAACACTAACTCTAGTTCATCGCCAATAGTATTAAATGCACCATTCCAATCCTCGGTTGCAATGACGAGTCCAGTGACTGGTCGAGATGATGAAAAAGGAAGACCACGAAGCAGCCGTTCATTATTAGTAAGGATGTGTTGCAGCTGTTCTGGTGTAAAGCGGAACGGAAGTCGGATTCCCAGTGTATGTGCTTTTGTTAATGCTGCATGATAAGAGAGCATGGCATTTTTTTGTTCATCAGGTGCCTGGTCTGCAAGTGCTTTGAATTTCTCAAGCAAGGTATGACGAAATGAGGGGGTTTGGAAATTGGTATGTAGTAGATCAATGATACCATGTAACGCAGCTGAAGACAGGCGACCATCCTCAAGTATCCTCATAAGGAGTGCTGGATCTTTTTCCTGGATAAGTATTTCACATGCTTCGTAATTAATATCTTGTGCATATCGTACATGATTACGGAACGTTTCCATGACTGCTGGATTTTTCGTTTGTCCTCCTTGATACAGTGCTATTGCAGCCGCGATTTGCTCTTCGTCAAAAGGAGATGAGAGGAAAGGCGTTATATACGTTTGGTAAGCTTCTGTAGATCTTTTCCCAAGGATTGATTGCATTCTCTGTGCGTGAGAGAGAATCCCTTGCTTGAGTAAAATGGACTTCGTAAGTGCTCTATGGGATGCACCACCAACTTCAATAAGATATTTTAAAATATAGTTCGGTACGTCTTTGTTGCTTTGCGATAGTTGGCCTGCAATCTTGATTGCATCGGGCAAAAGTACTGGGGATTGTTGTCGGAGAGCAATATCAAAGGCTATCTCTTGATCAAACTCACTCGTGCTCTTGAAGAAGTTCTTAATTTCAGCTTTCGTATAGGGTGGCAGAGTAATGCCTGCTTGTTTTGCAAGGTGAGGAAAATCGTGTGGATCAGCTATCAGAGTAAACAGCTTTGCGATTTTTTCTTTTTGGTTATTAGGCAATGATTCTGAGAGGTGAGCTTGGTTAAGTCTATACAGTATTGCATCGCGCTTGAGAGCAGCAGATCCTTTCATTGCGTAATCCAAAAGGAACTCTATACCCTGATCAGATTGTGACAGTTGTCGGAGAGCAGGTTCCCAACGTGCTTCATCACTTGATTGCATCCAAGAAGTGAGCACGTCGTGCCGACCGTGACGGTAGAAGTATTCAGCAAAAAAATGTGCTGTATGAGCTAAGATTTTTTGATCTTGAGACGCGGCAGCAAGGCACTCTTTTAGCTTGGGAGAAAGCACATCCTGATGCTCAATAAGAATCTCAAAAAAAGTTTCTTGCACCTCTGGATCATTCATGCGAGCAGGATTTCGCATTAAATGTTTTGAATACGTGCTGTAGAGAAACTCATTGCCTGCTTCCGCCCCTACGGCATAGAGCAGTTCTGAAACGCCATTAATGTAGGAGGCAGTATCTTGAGCAGAAAGTATTGGAAGCAAAGCCTCGCTTTTATTTATGATGAATGCTGGAAATTCATCGCCGAGTACAAATTTGCTTTGAATCTGGTATTGTCCCTTTTCAAGACAGTGCGATATCCCTTGATAGATAAATTGACGGATAGAGTCATCATAGAAGTTCAAGGAGCTTACGCCGTATGACGTGCAGATAAGTTGTGAAACAAGCCCATCTTCATGCTTTGATAGATTTGAAAAGTTAAAGCTTTGGAGGTAAGAAATTACCTCTGCTTGTAGTTCTGGTTGCTTCAGAACGCCAATTGTGTGCAGGAGATCTTGATTATATACAACTTCACATTCAGGACTCTGTAAACGATAGTGTACAAGACACGCTTTCATACTTGGTACAAAAGCTCTTATCGCAGATGCATCAATGATACCATTTTCAACGAGTTTAGCAGCAAGGCTTATTCTCAAAAGTTCTGTATGAGGTTCAAGCTTTGAAGGAGTTGAGAGTAGAAACGTCGTGATATTGTTTTTTTCTGATGGATGCTGACATAGATACGAAGCAATAGTAAGTCTCGAAACAAGACTCATGTCGTTATCTATCAGTGTGTTTCTTAGAATCGTTTTGACGCGTTGTGACCACTGAGATGAGAGTTGGGTGTCATATAAAGCATCAAGTATTTTTTTTATGTCCTCAGGTGAATTGGTGTGCAGTTCATGCGGCAATCGGTCCAGCAGCCGTTCAACCGTTGCCTGGTTGTTCCGCACCTGCTGCTCTATCTGGCTTGATGCCGTCTTACTTGAACCATCCTTAATTGTGATACTGTGCTCAAGAGATGCTAAGCGCTCATAATCTTGAGGATGTTTCTGAGTGCGCACTCTGTCTCCGCAGAGTGCATTCACTGCAAGCATTGCGATGAATGCATTTCGAGTATGTTTGGCGAGATCGTTTTTATGGCCTGGCGACATAAACCTTTTACTGCTTCCTTATCAAAGGATATGGAGCATTGTGAGACCAGGGTGCTTTTAAAAAACATGAATATATTCAAAGGTTTACATCTAAAATAATGCATCCCAAAGGGGGCCGATTGCCTGAATATGTATGCAGCGCATAGCCTTGGTGAGCAAATTTATATATTCATATTTTATAAATATAATATAATACTTAAAAAATGTTTTGATTAAGCGTGCCCAAAGCTCTATGCTTTCGATCATCCAGTTTAATGAACTCTGTTCTAAAAATACTTATCGCAGCACGTATATGATGTTAGTGCTTAATTTTATTAATGATTTTTTTAAGTCGCTATTGCCAGAACTAAGCCATAACCTAAAAAGAGCATAAACCTTGTATGAATAATTTGTCATTCCAATCAAAAGCTATTCCCTCTCAATTTGAAGAGGTGGCACTACCTAATCGGTTTGATATAGAACGATCCCAGATTGCAACGAACCGGATGTTACGTATGTTATTGGGCCAGCTTATGCAAGCTCGGGTTGCTGCCGACGAAGTTATCAATGATTCCTTGCTCTCAGATACACAAAAAGATCTGCTTTGTAATACGGTTGGCGCCGCTTTGAAAGGGTGGATTTCGTTAGCCCAAACATCGCTCCTGCCTTCTTATAGCGATCAAAATGATAAGGATATACAAGAAAAGACATGTGACCCAAAATCTCATCCAATGTATTGCCTCCTCGATGATACATTACATCAGCTTTATCATTGTGAGTTCTCTGGCGTAAAGTGGTTCACTGGCGAAGAATCAAGTAAGATGTTTGGAAGCTGGCAGACGTTTTCGCAAAATGGATACCAAAAAATTTTAGAATTGGTCTCGCCTCAGCAACAAGATGTCTTTGTTGCTGAATATCAACTCAATAAGCTTACACCATTGCTCCGTGATTCACTCGCTTCGATTTTTTCAAAGTGGTGTATTAATACTTCCTCTAAGCAAGATCAGCTTGGCCTGGAATGGATGGTGACCCCTGATGAGATTGAAGGGTATTTGAAAAAAGATAGTGCGATTTTATATGTCCTCTTTGATAGGGGATTGCCCCGAGCAATTCAAATTGATTTTACTGATATCGGTTTGACTCAAGATCCAGAACAGAAACTTCCTTCTGTGGGAGGTTCTGCAAAAAGCCTTGCGTGGTGCAAAAAGAATAATATAGACCCTTCCAAGTCCAAGTATACATTTATTGTAGCTATCGATAGAGACTGGCAAGGGGATATGAAAGCAAGAGGCCTTGATCCGTATCATATGCTTTTAGATGCTTCAGATGAAAGTGCACACTGGTTGTCAATCCAACATGCGTTTGGTGGTGTTCGAATCCAAAACGAAAATTTTGGTGCGAACCTTGCTATGGGTCCTCACAAAAAGCGTGGTTGGCAGGAAACCGATGAAGAATTTAATACTGTGCGTGGTTCCACACTGCGTCTTGTTCATAGAGACGTACCGCCACCTGTTCCTAAAGAAGTCCTTTCAGAGTACGACGTTTTTATTTGGAGCGGGTCGCGGCTTAATACTGTCCTAGGAGATCCAGCCAAGCTTGGCGCAGAAGATCGACAAAATGTATCAGCTATTCGATCGATGCACGAAGCTGTTGAAAGGGCTAAAGCATTTTTAGAAGAACACAAGTGGCATGAGCATTGCCAAGTATACCCAAGGAGACACTCAACAGATAAACAGGATATCGTTTGTATACAAAAGGGCAATGTTTCTACATATTTTTATCAGGCTGTAAAAGGCGAGGACAAGTGGCAGGAACTTTTTCATGGAGAGGTCTTACCATTTGAGCAGTATTTAGAATGGTATCTTGACTTAATAAAACAGCTTCCTCATTAACTATAACGACTGTTTGCTTAATGAGGACGTAGCGGTCTAGTTTTTTTCTGCTAGAATAGCCACCAAGTATGAGACCTGCACGTGAATCAGTAAAAGCAAAAGAAATTTTTATTCAAATGCATCGGCTTTTTAAACGGCTACAGCAACGTAACCGGTATGTCGATGTTGAGCCTCAATCACAGCTCTCTCTCGCTGAAGCCCATTTGCTGAAAGAGATCCAAGCACAACCACATGTAACGCTCCGTGAGTTTGAAAAGTTTTTTTTCTTACCCCAAAGCCATATGTCTCGTCTTATGAATCGATTGGTTGAGCGTGGCTTCATACAAAAAAAAGTCTCTTCTTCAGATGCACGGGCGCTGTCTCTCTCTTTGACGCCTAAAGGTATTAAAGTAATCATGCTTTCGGACACAGTAAGCCGTGAGTCATTCGAATCGATTGGCCGACTACTGAAAGCCTCAGATAAGAAAAAACTTGTGCAGCTCTTCAAAGCAATTGCAGATGGATTCGGTCATCCAACTCCTCCGCTTCGTCCTGGAGAGCTTGAATATTCTCTCCATCAGCGACGGATTACTCGTTGTTTTCGATTGCTTGGTAAACGTGTTTTTGAGAGCAATTTTAATTCAACGCAGTTTCAAGTGTTATCTCGTCTTGCAAACACGCCGCTGTCACTGTCGGCTCGGGTGCTCTCTGAGCAGATCTGTATCACCAACAGTGCAATCACTGTGGTTATTAAAGATCTTATCAAGAGAGGTCTTATATCTGCAGTTTCTAATACGCACGATAAACGTGCGCTCTGTATTTCGATTACACCTGCTGGACAGAGAGCAGTTGATGAGGTAGAGCATCGTGCTGCGAAAAGATTGCAGGAATCCTTGCATGGTTATAGCGATCGCCAAATTCAAGATTGGCTCGCAGTCTTGAAGAGATATGTGCTTGATTCTGATGAAGGCGTATCAATTGCTTCACTAGGGCTGACCACAGTAATTTTTTCTTCTTCACAAGAGCGAGCAAGTGCGCGAGCTCGAATCATCACAGAGCTTGTAAAACGCCATCAGCAACATGAATGCCCAGAGACTTTAGCTGCATCACACCATATCGTGGTTGGATTTCATCGTGGTAAGGAGCTTGTCGCGCTTTTTGATGTTTGTCCTCAACCGAAGCGTTTTGAAATCGTTGCTGGTTTTTTTGATAACAAGATCAAGTCTCAGGATCGTAATCTAGTATTTCGTGGCCTGCGAACTTATCTTGATATGATTGACACTGGCGCTAAAGTGGAGTGTGTATTTGCTCCATTGGCAGGATCGCTTTCTCATTCGTAGATAGATTCAACGTCAGAGTGAACCAGGCGGTTATCTCTTTGTTGAATCTATCATAAAGAACCTGCGCCTCTTGCAGATTAGAGCACTTTAATACGTACGTTACGTGAAAGAACTTCAACGAGTCGCTCTGCAATCTTTTCAGATGAGACGTCATAGATGTTGGCTCGAATCATCGCTTTAAGGTTTTCGATCTTCTCACGGCGCGCTCCGTTTTGTTCAAAATGCGCCTTGGTTTTTTCAACCTGCTCAGCGATGAATGCCTGTACTGATGTAGTATTGAAATCTTGTGCTTCCATGTATAACTCCCCGATAAGTATAGTAATTTCTTTCTTTGAGCCCTTCAAAGTAACCATATTAGGGCTACCTTTCTCTCTCATGAGGTAAGCTATCGTGCACAATTTTGTACAACTTGAGACATTTTTGTACAAAAAAGTAATTTTTTTGGGGGAGGAGTCAGCTGAAAGCAAAAAACTGCTTGTAAGTGGCTGATATCGTTGATTAATTCAGCTTTTTTCTGTTAACGTTAAAACTGTAAACCAGAAAATCAGCCCCACAAAAAAAATTACATCCCCATAGCTTGCAGCGAAACAAGTGTCTTGCCCTCAAGCAGTTCAAGGAATGCACCGCCGCCAGTAGAGATATAGTCAAACTTATGCTGAAGCTGCATTTGGTGCACTGCAGCATCAGTATCGCCGCCACCAACAACAGTGAATGCATGGCTTGAGGCAAGTGTTTCAACCATATCAGTGGTACCCTTAGCAAAATCTTCCTGTTCAAAAGCACCCATTGGACCATTCCATACGATCGTTTCACAGTCATAGAGCGCAGCTTTATAAAGCAGACTTGTCGCAGGTCCGATATCAAGCGCCATTGTATCAGCAGGCACTTCCTGAGATGTGACGGTGCGACCAAGTCCTTTCGCTGTGAGGGAAGGGGCAACAATAAAATCAACCGGCAGATATAGTTTGCTGCCACGTCGAGCAATAGCAGCAACAAGCTCGATGACTTTGGGATAGTATGATGGTTCAACGAGAGAGCGTCCCATTTGCAAACCTTGTGCAGCAAGAAATGTGTTCGCCATTGCGCCACCGATAATGATCTTATCTGCTTTATCAGAGATATTCACAAGCGCTTCGAATTTCGATGATACTTTTGAGCCACCAAGCACAACTGCCAATGGTCGCTTAGGATTTCTCATGGCGCGGTTATAATTATCGAGCTCTTTTTGCATGAGGAGGCCAATAGCTTTTTGCTTCATAGCAAGTGGGAGCGCATGCATGGATGCATCAGCTCGGTGTGCTGTTGCAAAAGCATCATTCACATAGACGTCACCAAGCTTGGCAAGTGCCGCAGCAAATTGTGGATCGTTGTCTTTTTCTCCTTTGTTATAGCGAAGGTTTTCAAGAACCAAAATTTCACCTGCTTTTAAGTTGGCAGCAAGTTTTTCTACTTCAGGTCCGATGCAATCAGGTGCAAGGATAGTTTTTACACCGGTAAGTTTTTCAATCTGTGCTGCAACAGGTCGCATTGAGTTTTTAGGATCGCCAAAACCTGCGGGGCGTCCAACGTGCGACATCACGATAGGCTTACCACCTTTTTCAAGGATGTACTGTAACGTCGGCAACATTTGCTGAATACGATTGTCATCAGTGATCTCTCCCTCATCATTGAGTGGTACGTTGAGGTCTCCTCGGAGGAGGACTCGTTTATCTTGCATGGAGAGGTCGGCGAGTGTGTTCATAAATGTCGTTACCTATGTCTGTATCAAATAAAATTATAATTATGCTGGCTTAAATCCCAGTTGGCTCAGAGATCCAAATTGTACGAATCCCAAAAGTGCTCTCAAGTAATTTCAGGAGTGCTTTCACCCCAAAAGTTTCGCTTGCGTAGTGACCAATAAAAAGAGCCGACTGTCCGATCTCTTTTGCTTCATGGTACTGCTGATGTTTCGGTTCTCCTGAAATAAACAGATCTAAGTTTAACCGACGAGCTTCATGCATTGCAAAGCCTCCGGCACCGGTGCAAACACCGATTGATTGTATAGTCTGAGCACCAAAGGGTAGTATGACTTCAGGTCCGTATCCTTCAACGTGCGATAGTGCTTCGGTTATCTCGGCGATGGTCATAGGATGTGGCAGTTCACCACGAGCACCAAGCGTCATATGTCCTTCGGTTGCAAATGCATGAACATTTGATACGCCAAGCAATCGAAGTATCTCAGTTGCATTGCCTGCCTCAAGATTACCATCAAGGGGCAGGTGGCTCGTATAAAGATTGCAATGATGTTGCATGAGGGTACGAACCTTCATGCCGTGCATCCCATTGGTAACGTGAGGGCTCGACCCCCAGTAGAGGCCGTGATGCACCAGTAACAGATCCGCATCATGCTCGACAGCTTTTTCAATGATAGAGGCCCCAGAATCAACTGCGCCCGCTACCCGCATAATTTCAGTGACCCCCGCATCGACCTGTAAGCCATTGTAGCTTCCATCCGCATAGGTGTGCGGTTCAAGGAGGGTGTCAAGGAACTCGATAATTCTTGATAAATGTGCCATACTTAGCTCTGTTTTTCGGGCGATTTCCTCGCCTCTTTTTTTAGTCTATAGTTTCACCCGAAAAGCACACGTTTAACAGACCTAAAGTAACGGAGTCTCCAATGCAATTTATGGGATGGTTTTCACGCAGTAAGGCACCTCGCCCTGCGGTTGAGGATGTCGCTAAGACCACACTACCTGATGATATCTGGACAAAGTGTCCTGAGTGCTCAGCTATTATCTATACGAAAGAACTCAAGCGAACTCTTGGGGTTTGTACGAAGTGTAACTACCACTTCCGTCTGAATGCTCGCCAACGTATCCCTGTCATTACAGATCGCCACTCTTTTATAGAGCTCGATGCAAATCTGCGTCCTGCTGATCCACTCCAGTTTAAGGATACGCAAAAATATAAAGACCGTATTAAGAAAGCTGAAAAAAATAGTGGCTCGACTGAAGCTGTCATCACTGGCAGTGCCCGTGTCATGAACGTTCCAGTGATGCTTGGTGTGTTTGATTTTAGCTTCCTCGGTGGCAGCATGGGCTCTGTCGTCGGTGAAAAACTTGCGCGAATGATAGAAATTGCGATTGAAGAGCGTAAACCTGTCATTATCGTCTCTTCATCAGGTGGCGCTCGTATGCAGGAGGGGATTTTCTCTCTTATGCAGATGGCCAAAGTGAGCGCGGCCCTAACACGGCTCTCTTCAGCGCGTATTCCATATATCTCTGTCTTAACTGATCCAACAACAGGTGGGGTCGCTGCATCATTCTCGATGCAAGGCGATGTCATTATTGCAGAGCCGAAAGCCCTTATTGGGTTTGCGGGCCCACGCGTTATTGAACAGACCATTCGCCAGAAATTACCTGAGGGCTTCCAGCGTTCAGAATTCCTCTTGGAGCATGGCATGATTGATCGTATTGTCCCCAGAGCGACGATGCGTGAGGAACTTGCCACCATCCTGAAGAATTTTGGTTTTGGAGAGTGATGAAAGAGGCTACATTTCGGAGTTCGGCAAGACGAGGCACTGCACGAATACATTTATCAATACTCGCATTCGTTGTAGTGAGTTTGATCTGCACACCATTCGTGCATGCTCAGCAAGAAGACCCGACGAGGGGAAGCCAGTTCCTCTTTAAAGAAGATAGTCCAAAAGTTAAAAAAGTTCTTGAGCAACGTAAACAAGCTGCTCTAAAAGCTGATGAAGTCTCAAAGAAGTCTCTCGATGTGAAAGCCCCTCAGCTTGGCTTTGATAAAGATCAAAAAACGGTGCTTGCTTCTGGAGGTATTCTTTTGTCAGGAGCTGGTGTGCAAGCACAAGCAGATAGTGCACGTGTGAATACTGAGACAAAATATGCTGAGTTAGAAGGTAACGTCGCCTTTGATGGACAGTCTGCAGAGATCCGTGCAGATAAAGCTGCTGTGAACATTGAAGACGAGACTGGTCAATTTACCAATGGCTCCTTCCTCTATGATGACGGTGGCTATTCGATTAAAGCAAAAGAGATCTTTAAGCTCAGTGAGCGTCAGTATCGCTTGATCGATTCTGAAATGACGACCTGTACCTGTGCCGATGGAAGTTGCCCATGGTCCATTCATGCAGAGGATACCCGTATTACGCAGGAAGGATACGCTACAAGTAAGAATACGACACTTTGGTTCCACGGCGTCCCGCTTTTCTATACCCCATACTTTCTTTTCCCTGCAAAAACTGAGCGTTCTCCTGGGCTTCTGTCGCCCTCGGTTGGATACAGCAGGCAGAATGGTATTGAGTATCGTCAGCCAATATTTTTCCCCCTCAGCGATTCAGCGGATCTGCAACTCACTCCATTTGTTGAAACAAAGACCCGCTACGGAACTTTTCTCGATTATAAAAAGCTCTATAGCGACGATAACTCTGTTGATTCTCGATTACTGTATTCTAATGAGTCTCTTCGTGATGGTGCTTTGCGTGGTTTAAATACCAGCGGGCTTGTTGATCCAACGATTAACGAAGACCGCTTTGGTTTATTTTTTGGCAACGTCTATAAAGCAGATCAAGATGCTGCACTCCCGTTGCGTGTTATCTCTGATATTCATTATGTCAATGATGGGACGATGGGACGTGAATTTAATGATACAAAGATTCTCGATCCACGGGCTCCTGTGAATACATCAAGCATCGTTGCTCGAAGTGCATTCGGTGATTTTTTCTCTGGAGAGCTCTCAAGCGAATATAACGACCTTATCTATGGCTCCAGAGAGGAGTTTGATAAAAGTGGTACACAGACTGCAATCGGCGGAGACAAGCTGACCTTTAATCGATTACCAGAACTTTCACTCTCATACTTAGAGAGCTTTCGTCCTGTTGATAACCCGTACGGATTGCGTTTGATTACGAAAGCAAATCTTACGCAGACCTATTTTGATAGAGATGTTGGCTATGATGGCGCACGCACAAACTTTAATCCGCAAGGAACGATACCGTTTCACCTCAGCAACTACCTATCAGGTAATGTTGCAGGTGGCGCATACA
>JBILLA010000122.1:0-7739 GCA_044376365.1 Bdellovibrionota bacterium | reverse complement strand
CAAAGATTGTTTTCGAAGAGATGTATACAACATCGCAGCCACCAGCAGCCATCATTGCGGCAAAAGGGCTCAAGCAGATTACCGACGACAGTGCCATTGAAAAGCTTGTTGAGCAGGTATTAAACGACAATCCTACCCAGATTGAGCAGTACCTTGGTGGTAATGAGCGACTCTTTGGCTTCTTTGTGGGACAAGCAATGAAAGTATCGGGTGGTAGTGCAAATCCTAAAAAAGTAAACGACTTTATAAAGGCAGGCCTTGAAAAAAGAAGGGGTTGAACCATTAGACCAAACAAGCTGCGCAGTTTATATTCACTGCCCCAGCGCCTATATCGTCGATCTGCAAAGTTATTTTGAGATCTACGAGTCGCTTGGTGTTGTCAGAACACTTGATAGCAGAAACTCTCTCGTTGGTATCATCACGACACCAACAATGCTGCCCGAAGTTGAGCAAGTGCTTGAAGGTTTACAAACGGTGATTCCCTGGACGAGAGCGTCGCTCCCGTCAGAGGAATTACGATCTAAAATTTTTAATGCTGGAAGAACTATAGAGGAGCAAAAAGCATGATTCGTTTTTTTCGAAACTACCAAAAGACCGTCTTTGGAATTTTAATTTTCTTTGCAGCCGCCCTTCTTTTATCGAGCTTCGGCATTGATCTTGCGCATCAGCGAGGCAACAACTCTGACCGTCCTGCTATTCAAGTTGGCGATGCATCGATCTCTCGTACTGAATTCGTGCAGAAGCGACGTCAGGTTGAATCACAATACCGTAAAATGTTTGGCCCCCAATACCAGCAGCTCATTGAGCAGTTTGGTCTCAATATCGGACAGAGCGTTCTCGACGGGCTTGTCGATACGACACTGCTCTCACAGGTAGCGCACCAAAAAGGCTTTGCTGCTAGTGATAACGATGTGCTTGATGCTATTCAAAAACAGTTCCCAGGAGGCTATAGCCGAGATGCCCTTGCAGCAGCCGGTGTAACACCAGAGCAGTTTCTTAAAGAAACAGAGCAGCAGGTTATGCTCGAGCAGATGGCAACACTCCTGCGTCAAGCAAGTAGCCCAACCAAGCAAGAAATTGAGCAGCGTTTTATCAAAGAGCAAACGCAGTATGATCTAGAATACATAAGTTTTCTTCCTAAGAAATTTGAAGCAACTATCGCTGAGCCGTCAGAGGATGAACTCAAGAGCTTCTATGATTCACACAACGCTGAATTTCAAACAAAACCAACTGTGAGTTTCAGCTATGTTTCATTCGATCCAGAGAAATTCTATGCGCAAGTAGAAGTACCGCAGGAAGAGATTGAATTTTACTACACCGAAAATCAAAAAGAATTTGAAATTCCTCAACGAGTAACGGCTCGTCATATTCAGATACTCTTCCCCAAAGATAATGACCCCAAAAAGCTCGCTGCAGCTCGTGAACGCGCAACTGAAGCTCTTGGGAAAGCACAAGCAGGTGAGAACTTTCAAGCGCTCGTAAAGCAGTATTCTGATGATATCACAACTAAAGCCACCGGCGGACTGCTTGGTGTCGTACCAAAAGGTAAATTTAAAGGGGTATTTGATCAGAAAGTTTTTGCTCTGAAAGAGCCAGGCATTGCTGAACTTATCGAAACTGAAACTGGCTTCCAGATAGTTGCGGTAGAAAAAATTCAGGAAGCAGAAACCAAACAACTTGAAGAAGTTCGCAGCGATATCATCAAGAAGCTGCAAAGTGAACAGGCACCTGCTATTGCTGATGCAGCAGCTCGTGAGTTTTTTGATGGCTTCCTTGCTACAGAGATGTCACTTGAAGCGTTCGCAACAGAAAAAAAATTCCCGATTACAAAGCAAGACAAACCGCTCACTGCGACCGATACGGTTTCTGGTGCTCCAAAAGACTTTACACAGCGCGTCATGAATAATCTTCCTGAGATAAAGCAACTCATTGAAGATAAAAAGACAAGCTATATTGTAGAAGTAACCAATAGCCAAGAAGCCCGCATTCCAGAGCTTAGCTCTATTCGTAGTGCGGTACTTGCTGCATATAAGGTTAGTAAATCCTTTGAAGCAGCAAAGCGTGCTGCCGATAATGCTCTGGCACTAAGCAAAGAAAGTAAATCGTTTGCTGATGTTGCCAAGGGCGTTACTCTCTCTGTTGAAAAAGCATCAAACATCAAGCGCGGCGGTCGGGCAGCTCCGCTTACCTCTGAAGAGAACGAAGATATTGTACTTACAGATGCAGCACTACCAACGGCACCACAGCAGGTCCTCTCTGGAGACGACGGAAGTTACTATCTTGCACGTGTGATTGCCAAAAATATTCCTCAACCAAGCACTGCAACAGCTCAAGATCTTAAGAAAATCGAGGAAAGCTTGAACCAAGAGCTTGCGCAAAACCTCCGCAAAGAGATACTGGATGCTCTAAAGACCAAAACAAAAATTGTTATCGACCAGAGCGTTCTTGCCGCTGGGTAAGGATGACCATTTTTTAAACTAAGGAGAGACGCTATGACGAAACCTGTAATTTGTGCCGCTTATCGATCAGCTATTGGCTCGTTTGGATCTGCACTCGCTGGTCTGAGTGCGGTTGAGATAGCAACTGCAGTGGTCACAGGACTACTGGAACGAACCAAAGTCGCTCCTGAGCGCATCGATGAAGTGATTGTCGGCACGGTGCTCTCTGCAGGTCAAGGACAAGCTCCAGCTCGCCAAGTCACGATTAAATCAGGCATCCCACAAGCTGCTCACTCACTGACAATTAATAAGGTATGTAGCTCTGGGCTTGCGGCTATTATGCTGGCTGCTGACCAAGTTCGACTTGGTAATGCACATGCGATTATCGCAGGTGGTATGGAGAGTATGAGCAATGCCCCCTACCTCCTACCTCAGATGAGAAGCGGCGCTCGCTATGGAAACCAAACCGCTGAGGACTCCATCATCAAAGATGCACTGTGGGATGTCTATCACGAGTACTTAATGGGTAATGCTGCAGAGCTCTGTGCAAAAGAGAAAAAGATTACGCGTGAAGCACAAGATACCTTCGCCATACAAAGCTATACCCGTGCAATTGAAGCTTCAAAAGCTGGTCACTTTAAAAATGAAATCATTCCGATAAAGATTAAAAAAGGAAAAGAGGAGGTTCTGTTTGATACTGATGAAGAGCCTTTTAAAGCAGCCTTAGAGAAAATCCCAAACTTAAAACCAGCTTTCATCAAAGACGGCACTGTCACTGCAGCCAATGCATCATCACTCAATGACGGCGCTGCCTTTGTACTTGTTTGCTCTGAGGAATTTGCGCGCACGCAAGGCCTGACCATCCTCGCCTCCATAGAAAACTACGGTATACACTCTCAAGCACCTGAATGGTTCACGACCGCTCCTATTGGTGCAGTGGAAAAAGTAGTATCTGCAGCTGGTCTCTCTCTTGATGCTGTCGATTTATATGAAATCAATGAAGCATTCTCGTGCGTGGCACTTGCGTGCCAAGCAGGGCTCGAGCTTCCTGCAGATAAGCTTAATATATCAGGTGGTGCAGTGGCCCTTGGACACCCTGTAGGGAGCTCAGGTGCAAGGATTCTTGTTACGCTCATTCACAACATGCAGCGTCTCAACAAGCAAACAGGAGCAGTTGGTATCTGTAATGGAGGCGGCGAAGCAACCTCAATGCTTGTTCGCCGCGTATAGAAGAGTTAGCGCTCTTACTTGCGACGATTTGCTGGCAAAACAACTTTACGAAGTCGAATCGACTTTGGAGTTACTTCAACAAGCTCATCATCACGAATAAACTCAATGGCGCGCTCAAGAGTCAGTGGTGTCACTGGTGTGAGCACAATGTTGTCATCTTTTCCTGATGCACGGACGTTGGTGAGCTTTTTAGCTTTGTTCACGTTCACATCAAGATCGCCATCACGATTACATTCACCAATAATCATACCTTCATAGACAGGCGTTCCTGGTGTCACAAACAATGTACCACGAGGCTCAAGATGGAAGAGTGCGTAAGGAATACACTCCCCTTCGCGGTCTGATACCAACGAACCAGTCAGTCGTGATTCGATCTCGCCACGATACGGCTCATACCCTTGTAGGTAAGAGTTCATAAGCCCAGTACCACGAGTATCAGTTAAGAATTCGTTTCGGTATCCAATAAGACCACGAGCTGGAATATTAAACTCTAGGCGGATACGACCCGTTCCATTATTAATCATGTTGGTCATTTTGCCTTTACGCCGTGCTAACTTTTCAGTCACTGCGCCAATGAACTGATCGCTACAATCGATAAAGAGATGCTCAATCGGTTCACAACGAACGCCGTCAATCTCTTTCATAATAATTTCTGGACGTCCAACCGTGAGCTCATAGCCTTCACGTCGCATCTGCTCGATGATGATCGCCATCTGAAACTCACCGCGTCCTTTCACGATAAGCGTCTCACCGCCAGTTTCTTCAACCTTGAGGGCAACGTTGAAAAGCGTCTCTTTCAAGAGTCGCTCTTTAATTCGCGGAAACTGAACAAACTTCCCTTCCTTACCAGCAAATGGTGAGCTGTTTACAAAGAATCGCATCGCGATAGTTGGCTCATCAACGACAACACGAGGTAGTGCTTTTGGATTATCACGCGTTGTAATCGTATCGCCTATTTCAACATCTTCTGCACCTGCAAGGATAATAACATCGCCTGGCTGCGCTTCATCGACTTCTTTATAAGAGACCCCTTCATACACTTGCAGCTTTGTCACCTTCAATGGGTTTGGCTTACCATCTTTGCCGATTACAACTAATTTATCTGACTTTTGTGTTGAACCGTGGAATACACGCCCAATAGCCATGCGGCCAAGATAATCAGAGTACGTTAAATTTAGACAGAGCATCTGGAAGGGCTCATCTTCCTTATATGAAGGACCAGGAACTGTTTCTAGAATCTGATCAAAGAGCGGCGAAAGATCTGTCGATTCAACATCAAGAGATTTTTTTGCAATACCATCACGGCCAATTGCATACAGTACGGGGAATTCAATCTGCGAATCATTCGCATCAAGATCGATAAAAAGATCATAGACCTGATTTAGAATCTCATCTGGTCGCGCATCTTTACGATCGATTTTATTAACGACAACGATGATTTTTTTATTTGCTTGCAGCGCTTTACTTAAAACAAAACGGGTCTGCGGAAGCGGCCCCTCAGATGAATCGACCAGAAGGATGGCGCCATCCACCATCATGAGCGCTCGCTCAACTTCACCACCGAAATCGGCGTGACCTGGTGTGTCGAGGATATTAATGCGAACACCTTTCCACTGAATCGAGCAGTTCTTTGCTGAGATGGTAATGCCTCGCTCCTTCTCAAGATCCATACTATCCATGACTCGGTCCTGGAGCTCTTCATGAGCCTGGAACACACCAGCCTGGCGGAACATGTGGTCAACAAGGGTAGTTTTCCCGTGGTCAACGTGAGCGATGATTGCGATATTTCTAATTGCTTGGTTTTGCTTAACTGCCATAAGCCGCCCAGTATACCGTACTTTCCCCAAAAGCTCGAATCGAGGACCACCGAGGCCCTAAAACCCACAAAGAAGGGTAAAAAAGTGAAAAATAACCTTAAAAAGCCCTCTCTTAGCGGTACGCAAGGTATTTCCTGTGCATTAGCTATGTAGCCTAAGCTTTCATCGCACGAGAGCCCTTTGGAGGCCCTCAAGCTGCAATTGGCCATCCGTAACGTCTTTGCCTGAGCTCCTTTCCTAGGATACCTCTTCCCTAAAAGTGACCATATCTATGTTTGTAGTAACAATGTCACTGAAATCGTATGCATACCTATAGTAGCAGCACATCCACATATACCTATCGTGATCTTTCGCTTCACGATCTCTTATCATCGCTCCGAAATCAGACACCTATCTGTATCACCGATATTCCGTCTGGGGATGGCATACCTCAACTTACACAGCGAGGTATTGTGACAGCACTATCGCACGTTGATGAAAGTGGCAATGGAATTCACGTCTCACTTGATATGGATTCAACTCCTTTATTTATTCGAACAAATGATTCTCCAACGCAATATATGAATCAAAGACTCAATCGACATGAGCTATTGGTTAAAAATAACATGCCGCCATCTATTGAAAGCATCTTTGAGTCATTTGCCTCAGGCACATCAATACTGGGGCTCCTAATCGTCGATAATGATAAAGCTCGACGATGCTACGGTGCAGTTGTAAAAATTGAGAACGATGGATCACTTATCCAGGTTACCCTAGATGATGGAACTACCGGGTGGCGCGCAGCAGAACGCCGGACTCGTCGCTAAGCTCTGGGAATGCATAACAAACACGTGTCTCCCATAATGTAATCATGAGCGGCAATGATGTTTCGGTCCACGAACCAGCCTTTCCAACCTTATAATCGAAACTATTTTTAAGCTTTCGCTGCACTGTGGCCAGGCTACTTGGAGGCTCGGAAGTGAGCAATCCAGCAACCGAAAGAAGTGGTTGAATAAGTAATACTTCATTCATCATGCTATCGCCCATCTGCTCAAAGTTTCTGAGCTTTGACACCATATCTTCAAGGGTAGCAGCATATTTAATAAGATCTTGTATTCCTTTATCTGAACTAACGATAGCTCGTGCTTGAGCTACAAAATCTTTTGACTCGAACTCTTGCCCTGTAGAGTTCCAGCTCACATTTAATTTCGAGATTTCAACAGATTTCTTAAAGCGATTCAGGAATGGGTTCTTCTCTTGATCTAATATGATTAGCGCTAAGAGCTCTTGAGTATCATTAAGCTCCTTGCCACGTGCATACTCTTCAAGCTTTTTTTGCTGCGGCGTCTTTGCACGCTCAGCAAGTATCCGCTTGCAGCACTCATCAATTTCGCGATTTGAAGCACGATTTTTTGCAGCTTCAGAGGGACTTTTAAAGAAACGAAACGTAAGGGTGCCCTCTTCTATAACAACAGAGCGGTATGCATAGACGGGATTTTCTTTCGGCTCACTCACCATGACACGAGCTAAATCAGCCTGCGGCCACGAAAGTTTTTTACCGTTTTATATAATTTTTGGAACGAGGTGACGCGCGTCAACAAGGTAGCTCGCATCCTCACGCTCATGTTCAACGAGTGCATTGAGACGCTCTTCAGAGTAGTTTCGCGGCGCCTCTTTTGGCATTGGTGCTGCTTTCGAAGGGACAATAAGCTTCGCAAAATAAGCTTTCACTTGCTCGTTGACCTCTTCAATACTAACTGGCTGAGGATACCAAGGTTCACTGTAATGAATCAGTAAATTTTTACCATCGCCAGTCAAAGAACATTGGGGTACTACATGACCAATACAGGCACCAGTAAGTGGCTCCAATAAGGGGCCTGCATTATAGAAACGATCTTTACCGTAGAGCATGCGAACGACAATCCCCTGATCTTCTTCACGCTTCAAGGTCAATCCATCGCGGTGTAAAGATGTAATTACAATTTGCTCTGTCACATAACGACCATCGCTTGCGATCAAGGCGTTGCCACGTTGAGAATGAGTAAGGATGTCGCAGAGCTCATCTGGAGCATACTCTTTTATATGGACATTCGTTACGCCCCGATAAAAACCGACCGTTTGCAGAGCAACATACAGAGGTTTGCCTTCTAATTCTTTAAGAGACTTTGTCAAATGCGCATCAGGATCACGTAGTTGCTCTTTAAAGTACTCAGCAAGCCAATAGCCATGAGTTCCGTCATGTTTTGCAGCTTCATTAAAACGACGCTCTTTAAAA
>JBILLA010000121.1:0-7746 GCA_044376365.1 Bdellovibrionota bacterium | reverse complement strand
GTTAATATCCCAGTTCTTGGCATCGTTGAGAATATGTCAGGGCTAAAACTCCCTGATGGCTCAATTCAGTACATATTCGGCCAAGGAGGCGGAGAAAAGCTCTCTACGATGTTCAATGCACCCCTTCTTGCTCAGATTCCAATTGAGGTCTCTATCCGCGAAGGCGGTGATACTGGTTTGCCAGTCGCTGCTCAGGATACGAATCCAGCCTCTAAAATATTTGCGGCACTCGCATTGAGACTTCAGGGTATTCTTGATAAAAATAGCAAGTCCCAGCCGCAGGTCCAGATATTTAACTAACGCGAGGTAACCCGTGCTTTTCTATATAATCCTTACGATTCATTGTCTTCTCTGTGTAATGCTTATCGGCCTTGTCCTCATTCAGCAGGGGAAAGGAGCTGATATGGGAGCAGCATTCGGTGGCGGTAGTAACACACTCTTTGGTGCATCTGGTGCGACTGCGTTTATCACAAAATTAACAACTGGTATTGCAGTTGCATTCATGGTCACTTCAATTCTTTTGATTAATCTTTATACTGCGCACACAAGAAGTGGTGGTGGCGTATTCTCTGGCAAAGATGCAGTGCAAAAAATGCTTGATAATAATCAGCCTCCCGCTGCTGCAAGCGCGCCTGCTGCCGAAGCTCCTGTTGCTCCAGCCCAGCCGGCAGCAGCTCCTGCAGAAGCTGGTAAATAACTGTACGCTCAATTTATTTCCGCTCGAGCCTATTTTTATTCTTCCTAAACCTTGAGACTCGCTCAATAAATCTTTATATTAGTTGAACTCCTTTGCCCAGATGGTGGAACTGGTAGACACGCTGTCTTGAGGGGGCAGTGACCGCAAGGTCGTGGACGTTCAAGTCGTCTTCTGGGCAGTATTGTCACCCCCGCTTTGCTCCGCAAAGCGACCCCTTAGGGGTATTAGTATTATCCCTTCGGGGAGTTTGCCTCCGGCAAACATATATTGTCCCTTCGGGGAGTTTGCCTCCGGCAAACATATATTGTCCCTTCGGGGAGTTTGCCTTCAGCAAACGTTAGTGCTTTTGGTTTTGCTTTGTGATCTTCTTGTCTCTGCGTAATGAAATTATGCAGATCTTTTTTAGATGAGTATTGATATATCGTCGATGCCGATAGATTCTGCAGCGAATCTTAGTTTTTTAAGTGAGCTTTTGAGGTAGTGATTAGCTTTAAAGGGAGTAATCTCCATACTGCTAGCTATTTCTCCGATAGATTCTTGCTCGAATCCTTCTAGTCCGTAGAGCCTTTTAACAACGAGAGCTTCTTCTGGTTTAAGCACTTTATCTATCGTGCTGAGCAGATCATTAACTACAAGCGCCGTGGCAAGATCGTTTGCTGAGGGTGTGTCCCCTTCGATCTTTGTTTCCAGTGTTTCTTGCCCATTTCCTACTTTTCGATGCAGAGAGGCAGGCGCTTCTGTAAAGTGCTTCATATACCTTACAATTTTTGCAACAGGCAGTTTTGATGCAGCAGACAACTCATCAATTGTCGGAGGCCTCACAAGCTGTGCGGTAAGCTGTAGGGTGCATCGAGTAAGTCTGTGCATATCCTGTGAAGTATATGCAGGAGCACGTATAAGGACGATTTGGTCCTTAATAGCTCTTCGCATCTGGCGACGAATCCAAAAAGTAGCATAGGTTGAGAATTTAGTACCTCGATTTGGATTATATTTGCCAATAGCAAGCAACAATCCTATGTCTCCTTCCTGTATAAGATCCGCAAGCGGGAGTCCTTTGTCATCAAAACTTCGTGCGAGTGATAATACGAGTCTTTTGTTCTTATGATAGAATGTTTTGCAAGCACACTCGTATTGCTGCAGAGCATAGTCGAGTTTTAAAGCCAGCTTTTTGTTTGCAGGCTCCTCAAGTATTTTTTTGATAGCGATTGGGAGAGACGAAACGCGAGATGGATTTTGTATAATTTGAGCAAGGTACTGGCAGATGTTTGGGCCTAGTATTTTATCAAGAGCTTGCTCGGGGCTCTGAAGTTCTGATAGGCACGTGCTCTGCGCTATCTTGAGAAATCGTACTTTATCTTTGTTAAAAAGCGAGGGTGGATACTCGACGAGTATCTGAAGGGTCGCAGGATGTTTGAGAAGGATTCTTTTGATAGTTTGTTGAGCTTCTTGAATGGCTTGGCCAAGTTCTTGCTCTTCTTCCGCAGTGAGAAGTGTGATGTCGGGAACTTCCCCAAGATAAAATGCAATGGCTTCATTTGCAGCTGCTTGCCTATCCTTGGCAGCTTTCTGAAACCTGTTTAGTTCGTGGGAGTGATGCATATACGTTTTACTTCAAGAAGAGGCAATCTTATCTTACTGAGCTTCTAAATCAATGAGTATCCTTTCAAGGAAAAACACAGGCTTCCCACAATGGAGACCTTCCAAAAAAGTTGATTCTTTCCACCGCCAATCGACTTATACTACTTACCGAGAAGGATTTTGGTGGGCTCTATGAGTGATGAAAAATTACGTAAAATTCATGAGTACTGGTGTGCTGCAAACTATCTCTCCGTCGGTCAGATATACCTTTTTGACAATCCTCTCCTCAAAAAAAAGTTAACGATAGAGCATATAAAACCTCGACTGCTTGGCCACTTTGGTACAACTCCTGGTCTTAATTTTATCTATGCGCATTTGAATCGAGTCATTACTCAGTATCAACAAAGAATGCTCTATATTTGTGGCCCAGGTCATGGCGGGCCAGGTATGGTTGCAAATGCTTATCTCGAAGGGACATATTCAGAGGTATACCCTGCTATTACTCAAGACGAGGATGGTCTTAAAAAACTTTTCACTCAGTTCTCATTTCCAGGTGGTATACCGAGCCATGTCGCGCCAGAGACGCCAGGATCAATTCATGAAGGTGGAGAGTTAGGTTATGCACTTTCTCATGCTTATGGTGCTGCATTCGATAATCCCGATCTCTTGGTAGCATGTGTTATTGGTGATGGTGAAGCTGAAACAGGAGCGCTTGCGACAAGTTGGCATTCAAATAAATTTCTTAATCCTGTTCATGATGGTGCTGTCTTACCAATTCTTCACCTTAATGGTTATAAAATTGCTGGACCAACTGTCCTTGCACGTATTGATAAAGATGAACTTGATTGTTTAGTACGGGGATATGGCCATACCCCGTACTACGTAGAAGGTGATGACCCACATGAAATGCATCAAAAAATGTACGATGTCCTCGATCGTGTGATCGCTGATATTCGTCTTATCCAAGAAAAAGCTCGTACACATGGTTTTACTGAGCGACCCCGTTGGCCAATGATTGTGCTCCGTTCGCCCAAAGGATGGACGTGTCCTGCTATCGTTGATGGAAAGCAAGTTGAAAACTCATTCCGTTCTCATCAAGTGCCACTCGCTGAGTTATTTGAAAAGCCCGAGCATGTTGAGATTCTTGAGCATTGGCTTCAAAGCTATGAACCTGAAAAATTGTTTCCTCACGGAACATTACGCCAAGACTTACAAGCGCTTGCGCCCTCTGGTGAGTTTCGCATGAGTGCTGTGCCCTGTGCGAATGGTGGAAAGATATTACAAGAGCTCGAACTGCCTGATTATAGATCTTACGCGGTGCCTATTGAAAAGCCAGGAGCTACTCTTGTTGAGTCTTCTCGTATACAGGGAATGTTCCTGCGTGATGTCTTGGTATGCAATAAAGCTCAGAAAAACTTTCGTATTTTTAGTCCAGATGAGACTGCTTCAAATCGACTTGGATCAGTGTTCGAAGTTACTTCACGTATGTCTGCTGCGACGATACTGCCAACAGATGATCATGTGACACCTGATGGTCGTGTGCTTGAAATGCTCAGCGAACATCAGTGCCAAGGTTGGCTTGAAGGATACCTCTTAACTGGTCGACACGGAGTCTTTAGCTGCTACGAAGCATTTATTCATATTATCGACTCAATGTTTAATCAGCATGCCAAGTGGCTGAAAACAACTCGTGAGATTCCATGGCGTCGTCCGATTGCATCGTTGAACTACCTGTTGTCCTCACATGTGTGGCGCCAAGATCATAATGGCTTTAGTCATCAAGATCCTGGGTTTATCGATCATGTAGCGACAAAAAAAGCAGAGGTAATCCGTATTTATTTGCCAGCCGATGCGAACTGCTTATTGAGCGTGACTGATCATTGCTTACGCTCAAAGCATTATGTCAATGTCATCGTGTGTGGAAAACAGCCAGCGCTGCAGTGGCTTACTATCGAAGAAGCAGAGCGCCATTGCCAACAGGGTATTGGTGTGTGGCACTGGGCTTCAAACTGCGGTCATCAAGAACCAGATCTTATTGTTGCATCAGCTGGTGATGTGCCTACTTTAGAAGCACTTGCTGCTGTTAAAATACTTCGTGAAGTATTACCAGCGCTCAAAATTCGATTCATTAATGTTGTTGATCTGATGAAGTTGCAGTCTGCTCCTGAGCATCCACATGGATTATCAGAAGATGCTTTTGATGTACTCTTTACGAAAAATAAGCCTGTGATATTTGCGTATCACGGGTATCCTACGCTCATTCATCGGCTCACCTATAAGCGCGCTAATCATGATAATTTTCATGTGCATGGATATAAAGAAGAGGGGACAACGACAACACCGTTCGATATGGTAGTGCTTAATCAGCTTGATAGATTTCATCTTGTGCTCAATGCATTGCAGCGACTTCCATATTCAAGTGAATTCGATCAGATAGCCAAGCGCATGCATGCGCAGCTCCAAGCACATACTGCGTATATTCGAGCGCACGGTATCGATATGCCTGAAATTTTGCACTGGTCGTGGAGCTAAATGAAAAACGCTCTGCTTGTCATTAATCCAGGTAGCTCTAGTTTGCGTGTGTCGCTTTTCGAGCGCGGGCACCATACCGTTATCGCACAGCAGGTCTTTGAATCTGCATTTGCAAATCTATCGGATGAAGAGCGTACGCATGTGCAAGATGAGCATTGTGCAAAAATTGTTCGATGGATTCTTGATATCGCATGTCACGTTGATGCTGTCGTTTATCGTGTTGTGCACGGTGGATGGTCACTCTATGAACCAACAGAGATGCGCCAAGAAGTGCTTGATGCTATCGAGCAGGCAGCGCCGTTTGCACCACTGCATACTGCACTTTCTTTAAAATATGCAGCGTTGTTTCAGCATCAGTATCCTCATGCAAAACATATTGCTGTCTTTGATACGGCATTTCATAAAACTATTCCTCTTGTTGCTGCGCGTTACGCATTGCCTGCTGCTTTGACTGAAAAGTATCACATTCGTCGGTATGGATTTCATGGACTGGCACATGCATACGCTGCGCAAGTTGTGCAAGAGACTGCTTCTGCTGAGAAGCAGCTTCGTCATGTGCATTGTCACCTTGGTTCTGGTGCGAGTGTGTGTGCGATTTTAGATGGTCGAAGTGTCGACTGTTCAATGGGTTTTACACCTCTTGAGGGCCTTATGATGGGCACTCGTTCGGGTGATATCGATCCAGGTTTAGCAATCTATATCCAAGATCAAGAGAAGCTCTCGCCACAACAGTTTTCAACGATGATATCAAAATCATCTGGACTCTTGGGCGTATCAGGTATTTCTGCTGATATGAAAACGCTCCTTGCTGCGTATGAAACGCATGAGCAAGCTCGTCTTGCGGTTGATATGTTTTGCTATCGCGTTGTGAAATATATTGGTTCGTTTGCGACCATACTGGGTGGTCTTGATGTCGTATCATGGAGTGGTGGTATTGGAGAACATGCACCAAAAGTACGAGGTAACATATATGCACAGGTGCAGAAGAGTTTTCCAAAAGCGCTTTCAACTGTAATTCCAGTCGATGAGGCGCTGCATATGGCAAAAGCCGCTGCTCACCTTGTATAGAAAGCGCATTACATCGCTTTAAATTGAGTTACCTTACTGAGGGGAATTTTAATTCTCATTCCTGGAATCAGTTTCGTTGCTTCTGTCATGCCGCTTGCAGCGAGCAGATCTTTACTGTTTGATGGGCTACCGGTATACCAACCTGCGATAGATTCAATTGTCTCGCCTTCTTTTCGCACGGTATGAATCACATCACCGTTTGGTGCACGCTCTGCAAATCCTTGAGACATTGCAAGTGTTTGCTGATCAAAGGTCAGCGGTTGGAATACAGTCGGTACTGGAGTAGGGTTATCTTTTGGCTGGTCAGCAAGCTTTGTTTTTAAGGTATTGTTGCGATTTCGTGTTCTGGCTTTACTATCTGGTGTAGGAGTCGCCATAGCACGAAGCGCTTCTGCTTGCATTTGGAGAAACTCAGCACGGGTCGGTTTAAAACGGAACGGTTTGCCCTGAAACTGGAATGCAGGTTCCTCAATGCCAGTTGCAAATAAACCTGCTAGTTCTCTGTAGTCACGACGGTCAATGCGGTAGGGGCCTCTTAGTACCCATTCATAATTGTTAGGGACATCAGAAAGGTCGGCGATGTAGAACTCTTTTTCCATCGGATAAAAGAGCTTCATGCGAAGTGGTCTGCTTGTTTCAATGCTGATTGCATTTGGCCCACCACGGCCTTTGAGGAAGTTAAAGAGTGCAGCACTTTTAGAGAACTCCTCTGAGAGGTAAAGGTTGGCGCCAAGAAAGCCATTTTGAGAGCTGAGCGGTAGAAGCCCCTTGTCCGCAAGAGTTTCATATTGGTCAAGAGACGAGGAGCAGGCACAAAGCCAGAGGCATGAGATAAGCAGGGAGCGTAGAAAAAGCTTCATAGGTACTTTTATAGCAGACAACTTCTTTAGATGAAGCATGGAAATAATGGGTTCCACCTTAATTATAAAGTTGTTTTATCTCTTGGCGGACATCTAAAGCAGGTGTAGAACTAAAAACATAAACCTGTGAGAGTTGTAGCACTAGAGCCATATTTATCTGAGATGACCCGCGCCCTTATCGGGGAGGGTGCCCTTGTTGGTACTGTTGAAGAGAGCCATATTCAGCCTGAGTATGAAACAAAGCTGCTCACCGTCAAGCAAAGCAGTGCGAGAAAAAACGTTCTAGAGAAATTAACGCGTCACCCGATTGATATCGATCTCATGAAAGGGACGCTTCCGGATTGCATCCTCACGAATCTTCCAGAGCCAGAGTTACTGCCGATGCTACGAGAAGAGCTTTCAAAAGCCTTCAATCGTCCTATTGCGCTCTTTCATCATAATCCGATTCGTCTTGATGATGTTTTTGCGATGTTTGAAGAGCTAGGCAAGCAGCTTAAAGTTCCTGATAAAGGAAAGTTGCTCGCTTCAAAAGTGAAAGCACAGATGATGGATTGGAGTGCTAACTTTTATGACCGCATGAAAAATAAGCGTGTGACGCTTCTTTCTACTATCGAGCCATTTAGTTTAGGTGGTCGTTGGATACCTGACATGATTCGTATGGCTTCCGCCCATCCACAAGCAATGAGTGGTCTTAAAGAGGATCAAGCTATCGACTGGAAGGCTGTCGTTGCTTTTAATCCTGATGTCATAATCATTGCTCTAAAAAATCTTGATTTTAAAGAGAGTCTTAAGTTGTTTCCTCGTCTTGGCGAGCTCCCTGATTGGGATAAGATTTATGCAGTAAAGCGAGGCGATGTATTTTTTACCGATGGTCGTCGCTATTTTAATACGCCAACAACCAAGCTGATTGAAAGTATGGGAATTCTTATCTCTTGTCTTGCTGGTTTTGAGAGCGGCTATATTACAGAGCGTGATTCAAGCTTTAAGCTTCGTTACCTTGAAATGCATCGA
>JBILLA010000120.1:0-7747 GCA_044376365.1 Bdellovibrionota bacterium | reverse complement strand
CAGTATTCTTTCTGCGACGGAGTTTCATGAATGCAGTATTCGCAGTTACGCGATAGAGCCAGCTCGAAAATTGTGATTTGCCTTCAAAGGAATTAATCTTTTTGTACACAGTCACAAAAACGTCCTGTAAAACTTCTTCAGTGTCTTCGACGTTGCGAGTTAATCGCATTGCAAGGTTGTATACTTTTTGAGTATAACGACCCATGATTTCTTGAAACGCAAGATCATCGCCACATTTGATTTTTGCTACGAGTTCTAGGTCGCTTACGTTTTGCATGACAGTCATCCTTTATTAATTATTCCTTTACTGACTGAGTGCTTTACTTTGAAACCCCTTCTGCTTCGGTATTTTCAAAGTCAGCGATTCAGTCGCCTTATGTGTATGAATGTACGGTAGGACTTAAGGGCAGTTGTCACGGATTTGTAAATTCGACGTACCAAGATCGTAAAAGAAATAAGCTAGTTACCCAGGGCAGGGGGGCAAAGAGGGGGTAAGAATTGCTAACCGATTGAATTTATTATACTTTAATGCCACCCAGACGATTTTTCAAAGGAATAAAAAAATGACGGAACGATTAGTAGTTTGTTCAAAATTTAAGCAAGAGCTCCCTGGACTTGAGAAAGCGCCATTTGGAGGAGAGGTTGGAAAGCTTATCTTTGAGAAGGTCTCTGCACAGGCATGGAAGCTTTGGAAAGAAGATATGCAGATAAAAGTGCTCAATGAATATCGGCTTAATATGGCTGATAAGAATGATTATCAAAAGCTTGTTGATCAAATGTTACTGTTCCTCAATTTAAAAGAGGGTAGTGTTGTTGAAGTTGAAAACGCTGAGCGCGGTCGAAAATGAAGATTGCCATCGTTGGTGCTGGTTCAATGGGCGAAGCACTTGCTTCGCTGCTTTTGACTCGATCTATTATTGAACCTGACGAGCTTCTTTTATTAACGAGAACGACTGAACGTCATTCTCGTTTGGGAAATCTTTATCCAGGCGTTAAGGTCTCAGTTGTACCTGATGATCGCTTCATGCCTGACGTCGTAGTCCTTTCGGTAAAGCCTCAAGATTTTGAAGTGGCCCATCAGTCGCTTGGACACTGGTATGCGCTGCAGCCGCTTGTGATTTCATTGATGGGTGGTATCCGTATAGCGCAAATCGCATCACATCAATGTTTTCAGGGTAAGGCAAAGGTCATTCGTGCCATGCCTAATCTTCCCTTTATGTTTGGTGAAGGTTCGACAGGATACTTTTGTGCTGCAACGATTACAGAGCAAGATGAAGCAATTTTTAAGCTTCTCTTTGAGCCAACTGGATTTTTATTACCGCTGCAACAAGAAGATGATATCAATACCGTAACGGCGCTGTCAGGATCAGGTCCAGGTTTTATAGCCCCGCTGTACCGAGCGCTCTATGAAAGCGCAGCTGAGGCTGGCTTAGCAGAAGACGAAGCAGAGCTCCTTCTACGACAGACGTTGAGGGGCTTTGTTGCATTGCTTGACCAAGGTCTTTCTGCAAAAGAAATAGAGAAACTTGTCTCTTCAAAGGGAGGCACAACTGAAGCTGCAAAATCAGTTTTTAAGAAGGCAAAAGCCTCTGATGTGATTCATGCTGCATTTCACGCTGCAGTAAAGCGAGCAAAAGAGCTTGCTGAGTCTGCAAGCTCGTAACACAAACAGCTTCATTATCCTAAGTAATCGAGCAGGTCTATTCTTGTGACGATGCTCTGAGGTTCTTTCTTTTCATTCACAACAATGACCGCACTGGAAGTTTTGATCATGCCCTGTACTGTTTTAAGCGGCGTATGGAATGCAACAGTTGGAACATTTCGATTCATCGAGCGCGAAACAAGTGTTTTTCGAGCATCACTTCCAGAGAAAAGTGTGTCGAGAATGTCCGCTTCTGTGATCATACCGACAAGAACACCACCACTAATCACCGGCATCTGAGAGATACTGTTAGCTTTCATAATTGATATCGCATCATGAAGATTCGTGGTGTCATCCGCACAAGTTGGTTTCTGGCTAATCTGTTTAATTTTCAACAGATCTTCAACATTACCGCTGCATTCTTGAGCCTCGTAGTAACCGTTTTCTTGCATCCATCTATCATCGACAAACTTTGTCATGTAGTTACGGATACCATCAGCAAGAATGACAACGCAGTTTTGTCCTTTTTTAAGTTTTTTTGCAGCGGTGAGTGCAGCAAACATACTCGATCCACATGAACCGCCACAAAGAAGACCTTCTTCCCTAATGATACGTCGCGCTAAAAGGAATGAGGGTTGGTCAGATGTTTTTACCCATTCATCGACGAGGCTGCGATCAAGAACCTCAGGAATAAAGTCATAGCCGATTCCTTCAACTTTATAGCTGCATACTTCTGTACCACCACCAAGTATTGAGCCGACTGGATCGGCACCAATAATGAGGCAGTTCGGATTTCGCTCTTTCATTTTTCGAGCGATTCCTGAAATGGAACCACCAGTTCCTGCACCGACAACAACCATATCTACTTTGCCATCGAGGTCGGCAAGGATCTCTTCTGCTGTAGTTTCATAGTGGATGCGTGGATTATTAGGGTTTGAGTACTGATCGAGGATATGCGCGTTTGGAAGCTCTTTTTGAAGTCTTCGAGCAACACTGATATGGCTTTCAGGTGATTCAGAAGCAGCCTCTGTTGGTGTGCGGATAATCTCAGCTCCAAGGGCTTCAAGAGCAACCTGTTTTTCGCGACTCATTTTTTCTGGCATTGTAATAATGACACGGTACCCTTTGACGGCACCGGCAAGAGCAATGCCGATTCCTGTGTTCCCACTTGTAGGTTCAATTAAAGTATCACCTGGCTTAATTCGCCCCTGTTTCTCAGCAGCTTCAACCATCGACCACCCGATGCGGTCTTTAATAGAACCGCCTGGGTTCATGTATTCGCACTTTGCATAGAGGTTGCACTCGAGGTCAGCGCCGATCCGATTTAATTTGACGAGAGGGGTATTGCCGATTGCTTCAAGAATTGAGTTTAATGCCATAGTCATACACGCTACCAGATTAGACCCATGTACTTCAATTCTCTATCACGTCTCTTGAAAGCTTATTCGGTGACTTTTGCGCTCCTTTTCTGCGCTGCGTTCTGTTTACAGCTCGCTTCCATGGCACAGGCAGAGGCGCAACTGATGTGTGATGGCTATGCTTCTGAGGCTTACAGAGAGTTCTACGTTAATACGTTCAAAGAATCTCACGATGGAAGAGAGCCTCTCGATGATACAGAGCTTTGTACCGCCGTATTCGGCTCAGCTTGGATTCGTAATCCTACTCCTGAGCCTACCCCTAATGATTTGAACGAGGGAATCGACAGTGTGAAGGCTCCTGAGGATATTTCGTAGGCCCCTAACTTATCGAAAATAATAATAAATTCGTAAAAAGATTTTTCTTCTCAAGCGAATCTTCAGTTTTTCCGATTGATTTCTGTGAAAGGAAGCGCGGTTAGTAAATTCGAGGGAGTTTGCCAACCACAAACGAGGTATTAAGGAGAGAGAGAAAAAACCATGTACGGTAAAAACGCCCACAACACTTACCAAACGGTTCAAGTAACGACGACCGACAAAGGACGCTTGCTTTTGATGATGTATGAAGGAGCTATCAAGTTTCTTCGCCAAGCACACGCCGGTCTTAAGGAAGACGATATTGCAAAGTTCTGTCGCTTCCTCAGCAAAGCACAGGCAATCATTGCAGAGCTCATGAATACCCTTGATTTTGAAAAGGGTGGCACCATTGCTCGCGACCTAGACCGTCTCTACGATTTCATGCTCTTCTACCTCACGGAAGCGAACCTATACCGCGATGGCAACAGAGTCCTTAAAACAATCAAACTCATCGAAACTATCTATCAGGCCTATAAAGAAATTATCGAAGGCAAGAAAGATGGAGAGGGTGCTGTTGATGAAGCTCAGAAAGTTGCAGAAGCCACCAAGCGAGTTCATATTTCACTTTAAGACCCTAGGGATGTGCAGCCTACAATAGGCGCTCTAGCAGTTCCTGCTCTCGACTGGTTGAGAAACTAACCGAGGAGCCCTTGCATCTAAAACACTGGAGACTAGCGCACAGAGTGCGAATGTACGGTGTTTTATGAGTAATACCAAGGACTTAGGTCAAATCATGCGTAGCGATTGGGATCGCCGCATTCGTCAAGATCATCGATTTTGGATGAGTGATGGTTACCAATCTGATGAACATATGTGGCGTACAGGACAGCGCGATTTAGCTGTTTTGATCCGTGATATCCCCAATACAAAGACTAAAACCTATCTTGAAGTAGGGTGTGGTATCGGACGCTTATTGCGTGCTGCAAGTGATACGTTTGAACATGTCATCGGTCTCGATGTCTCAGTGGTAGCTATCGATAAAGCTCGATCGTTTGTCGGAGATCGTCAGAATATAAACCTCATACTCGGCAATGGTCTTGATCTTGCCGATATTCCTTCCAATAGCATTGATGTTGTTGGCGTCTTTGCCGCGCTTTCAAGCGCCCCAACGGAAGCATTTATAAAGAACATGCTTGAAATACGCCGTGTTTTAAAAGTGGGCGGTGTGTTTCGTCTGCAGTTCTATACTGGTAAAGAACAAGTCGTTGGTCGTGAAGATACATTGCATTTACGTTGCTATGATAAAGCACGCTTTCAACAAGCTGCTCAGCTTGCAGGTTTTGATGTTGAATGGATAGAAGAACTCAAGCTTGATGTTGAGACTAGTTATGAATCGATTGAAGTGATGGCTGAAATTGCTTCGTTGAAAAAAGCTGAGCGTCTTGAGCAAGCACCGTATGACGTTGTTCTTCAAGCGTTAGTGCAAGAATGTGAGCAGGATGGAAAGCAAACAGATGGCGATATTGAGTACTGGATGAGTCTCAATCTTGCAGAAACTGCAGCACTCGATGGCGATACGCAACGTGCTCGAGAAGCCCTTAATTATGCGCTCTCACTGAGTAAGTCAGTAACGATCGATGTGAGTGATGTGCTTGATAGAATAGTCAAAACGATTGAACGTCGAGAGAAAGAGGAGCTTCAAAAAGTTGCGCAGACAAAACCTCTACAAGAATTTTCAAAACCAGAGGCATTGCATCTTGAAGCAAATCTAGCAGTCTTGCAGCGTACATTTCCACTGATGGCAGCTCGTTGCCAAGCATTCCTGGCTCAGCCTACCGCAGTGACTGACCTCCCAAGTTGTAAGATGACTGCCGATGGACCAGTATTTTTTATCGATGGACATTGCCTTGATCATCCAGAAAAGCCTGTTTCCGCCGCAGCGAATTGGGCAAAACGATCTCTCGTAGAAGCTCGTATCAAAGATGCTAAGCAGATCGTTATTGTCGGTCTTGGTGGCGCTTATCACGTTGAAGCGTGTCTCAAAAGTACGCAACAAGAAATCGGTGTTCTTGAACCCAACATAGCACTCTTTATCGATGTCATGAAGTATCGTGATATGAGTGCGGTGCTTGAAAAAATAAACTTCTTAGTTGTTGGGGAAGATCTGACGAATGTGCAGGTAAGCGATGAAGCAGAGCTTCTGTTTCGGCCTCAAAGCCTTATCGTTGCAGCTGCAGCTATTTCAAAAATTAAAGAGAAGTTCTATGGCATACGAGGTTTAAAGTCACTCCATCCGAATATTGTTGTGATGGGTCCTCTGCAAGGGGGTACGCTTCCTATTCTTGGTTACACGGGGCGTGCATTGATGAGCTTAGGTCAACGCACTCGAGAAGTTGATATGAGCCCGTTTAATCCTGGCTATGATGCGTTGCTCAAGATGATTAAAGAGCCGCAACGGCTGCAAGTAATGCACTCAAACTATATCGAGTGTATGAGCCAAGCAGTTCTCGAATCAGTTATCGAAAAGAAAACAGATATTCTTATCTGTATGGCGCAGTCTCCGATTACAGTGCGCGTGCTCAATGAGTGCCGTGCGCGAGGTATTATTACTGTTCTATGGTTTGTTGAAGACTATCTGCGTTTTACCTATTGGAAAGAGATGGCGCAGTATTTTGACTTCGTATTTACGATTCAGAAAGGTGATTGCATCGATAGTATTAAAAAAGCCGGAGCTGGAGAAGTACATTACTTGCCTCCTGCATGTGACCCAATTATTCATTCTCCACGCCAGCTGACTGAGCAAGAGAAAGAAGAGTGGGGCTCGCCTATCTCTTTTGTCGGTGCTGGATATCATAATCGTCAGCAGATGTTTGCTTCTTTTGCAGAGATGCCCTTTAAACTTTGGGGGACAGAGTGGCCAACCTGTAAGCCATTTGATCGTATGCTTCAGAAGGAAGGGAAGCGACTCTCTCCTGAAGAGTATACAAAGATATTCTGTGGTACGGATATTAATATTAATCTTCACTCATCGACTGAACGTGATGGCGTAGATCCATATGGTGATTTCGTTAATCCAAGAACGTTTGAACTTGCATCATGTGAAGCATTTCAACTTGTTGATGAGCGGTCTTTGTTGGCAGAGTGCTTTGAGCCAGGAAAGGAAGTGATTACTTTTAATTCAGCGAGCGATCTCAAAGAGAAAATTGCGTATTACCAAGAGCGTCCAGATGAGCGTAAAAAGATAGCACGTGCTGCGCGAGATCGAGTACTTCGTGAACATACTTATGCTCATCGCATGCGAGATATGCTCTCTATTATCTATAGTAGTCGTTATGAACATCTTCGAAGCCGTTCTGATTCCCATCCATGGAAGATGATGCTCGAGCGTTCAAAGCATGTGCCTGAGCTGCATGAACGTTGTAAGCGTGCATTTGAGCGGGGCGAAGAGCCAAAACTTGATGGCTTAATCGTTGATATTTTAGTTGGGCAAGGCAAGTTGACTGAGACTGAGCAAAAGCTCTTGTTTTTGCACCATGTGAGTAAGCAGATAATTCGTATGAAGCAAGAAGAGATGGGGAGGAATAATCCATCATGAAAAAGCAATTTCACGACAAGCAGAATGTGCTCCTCGTAAATATCACGCGACTTGGCGATATGCTTCAAGCTACGCCAACAATTGCTGGTATTAAAATGGAAAATCCAAACTGCAAAATTACAGTACTCGTAGAGAAGCAGTTTTCAGAGGTCTGTCACTATTTGCCAAATATTGATGAAGTGATTGCACTTGATCTTGGTATGACCGTTCGCTCTTTAGCCAGAGAACAAGAGGGCATCATTGATGCTTTTGACTATGTCTCTGAGGTCGTAGAAGATTTGAGAAGTCGTAAGTTTGATTACTGCCTCAATATGTCTTCGTCTGCATATACGGCGCTTTTACTTAAGATGGTCGGTATCGATAGGAATGGCGGTTGGACATCTGACGAAGAAGGACACCGCGTAATCTCATCTGATTGGGCACGACTTTTTGCTTCTTCGGTATTTCACCAGAATAGACAATACAATTCCCTAAATCTTGTTGATATCTTTCGTTGCTCTGCAGATGTGGATATACATCCTCGTCAACTTCAGATTAATTTGCTTCCAGAGGCTCTTTCGTATGCAGATAATCTGCTCGCAGAAGCGTCTTTCACGAACACCGGGCCAATCATTGCCGTGCAAGCAGGTGCTAGTCAGCAAAAGCGCCAGTGGTTACCCAGAAATTTTGTGCAGTTTATTGATATCCTCGTTAAACAGCACAACGCTCGTGTGGTGATGGTTGGTACGAACAAAGAGATGGAGATTATTCAGCCAATTCTTGATGGTTGTAATTCTCCTAATGTGTTTAATGCTGCCG
>JBILLA010000033.1:0-17308 GCA_044376365.1 Bdellovibrionota bacterium | reverse complement strand
AAATAAGTTAAAGGAATAATGACATCTAAGTCGAAATTGAGGTTCTCTCGATGAAACCAGGCGACGAGTGTAAAGAAGATACCTATTGAGAGCATGATTCCAGGGATCTCTTCTCCTTTGGTACTAGTATCACTCCACCTTCTATTTAAGGCGGAGTATAACCCCCATGTGAACGCAGCAAAAAAAGCAAAAATGTAAGGCAAAGGCTGAATCGATACGGCAGTTTGATTTCCGAGCACCCCAGAAAAAAGTACCTCGATACTGATACCGGCAACAATCAATGTGGTTCCCAATATCAAAATACTCGTTCGAACTTTTTGCCTAAAAAGAATCAGTGAAAAAAATAATGTAAAACTAGGCCAAAGATAGTTTAGTAAGATAACTATAGGATAATTAGCCAATGCGACCATGCCAATCGCAGAGTAAAGCAGTATGAAATAGCAAATATACATTGCTACCCTTAACGCAAACAATCTGTGCCCAATAACTTCCCACCTCAGCGGGTTCTTTTTACGAACAGATAATGACCATACAATTCCAATTAACCCACTTAATGAATAGGCGATTGCAACAGTTGTGTATGGGCCTATGTGATCAGAACACTGCTTGGCAAAGGGCAATGTCGATGCCCACAGGAATAGTGCAATAACCCCAATGCAGGAGGCTTTATCAAAAGTGAATTTCATAGGCTAACATAAGGATCAGCAGATCCGTTCAATTCACTATACCAGTCCGTAGATCCTACTCAACAGTCCGTTCAGTACGTAATCAAAAAAATTAAAAGCTCAACAATATCATGGGCTTATGCGAATTTTGCCTGTCCGTAGATCCCCCTCTCCTATCTGCAGTTCCCACGGGTGTTAACAACCCTATAAACAAGGGAAAAATGTGTAGTTCACCTGAGATTCCAAACTACACCGCTCCGCCACCTATGTTTGTTTTTAGCTGTAGGGTGGGACTCTGGTTTTTAAAAAGTAGGGCCGCACCTAATTTTTATGGGGGGGGCGGGAGGCAAAGGCTATCTGTTTAATTGATATAAACGCATAAATTTAGTGCACATGTTTTAACGCCAATTGAGACACAATAGGGGTCTATTTTCACTATTTTCATGATTTCTCGACTGAAGAGAGCTATTTGCAGGCCGCAACTCGTACTTATCGTAAAATTTTTATTGAACCAAAACGAATCATGCGACGGATATAAGTGCCACAGGTCTAATTTGTCTAAGGCAAATAAAACATCATGAACAGCATTCATAAAATTCTATCTTTCAGCAGCCTATTTATTTTCAGTTATCTATTGATATCGGCTGATACTTTTGCTCAGTCAAAATCAAATCGGCAAATAAGAACGTTCGAGTATCTTGTATCAGCCCAAACATTAACAACAAACTGCAGTGAGAACCAAGAAGTTGATGAGATAAACCACATTGGATCTATTCGCATAAGAAACAATTCAATTGTATTAAAACTGAGTGGACTTCCTGTTTTTAAAGGACGTATAAATCGCGATAACAAAGCTATCCTCACAGGCGCACAGTTCAATGGATTAACTTTACAAAGATATGAGGTAGAGATAACTAGTATCGCGCATACTTCGCAACGCAATAGTGGAATCCCTGTTACATTCACTGCCCCTTTATATGAGGAATATATCACAGGTGCGTCGATTCAGTGCACAGCACAAAACCTTATAGAGCTCTATCTAGGGAAAAAACGTAAATAGAGCGTACATGCTCGAAGCGTCAGCTAACCATCCGCAATGCTCATTACCATTTGTGTGAATGCGGATGGTCTTAAAAAAGTAGGGCCGCACCTACACCTCACCTACACCTACGTCTAGCTACCCTGCTCGATTTCTTGACTCACTATCAATCAATCAAATTCAATAGTTAGGCTTCATAAAGCAAAACAATTCGCCCAGCCAGCGCTCATAAAAGGGCAAAAGATATCCTCAAAATCGATAGATTAGCAATCAAATAATCAGTATTATCCTGTTCGTAGCACACGACATGCTGCTGCTCTACAGACATTAACTTTTACGTTTTCAATACTGGTAATGAAAAATACTGCTTATCAAAACTTACATACTTTCATCGCAGAAAGAACTCAGCACTTAAGAACTCCAAGAATCCCTGTACCAGTCATAGCAACTGTCGCCCTCTTCAGTGCGGCAGGCTGTAGTATATCCTCTGACACAGACACAGTAAGCAACACCATAGACCACACCCCTATTGCTTCAAAAGCTACTACTACTTCGTTTAGTAAAGATGTGATCAAAAGCGGCCTTACAGCTGAAGAAGTAGAAGCACGCTTTGCAGATTTAACGAGATTAAGAGACGTATCAAAAGCAGCATATGAATCCTTAAAAGTTGTTGAAAAAGGTGTTATCGCCGATGGCTCTGAATGGATTGAATCTCATACAGATGAAGTCACAGCAGCAAAATCTAAGTTGTCGATTTTAAATTCCTCAGTTATTACATTACTTGAAGCACCATCCCTCAAGGAAAGAAAGGCAGATCTTGAATTCTTAAAGACGACTGCCGATACCGTTAACAGTAATTTTAATGCTTCAATAGAATCAGAAGTATGGCAGTCTGCAAATGGGGACGATATACCTGCTGCATGGGAAAAAATGAGCCAATTGTCGGATGGCTTAGTAGAGACAAACTTATTTTGCGACGCCGATTTATCTTCTCTTGTACCTTACTACCAGATTCAATCGCTTACCAACATTAAAGCTGCAACAGGCCCAGCGAACGAATCTTTAAAATCATTCATTGCTCTTCTTGATAAAAATACGAGTGGTACACTAACTGAGCAAATTACAAACAGCGGGTTAATGCTCAATGCTAAGATAGAAAACTATCCTGTCCAGATGAAGGGGTCCAGATTAGATCTTCTTGAGGCTAAAACTTTTTCAAGAGTTGAAACAGCTAATCTCAAGTTAAAATCTTTAGGAGAGCTTCTTAAAAACAAGCAAACCATAGAACTGAACTGGAATAAACAAGAAAATGCATCTCTTTACGCAGAGAATGTAACAAGAGCTAAAGATACGCTCGCAGCGGTCAAAGATCTTTTGACCGATGGGGATAATGGTCTTAAAACGCTTCAACCACAAACAGCAAGCACTACTCAACAGGCAAGAAATGTGTACTATCCTTCTTATTTCTGGTACCCAAGCCCTTGGTATTCTTTTGGAGGATACTCTCCAATTTATCAAAGAGATAGCTATGCTACTGGTTATGCAGGTGGTGCAGGCGGTTCAAGTTATCGAAGCCCAGGTTGGTATTCCGCAAGTGGGATTGCGACCGCACCTGGAACTTCTGCAACTTCAAAACCATCAGTAGGATTTTCAGGAAGTGGGCGTAGTGTCTCTGCGCCTGTATCCCCTGCTGCAACGCTCGAATCAAGCGCACTTGGTCGCACAATGCAATCATCAGGAATATCGCAAGGTGGAACAAAGACATCTTTCGCTGCTGCAAAACCTGGCTATTCTGCTAAGAGTAGCTCAATAGGTGGCGGAAAGGGATTTTCCAAGGCATCCACAGGCAAGTTTGGGAGTGGCTTTAAAGGTGGTACTGGTTCCATCAGCAGAAGCGGCGGCGGCTTTGGAACCGGAAGATCTGGAGGTTTCTCAGGCTAATCATCCTCATCATATGAAGCGCTTCACAACTGAACCCAGAGCAAACTATGAACAAAGAGTTGCTGCTCTGGGTTTTGATTTTCAACATCTAGACGATATCACCTACTGGGATGAAGCGTCTTACTACGAATTTACCGAACGTCAAATAGAGCAGCTTGAGAGTGTTGCAGAGTCCCTGCATCAAATGTCACTGCAAGTTGTTGAAAGAGTAATCAGCGACGATCTGTTCCATAAGCTCCATATCCCTATTGAAGTCGTACCATTAATTATCCGTTCATGGGAAAAAAGAGATGCGTATCTAAAGGGGAGATTTGATTTTATCTTTGATGGTTCAGGGGACCCTAAATTATTAGAGTACAATGCGGATACCCCTACTACATATTTCGAGACTGCTATTATCCAATGGCAATGGCTTCAGGATAAATTTCCAGACAAAGATCAGTTTAATTCCCTTCACGAAAAATTACAGCAACGTTGGAAAGAGATTCTACCACAAGGTGCACATCTGCACGTGAGTTCTGCATACGAAGATATCGAGGACTACGTCAATGCGGAGTACATGGTCGACCTCGTCAAACAAATTGGATACGGGGCATCTTGGGAAGCTATTGAACGCATAAAATGGAGCACTGGTGAGATTTGTTTCAAGGATTTTCCAGGAAGAAAAATAGACTATCTATACAAAATTTATCCGTGGGAATGGTTAATAGAGAGCCAATATGCTCCATACATATCTGAGTCTGAAACAAGATTCATTGAGCCAATTTGGAAAATGCTCTTAAGCAATAAGGCGCTGCTGCCGCTTTTATGGGAACAATTTCCAGACCATCCAAATCTTCTGCCTGCATACTTTGATAGTAAAACACTAGGTAATACTTATGTTCAAAAACCGCTTCTCTCTAGGGAAGGCGGAAACATAACTATTGTGCAAAATGGTCAAGAGATTGCGAAGAGTAGTGGTGTCTATGGATCTGAGGGATACATATATCAGAGCTATGCCCAGATGCCTGACTTCGATGGAAATCATCCTTTACTAGGTATTTGGATCGTAGGGGATGAAGCAGCGGGCATGTGCATACGAGAGACACAAGGTCTGATTACTGACAGGGGAAGTAAATTTATCCCTCATTTTTTCGAGTAGTAGAGTATGGCAAGTAGGCATTTTGAAAGCTTAAAATTTGAACAGGCAAAGTTAGGGCTGTCAGTGTTACAAGAAGCACTGACAGACTTTTTAGAACGTAGATTTCCAGCTAGACACGTGTCTTTGTCAGATATATTCGAACCTGGAAAAGATACATCAGGGCACTTTGTTTCAACAAAAAATATTGATAATAAGGTACAGTTAGAAATCATTGATTTAGCAAACAGCGACGAGCCAGATTTAACGCTCTCGTTAACGCCAGGCACGCTAAAATTAAAAACGGAATATCAATTAAAAAAGCATAGTGAGGACTCCCTGCTTGTTACCTTAGCCACAAGATTTATTGATGGGTATCTGTCAATTGATCATCAACCGACACCGGCTGACATAAAGCACCTCGAGGAAAATCTTCTCAGAAATGGTGATATTCTGTTGGAAGTAGATAGACATGTTCTTGGATGGATGACTTCGCCGCATGGTATTAGCTATCTCACAGAAGATGGCCTTTTTCTTAATGATCAAAAAATTTATGAAAGAGTAGAAGAGATTGAGATGATAGAGGCCGGAGAAGACGGTATCTATCTACAAATTAGTATTCCGGATGCTCAAGAAAAGATGCAGGTCATAAAGATTGATGCTGCAGGTCTTGCATCAGATATCTATACTGGTGATACAGGTCAATGGCTTCCCTATAAAGACTCTATTATCGTCAGAACCGCTGAGGATGAATTAAGGATTAACGGTAAGGCGTTATTTTTTACAGGAATGCTCGATAATGGCTGGTCTATTGTTCAAGGCCAAGTGGTAACCGTTCGTACATATGAGGATCACCAAAGACCACACCCTGCGGGTGGATACTTTCCTCCAGGAGGATACTCTCAATTCATGTTGAATGGAGAGACTCCACTTTATGAACTCAAGACTCATACGTATGATGATCAGGCTAAAGACTGGCTACCAATTGCGAGCATCAAGCCAACGTTATGGGGCATTGTTGTACTTGAAAGCTCTGAAAGGTCTTTTAAGGAAAGATATGAAAGAGCAAATTGGAATCGCTCATCAGCTACTTTAGATGATCGTTGGGAATATTCTTTAATCACAACAAGAAATACGATACAAAATGGATCGGTGCTTTATACGCAGGGCAATAATCCTATAGATGATAACCTTTGGTATCCGTGTATTAATGAGGGTAGCATGAAGGGCGTCGTTGTTAAAGTGGGAAATCAGTTTCTATACAGATCAAACAATTAAACCGTGCCCACTCTTTCCCCTGCGATTTACAAAGCCTGATGGCTTTGCCCATAGCGTACTTCACGCCCCACCCACGATAGGGGATAGATACCATGCGAAGCAGCTGCTTTATCAAACAGCACTAAGACAGTGGACCCCAAATGAAATGTTCCGATGCGTTGACCAGCCGTAAGTTTGGGACGGCTATTATCATCAAAGACTTTTTCATCAATCTGCTTTGCAGCCCATGGCTGCTGATTCGTTCGTAACGAATCAAAGGTTAAGGACATAGACCCTACGTTTGTTGCACCTACAAGCACAAGTGCTACTGCACCATGTTCCGTTGAAAGATAGATGACAATTCGTTCATTAATCGCAAAGAGCCTTGTTATCGAATGAAGGGACCAATCATTGACTGGCCACAGTGCTCCTGGAATATGCACTCGTTTCACCACCGCACCAGTTACTGGAGTATGAATATGGTGATAGTTATGTGGTGCCAGATAAAAGTTTGCAAGCACACCGCCCTGAAACTGATCTGCAGCGGTTGCGTCGCCCAAAAGCTCCGTCAGTGAGTAGGTCTTACCTTTTACCTGTTCAAGAGTGTCTGCTGTAATGGTTTCCAAAGAACGCATGGTACCGTCAACAGGTGCAACAGGTGATACCCCGATGGGGCGCATGCCCTCTTGTAGATTACGGGTAAAAAGAGCTCCTATAGATGGATACTGATCGATGGTTCGCTCAGCTTCTTGCATATTTATCCCATACCTATTCACAAACCAGCCATTAAGCATGCGGTTTAGCGGGAAGGGCAATGGAATATGGGCAAAAAACCCAGTGAAAAAACTGAAGTAATTTTTGGGGAGTATTGTGAGCAAAAAGCGTAACATCTGACCTGTATTTTTACACTGCCTCGTGGTAAAGAGTAAAATAACTGTAAAAGGAAGCCTTCACCCCTATGAAAATCAGCTCCCGAGTCCTCAAAATTGCCGAATATCCAAGCGCAACGTTGGCGCTCAGAAAAAAGAAGCTTAAAGAAGAGGGTATCAAGCTCTTTGATTTCGGTGCTGGCGACCCAATTGAACCAACTGCAAAATTTATTCGTGACTCAGTTGGTAAGGCTGTGCCTGAAGTGTCTCAGTATCCTACGGTCAAAGGATGCGATGAGCTCATTGAGGCCATTCAGGGTTACCTCAAAAGACGCTTCGATGTCACCCTTCCTGCCAAAAACATTATCCAAGCGACTGGATCAAAAGAAGCTATCTATAGCATAGCATTCCTTCTTATAGAGCCTGGCTGCGAGAAGAACCTCATTATCGGACCGACGCCTGGATATTTTGTCTATGAACGAAGTGCGATCATGTGCGGCGCTGAGTATCTAAGCTTTGAACTCAATGCTCAAAATAATTTTCGCATGGATCTTGCGACACTCCCTGAAAGCACCCTCCGTCGAACAGCGATCGCATGGATTAACTATCCACATAATCCAACCGGCGCAGAAATTGACCTCGAATATCTTCGCGCCCAAGTTGCTATCTGTAAAAAATACGACATTCTGCTTTGCTCTGATGAATGCTACCAAGATATGTATTACGGCACTGCAACACCACCCAGTGCACTACAAGTATCAACAGAAAACGTTGTCGTATTTCACTCGACTTCAAAACGAAGTGGTATGACTGCATACCGAAGCGGCTTTGTCGCAGGAGATGCTTCAATCATTGAAGTGTTTGCAAATTTTAGAAATACTCTTGGTGTTGCAACACCTATCTATACGCAAAAAGCTGCTGCCGCCGCTTGGGCCGATGACCAGCACGCAGAAGATCGCCGCGAGATTTTCAAAAAGAAACGTGCCCTATTCCAGTCGTTTCTTGCAAAGAAGGGCTTAGAGTACGTCCATAGTGACTCAACTTTTTATTTTTGGATTAAAAGCCCACAGGGATACAACGGCACCAGCTATGCTGAAAAGCTTTTAGAAAAAGGCTTAGTTGTAAGCCCTGGTGAATTCTTTGGAAAATCAAGTATCGACTATTTTCGTATTGCGCTTGTGCCATCATTGCAAGACTGTGAAGAGGCAATTCGCATTTGGGATCAACTATAAATTTATCACGTAAGGAGTAAAACGTAGCTATGGATGATAGTAAAGTTCGCCAATTCATTGCACTCGCTGGACAACACCCCGCTCAACACTTAATTGAAGGTGACCTAAAACTTCGAGAACTTGGTGCGCAGCTCCTCCTCTCAGAAACTCTTGAGTACGTGATTAAAGGCCTTGGTGTCATCCCAACCTTTGATGGCAAACAGATCACCGATGCGAATATGCTTACCTATCAAGCAAGTAACCCGACATCAAAACTTGAAATGGTTGATGGTCTTTCAGATGTTGCGTATACAATGTTTTGGAACTCTGTGATGTTTGGCATCCCTCTTGAAGAAGCGTTTTCTCTTGTCTGCGACAACAATCTAGAAAAATTTGTCCTTATCGATGAGCACTTCGCTCCACTTGGTGAAATTCCTCAGGATAAATGGCACTGTAATCGCAATATTTCTTGGCCAAAGGAAGTCGCACAGGTCTTTATCATCCACTATGGACAAGCATTCTACGCAGTTGGCAAGGATCAAACTGGGAAGGTTAGGAAGCCGTCGAGCTACCAGTCAGTTGATTTGACGCCGCTGCTTGCCGCGTAACGGCACGGCGCGACAAACCACGCTTTGCGATACGCTCAAGCTCATGCGCACAGTTCTTTGAGCACGTATCAAGGTACTCTTTCGGATGACAATGCTTACAGACGACTGCGTCGGTCTGACAGCGACGACACGTCAATGCAATATCACCAGGATTGCCGCAATGAGGACATAATTTATACTGTGCTGAAGGTTGAAGATTCTTATCAAGCGCAACACGGTGATCAAAGATAAAGCACTCACCTTCCCAAGCACCTTCAGGGTATTCATTTATATAGTTCAGTATACCACCCTCAAGTTGGTACACATTTTCAAAACCCTCTTGTTGCATGTAGACCAACGCTTTTTCGCAGCGTATCCCACCAGTGCAATACATAAGAATCTTTTGATCCTTTGAGAAATTTTGCTTTTGAATATAGTCAGGAAATTCAGAGAAGTGTGTTGTTTTTGGATCGAGTGCACCCTGAAACTTTCCAATTTCTACTTCATAGAAATTTCGTGTATCAATTAACACGTAATCTTTATTTTCTGAAGTAAGCTCTGCATGCCACTCTTGTGGTGAGAGATGATGATTCTTTACATGATCAGGAAAGATATCGGGACGTTTTAACGTGACAATCTCTTCGCGAAGATCAACTTTAAGACGTTTGAACGGAATAAACTCTGAGAAACTATCTTTGAATGTTATTGCACCAAGCTCAGGCGTTGCTTCAAGAAACTGTTTTGTTGCAGCGATAGCTTCAGCAGTACCAGCAATCGTGCCATTGATACCTTCCGTACTCACCAGCACAAGCCCCTTCACGCCATGCTCGTCCATGAATTGGGTAAGATCTTTTTGAAATACATCCGTGCGGATAGCAGGAATATGGGCAAACTTATAGAAAGCTGTGACAGTAAACATATTAAGCAAGGCTCCAAACCAAGTGAATTGTTTTTATGATTTGTGGATTATATCAATCCTAATAGCTCTTGGCAAAAATGTACTCGTTGGTTGCAGGTTTACCAGTCAAAATACATTTCCCTGTACCGCCACGCTGCTCAAGTGGCTTACAACGGATCGTCACTTTAAGCTCTTCTAACAGCGGCAGTGTTTCTGGATCTTCACACCAAGCTGCACGCACGAAACCACCATGAATCTCTGGTTTATCAGGATTCTTTGGAGTAAAGAATGCTTTAAACTCATCAAACGTTCGAAGGTCATCACGAGTATGCGCTTCCATCGTTGCTTTCGCCTGCGCAAAATATGTCGCCTGAATCTCTTCAAGCACTCCAGGTAACATTGCAGCAAGCTCTGCGCGTTTTACAAGGAGCTTTTCTTTATGCCCTTTATCACGTCGGTAGAGCATCACAGCTTCTTGATCAATATCGCGAGGTCCAACTTCAATTCGTATTGGTGCTCCCTTCTTAATCCATTGCCATGATTTTTCGCCACCACGAATATCACGTTTATCAACATGCACTGAGAGGCGCTCTCCATTATACGACACTGAAGCCTTAAGCTCTGCAGCAAGTGCTTCACAGTATGAAATCACACGCTCGGCTTGATCATCTTTTGGAATCACGGGAAGAATAATAACTTGCTTTGGGCTCAGTCGCGGAGGCACGCGCATACCGTCATCATCCGCATGCGACATAATCACACCACCAATCAGTCGGGTACTCACCCCCCAAGAAGTTGTATGTGCATATTCTTGAACGCCATCTTGATTTAAGAATTTAATATCAGAGCCCTTGGCGAAATTTTGACCAAGATAGTGAGAAGTACCAGCCTGTAATGCTTTACGATCTTGCATCATCGCTTCTAAGCAATAGGTTCGTTCCGCACCTGGGAATCGCTCATGCGGCGGTTTTTCACCAAGGATAACAGGCATCGCTAGTGTCTGCTCCATATGATCACGATACATCTCTAAGATGAGCAATGTTTCTTTCATCGCGCATGCTTCAGTTGTATGCACCGTGTGCCCTTCTTGCCACAAGAACTCAGTGGTACGAAGGAACATACGTGTGCGCATTTCCCAACGGACGACGTTTGCCCACTGATTAATCAGTAGCGGCAGATCTCTATATGACTGCACCCACTTGGAAAAACTTTCACCAATAATTGTCTCTGATGTTGGTCGAACAATGAGCGGCTCTTCCAATTCACCTGTTGGAATAAGTTTGCCATTACGCTCTTCAAGACGATGGTGTGTCACTACAGCACACTCTTTTGCAAAACCAGAAACATGCGCTGCTTCTTTTTCAAGAAAGCTTAAAGGTATAAAGAGAGGGAAATAAGCATTTTCATGCCCTGTCTCTTTAATTCGTCGATCGAGATCTTTTTGTAGATTTTCCCAGATACCATAGCCCCAGGGCTTAATCACCATACAACCACGAACGGGTGAATTTTCACCAAGCTCAGCGGCTTTAATGACCTGCTGATACCACTCAGGATAATCTTCTTGTCGAGTTGGAGTAATTGCTGTGAGCGCCTTATTCATAGGGCTCTATTGTACCTGATTTAGGAAGATTTTGTAACTCTTTTAGGTACTCATAGGCACAGCTCTACGAACATAATAACAACATGAAACGGGGGAATAGTGCCTTGCGAAATGGCATACACATGAGAAGATAACTCGCGAAAGACACTGTTGTCCTGCCGTATGCTCAAACGATTTTCAACTCCTATTATTATCTGTTTTTTTCTTGGTATAAGCTCGGGGCTTCCCCTTGCTGCTGCAGGCGGCACACTGCAAGCATGGATGAAAAATCAACAGCTTGATCTTAAAACTATCGGATTTTTTTCACTCATCGGTATCCCATACTCGTATAAATTTCTGTGGGCACCCTTTGTGGATCGCTACTCTTTGCCGACCCTCGGAAGGCGCAAAAGTTGGATGTACCTCAGCCAGGCCCTCTTAATCATATTATTTCTTATCATTGCTACATGCTCACCAGCGCAGGATCTGTACTTTATTTCACTCGTAGCTTTTGCAACGTCTCTTACAAGCGCAACGCAAGATATTGTCCTTGACGCCTACCGACGAGACATCCTCTCTGATGAAGAGCTTGGTCTTGGTGCATCTGTGTTTGTAGCTGGATACCGAGTAGGGCTCTTGCTTGCCGGAGCAGTTGCACTGTGGGCTACTCAATTTTTTACATGGCCGCAAATCTATATTGGCATCGCAGGTATTATGGTGATTGGGTTTGCAACAACGCTCTTATCAAAAGAGCCTGCCGTCGAGCATGTACCGCCACGAACACTCATCTCGTCCGTGGTTGAGCCTCTCAAGCAATTCCTGCAACGCACGCACTGCTTTGAAATACTACTCTTTATTCTGCTCTATAAAATTGGCGATACATTTGCTGCTGCTATGTCGAGTATCTTTATACTCGATCTTGGCTTTTCAAATGCCGAGCTTGGTACTGTCGGCAAAACATATGGATTACTGGCTGCAATTGGCGGCGGCCTGATTGGTGGTAGTGCTATTCCAAAACTTGGGCTCAAACGAGCGCTCTTTTCTTTTGGTATTATCCAAGCACTCGGCATACTGGCTTTTTCAGTCTTAGCCTACGCAGGAAAAAATCATCTCGTCTTGATCGGAAGTGTCATCATTGAAAATTTGACCAGTGGTATGGGAACGGCTGCGTTCCTTGCCTTCCTTGGGCTGCTCTGTGACAGACGTTTTAGTGCAACACAGTATGCGCTGCTCTCGAGTGTCTCTTCGATGCCACGCACAATGTTCTCATTCGGCACTGGTGCTCTTGCAGAAGCGGTTGGCTGGGAGTGGTACTTTGGTATCTGTGCACTGACTGCGCTACCAGGGCTATTCCTTATGAGCCGCTACAATAGCTGGCATGTCACTGCAACAGCGTATCACAAAAGATAACAATCAAGCACAAAAAAACGGCTCTCTATCAGTTTTTGATAGAGAGCCGTCTCAAGAATAGCTGTCAGCAAATTACGCTGAAGCTGACTCTTCTACAGCACCAGCATCTGCTGCTTCGCCCATATCAGCTTCTGGCTGCGCAGGCATTGTTGCAGGATTTGGCCACAAGCAAACGATATCTTGTCCAGGCACTGAATATACTTGAAGCTCATCGCCATAACGTTGGAAGCCGTAACGCACAGCACCACCATTATCACGCAAGAGATCTCGGCACGCTTTATCCTGACCACTGAACCAAAGCTGTTGATACTTCTGCAGCAATTCACTGTCATCTAAAAGCTCACGATCAATCATTGCAAGGCATCGTGTATCAACAAAGACATCGCCTCGAACCTGTGTTGCTTGCGCACGCAGCTCTTTTGGATTAATACCAGCTGCATCTTCAGGATGGATCACAACGATGTACTGGAAAGGATCGCGCTCAATACGGTAGGTTCCAGGCTCAACATCAATCACTGTACCACCAAAATCAACAACGATTGCATCTTTTGCATCTGGATCTTCGTCAACAACTGCTGCAATTCGCTCCATGAATTGCGGGTTCGCTAACATGAATTGATCAATTAAAACTAAATAACCGCTCTCAACTGCGATACGTTCTCTTTTATTACCGCCCTCAGCTGCCATGCGAGGATTGCGGTTGTTTCTTCGTCCACCACCATGGCGACCACGACGTCCTCCGCGGCGACCACGATTATCATTTCTTCCAGTTCTCATATTTTTTTCACCTTTTATTATTTCAGGTTGTTAGTGTTTCTAGTGTCAAAAGGGTTGCCAGAAATAAACCTTGGCAAATTTTTATCAAGCATGGATGCAAGCTCCAGTACTTAAGGCGAAAGCCCTTTTGTCGAAAGAGGTCTCATTATACTCAAAAAAATGTCCTTTTTACCACTAGGCTCTGCCAGTAGTGATTTTTCGTATTTTTGGCCTAATAGTTAAAGGAGAGCCGCTCACAGTCCGATGTACACCTTAACTAATTCGTGACGAATTAAAGCTGTAAGGAAGTAAGTAGTATGAGCACCGCCGAGGAAAGAGTTATTGAATTAACTAAAGAAATTGCTCTCCTCAACCAGGTATCATTTGACCCCCACACCGCCACTCTTGAAGGACAATACCAGGATGAGCTTTCGGCCCACCGAGCCAAGAAAGTCTGGATTGAGACCCTCGAGCACAATTTCCTGCTCGATAGTGGCCATGATTTCAATATATCAATGAGCGGGTCGATCGCTGAGGGGGAATTCCGCATCGAGTGCTTCTTTGGCACGGCATGTGGACGCTATGCCTTCTGGAGGCTGACCAATAACCAGGCACCAGAGGCCCAGTATTCAATTGAGACAGCCCATATACCAAATGCAGAGTCACTCTATGCCCGTATGCTGAGCGCTCCTGACCTCGACAGAAAAAAGAAAACAGCTATTTTTGAAATTCCGGAACAGTTCCAACAGCTTACTTCTCAAAAGAAAGGAGTGGTGACCTGGTTAAAGGGGCTACTACGAAAAGTGTAACTTCCTTTACTAAAAAGTGTCATATTCTGAGTCACCTTCCCTGTTACGACACGATAACCTTTTGAAACTGGATTAAGAGGGACCCAAAGGATGGCCAGAAGACGAAATACCGGAAAGTTCACAATCTCCGCAGGCGAAGTTGGTCAATTCGTCTATTGCCAAGAAAGCTGGCGGCTACGCCACCATACCAAATCAAAAGAATCTATCAGTCAACGAGAACGTAGCGATAGACGTTCAGGAAACGACTTGCATACCACATGGTCATCAAATCTTGATCAAGCTGCACACCTCGGTGAAGGGTTGCGCTTCCTCGTTGCACTACTCATCACAATGGTGGTCATCGTATGTACTTACTAAAAGCAGAACTCCATGATGCAGTACGTTCTATAAAGTTCCTGTTTGAGGATCTAGCGAAACTCGACACCGATAGCATCATTTTTGTTATCCTTCTTTCTATTACAGTCATTGTTGTTGATGGCGTCTTACTTTCCATTACAAAACTAAAAAAAGATGCGGGTATTAAAAGTCGTTCCAAAACGGTAGGTATTGATGGCGGTCAAACGGCAAAGACAAAAGAATATATCCACGAAGAACTTGGTCTTGCAGGAAGACCAGATGCAGTGATTGAAGAAGATGGATTCCTCATCCCTGTCGAAATTAAACCTCTCCAAAAAAAGATCCATGAGCGCCAGGTTGCACAACTACTGGTGTACATGAAACTCATTGAGGTCTGTGAAGGACGACGTCCTCCGTACGGCTATCTTATTTTAGGACGACAATCAAAGCGCATTAAAATTGAAAATACAGAGGAAAAACAGCTCTGGCTTGCTGGCATTCTTGCAGAGATGCGTGGATTCCTCGAGCAAAATAAAAAGATTAAAGCATCACCACATCCAACTAAGTGTGCGAAGTGTCCTGTGCGTGAGAGCTGTACTGCTAAAGGGCCAATCGAAACCCGGTCTTCCCAAGAAGCTCAGATACATTAACTTCTTCAGGGAGCCTACCAGCTTCGACTGCTTCAATAGCTTGCTGCGATAAGCGTATGGATTGATCAACCAGTACGCTTTCCTGTTCACTGCGCGGCGCAGTTACAGGACGACCCTGCACACAGTGCAAACGCACAACATCTTTTGGAAGCGATTTGTCTGCTGCATGCCTATCAGGCGTAGACGGTTCAAGGATCTGACAATCAGCTGTGAGACCCATAATGCGGTGAATCATTCCAAGCTCTATATTTTGGACATCACCAGGACGCAGAATTCGAGTACATACAATGCCATTTGTAATAACCAAGACCCAACTCATACCAGAGAGCTGAATCCAACTCTCACTTTTTTCATGGTGGTACTGAAGACTCAACATGCCCTCACGACCAACCTTAGGTTGCAGCACTTTGCACGTATACTGATGAGTGCGTTCGCCTCCCCAGAGCAGCACTTCTCTACCCCAGACCCATGTATCAACTTGCGGGAGGATCTCTTTCTTTGACGATAGGTTATCGGCCATGTACTGCTCTCGTGATGCCGCTCGTTTGCACGGCACGCTGTGGTAAATCGAGTTGAGCAAACTGTGCAATTGACTGAAGCTGCTCACGAAGCTCTTCAGGCCATGTATCCATATCATGGCGCACCTGCTTGTAATCCTGGATCAAGAGATCAACAGCAAAACGTTGACCTGTGTGCCACTGTTCAAGTTCAAGACGTCGTCCATCAATACTTGAGCTTAATGTGATCAGGTTAATACCAATATCTTGTGCACTTTCTGCAAGAGCACGTGAAAATACTTCTTGAGACTCTACTGCAAAAATGAGTTCTGGCTTATGTGTAAAAAGGAATCGTCGCACACTAAGCCGTGTTCGAATCACAGATAGCATGTGGCGGCGCATAAAGAGTTCATGCTGCTTGTTATGCGCTTGGAATGGCACATGTTGGAATCGAGCATTGAATAGATCGGTGCACCACGCAAATGGCACAACTCCATCAAAGTGCGCTTCTGGAAGTTCCTCTGCCTCAAGCGTACTTAACCAACGCTTCGAGCGTTCAACATCCGCCGCAGGCAGGTATGCCGTTACCTGGAATAACGATGCGCCAGTCCATGTTGCAAAGTCAGAACTCTGAGCCATGCACTCTAAACAGCTTTCAAAGCGGCGATGGAATGAGGTCGTAGCATCTCGGTCACAGTGTAGCAGTGCCCCGTTACATCGAAGCTGCATAGCATGGACATGCTGACTGACGTGCCGTCCTAACAATGCAAGAAGGCTTGTCTCAACGGTATGGCCATACGTGGTTGGACAAAAAAGTACGGATGGAACTGACATAAGCTACACTCCTACTGTATAGACACTTTGAATTTTTTTTGTTTCGATATCTCGCTGCATAACATAAAGCGCACGCTCGGGATGGCTGAAATCATGCGCAACAATTCCTCGAAAACTACTCATACTGCGATCCGTCTCAAACGTAGCACCAGCCTCATAAAAATTATCAGCAGGTTCAATAGCAACCACTGACTCGGCGGGGATCGGTTTAGGTAGTTCAGTAAGGCCCTCAACCTTAATCTGATCACTACTACCATTCACAATGACAAGGTCAGTGAAGCAATGCTCATCTTTATAGAGCAATGGCGCGGATGGATGCTCAGGCTGTGCTTCGGATTGTTTCAAGCGAAACCGCACTCTGCTGCCCGCATTAATGAGCTCCATAAAAACCTGTGATGCTCGGATATCAACACGCTGCGTTTGACCAGAGAGCTCAAGGCTGATACCAAAAATAGGATGCGCGCCGTCTTCAAGCACTGGAAATGCTGCTTCAAGCTTGATGCCATCAGGCTGATGTAAGCGAGCCCCATCGAGGATCAAAGTCTTTTTTCCAAAACGCTCTGAAAAGATCTCAATCTTACATTGCAATGGATAGGGCGCAGAGACATTTGAAGATGTTGGAAAGAAATGCAGCACAGACTTTGTTAGTCCCTGCGATACACCAAATCCATACCAACGAGCTGTATACATGAAATTCCGTTATCCTTATCCCAATGCGCTGAAGTGAGGTTGATCCTGTGCGACAGTTTCTTTAGTGAGCATCTGAACAGCGACAGAACTCTTCGATGCAATACGAACATACCCCTGATACGTAGCGAGGCGCCCTGTTTTTTGTCCAAGGCCTTCTACGACT
>JBILLA010000119.1:0-7812 GCA_044376365.1 Bdellovibrionota bacterium | reverse complement strand
CTTAAACTGTTGCTCAATCTGTTTAGGAAAAGAACCGCTATAACGTACCTGGTATCCGCTGAACTGATCGAACGGCTCAAGCTGTGGCATATCACGTAATGGGTACAGTCGCGAAGTATTCGAGTGCAAAGCGTAAAGAGTTCCAGTCCCACAGACAACAGCAGCCTGATACATGTCTCGTATACGCTCGTGGAGGGGGTACGAATGCATAGTTGTATCATCCGTACTTGCACGAGCAACAAGCGAAGGAAGTATCTCTGGCAGCAAACTTAAAAGATTCTTTGTCTCACTGGAAGGCATGCCACCAAGAAGCGTGACAAACGCATCAAGAGACGCCTCACTGGTACGACCCGTGAGTAGCGAATCATGCAGACGAAACGACTCGAAACCAAGCTTGATATCTGTAACCGCTACCGAATCTTGATCCCCTGCGTGTAGCATTTGCTGTAAGGACGTCACCCACTGCTCTTCTGTAATATGACGGGGCATGCGAAGAGAGGCATCTAAGAGTTTATCAAGCTTATCCCCCCACTGTGCAGTGAACATATCACCTGATTGAATTATTGCTTGCTGAATGACCCCTGCTTTTAAAGATGGCCACGAAACTAAGATTTGTCGGGCAAAAGACTGATAAGGATTTTCAGAATCGTGTCGATGGAGGTTCCAGATTTGATACAAAAGACTGACTTGAGCAGCAGAGGTATTTGCTGACAATGTTGTTTCGGCAGGCAACGACGTTATCACTGATAAGCAAAATTGAAGAAACTTTGGCACGTCACGATCAGTAACCTGGTCATGCGACAAACAGTCTTTAAGCCAATCAACTCCGTGAGTGCCAAACCGCTTTACACAAGAGACAAGTAAGGGCCGAATCGTTCGAAGCTGTTTATCATGAAGGTGATAGAGCCGCTCTGAAAGAGCATTGGTGGTGGCTAAAAATGAGTTTTGGAATACTTTATCTGCAGACTGCCCATCTATCATGGGTTGGATAAACGCATGAATTTGAAAAGCGCGGATAGAACTTAAACGCCGATATTCATCTGTTTGATGGTTATCTATAAAGTGTTCGGTGAGTAATATTTCTTCAAGGCGAGCAGTCGCACCATCAGATCGCTGAGGAACAAGGCTCAAAACGCGCATAAGATCCGCTGCTTGTATATCGAGCTTTTTCATCTCGGCAGCAAGGCCACGAAACGAACAGTCTTTTGGTTGTTGCGGAAAGGAATTGAGCGCAGCACAACCAAGGATTCCAATTTCAAACGATGCAAGCTGGCGCGAATCTATGTCTTGTAATCGAGTCCGACTCCATGTTCGACGCCAATGATCAGAAAGCATTAAGTAGGCTTGACCAACTCGGTAGAGGTCCTGATTGCTTGGATTTGTCTTATGACCCCAGTATTTCGAAGCAAAAAAGTTTTTCAAACCCTTACTAAAAGTCTGTGGCTCATAATTGCTTATCTCTCCATGAGCAATCATTTTCAGACCAAGGAATGAATGCCACCCTAAATTCTTAAAAAAAGTTTCGGGTGATGGTCCAAATACATGGTGTGTATCAAGGCTATCTTGATCACCATGTGTATCAATCAAGAGACGATGTAAGTGAGTGAGCCCCTGTTTTAATTTTTCCTCAGAAGGAAGGCGATCATACGATTGTACAAGATGTTGCAGAATTGCTGGATCGTGTAAGAAAATCTTTGCAAATGATGGCGACGATACGTGATCAAGAAATGAGGAAACAGCGACCAAAAGATCAGTTGGGTCTGGCTTATTGACTCGTTCCTGCTCATGAGGATGCTTGAGTGGCACTCCAGAACAAAAGAGCGGTCCAACTGCTTGCAAGACATCACCAAGATACTGAGAAGATCCATGCACTTGAAGCAGTCGATGCATCGATGCAACACCATGCTCAAAGTTATCCCCTTGATACTTAACCGAATTTGCAAGCAAGCGGAAAAGCTGCGGATTGCTCGATGCTGTGGACAGAAGCTCAGAGCAGACCTGACGTACCTCCTGCAGTCTATCGCCAGCAGGAGCTTTACCTAAAAAGGAGGTATAGCCCGCACAAAGCTGCTGCACTTTTTTATCAATACGAGTATCTGGAGCCGGCACCTGCTCAACAATCGGATCGAGCAATAAGACAATCATGTCAGGAAAGCTACTTTTTAAATTCAGCACATTGCGCTGCTTGTCACCCAGCAAAAAGAGGCGAGCCAATGCTTCTTCGGCGACAGGAAAAGAAAAGTTCTCATATGACTTTTGAGGATACTGATAGAGCCTCTTAAACAGCTCTTTACGAACAACGCTATCCTCAAAACAATCAAACGTCTCTATCAATAACGTAGCAAGTGAACTGTTGTTCCCACACAGTGACAACAATTTCTTGCGAACATCTTGGACGTTGTACTGTTTTTTTTCTTCACGAGAAAAAGTCTGCATGAGCTCTTTAAGAACTCTATCGAATTCGGACTGCGAATCACGATTACTTTGGGATGTGGAAGAATGAGCAGAACCTAACATCATGGCAACACTACGTGCAAAAGCATAGCGCGTTATGCATCGCTAATCGAGAAAATTATTGAGCTCTCTAAAAAAGCATCGGCGGCCTTAAAGAGCTTCTTTTTCTTGGTTATTTCTAATTTTTCAAGCTGTCGAACCATCATGGACATCCGATGATTTTTTGCAAAACTCTCACGGTGTTTCTCTATAAATCGCCAATAGAGCCCATCCCAAATATCACACCACGGACCGCGCTCATGATTAGACATCTTGAGGATATAGTTGGATGAGCTTATGTAGGGCTTGGTCGTCATCCCTCCTCCATCAGCATACTGACTCATTGCATAAACATTCGGTACCATGACCCAATCGTAGGCATCAATAAAAAGTTCCATGAACCAACGATACACTTCTGTCGGATGCAATTCACAAAGCAACATGACATTACCAAGCACCATAAGGCGCTCAATATGATGACAATAGGCAGTAGCTTGCACCTGCTTAATGACGTGATCGAGTGGGGCCAGTCCAGTGGTCCCATCATAAAAGCTAGGTGGCATTTTTCGTTGATGATGAAAATAGTTTCCGGTACGCTGCTTTCGTCCACGTGTTACATAGACGCCTCGCATAAATTCTCGCCAACCAATCACTTGCCGAATAAACCCTTCGATTGTATTCAAAGGCAACTTTGGTCGCTGCTTATAGGCATCAAGAACGGCATCAACAACTTGTCGTGGAGTTAACAGCCCATTGTTCAGCATTGGCGTCAGAACACCGTGGTAAACGACAGGCTCTTCTTTAGAAATAGCATCTTCATAATCACCAAAAAGCGCTAAGCGCTCTGTGATAAAACAGTCCAGCCAAGATGCAGCTGCCTCATGAGTCGTTGGATACTGCAATGAGACTTTTGGACAAAGATGATCTTTGGGCAGCTTCTTTCGATTCTCTTTATCGAAACTCCAGGAACCTCCAAGTGGTTCAACACCCTTTTTATTTGTTATGGTGAGGATTTGATGTCTTTTACGCTCCTCAATATAGAAGTCCGTGAAGAAGAGCTTCTGACGTTCTGAAAAATACTCATCTATACGGGCACGGGTACACAAAAACTGCGGAGACTCTTGCACTGTAAGAGGAACGCCTAGTGTTTCTGCGAGGGCATAGATTTTGCGTTCTAAAAAATCATCGACTGGATCGCAAACATAGAGCGAGGTGACACCACGTGTACGCAGTGTTTGAGCAAGCTGTGATGCCTGTGCTTCAGAGATGTAGGTAACATCGAAACCGCGCTGCGATAATCGCTTGGCGAAGTGATGCATTGTCGTACGATGGTACTCAATTTTGATCGGATGAAACTCCACTTCTGAAAAGAAAAGCGGATCTTCTATCAAAAAAACACTGCAATCTTTTCGTAACGCGGGATGGTCAGAAAAGAGCTGATGAGGGTATACTAATGACGCTTTCATTGCTCTTGTAAGATTAGATCATATTTATGCCACACGCTCCCCTTTTCTCTCGCTTGCTTCTTTCACTGACTATACCTGCATGCATTGCTTTCACTTCAGGGTGTCACACACCAGCCCCCCAGCAACCGACCGTGCATAGTTTCTTAAAGAACCTTCCGAACGATACGATTGGATTCTATGCTATCAAATCGCCCCAGACTACACCGTCAGACCAAAAGTCACCTGATGCCTATGGATTTGGTTCTCTTTTCAAACATCTTCAGCAGCTTCGAGCGGATATCAATATAAAAGAGTATGTTCCAGCAGAATTGATTGCGGCAAAACCAACATTTGCAGTCATTTCATTTCGTAAAGGTGCTCAAAGTATAGAGCCGCTGATGGCAATCGAATTCGATACTACCGTCAATGGCTGCGTTCTCAAGGAAAAACTCGCAGATGGATTTATCAAGGGTGGTTTCACAACGGAGAATCGTACTGCGTTTCTTCATGAAGGAGTGACTGTATTTTTAGGCTGCAATAAGCACTCCCTTGCATTTGGACTTTCACAGCGCGCGACCGATACAATTCTTGGACCTGCAAAGCCTGATACAATTCCTGTAGAGCCTGCTATTTTTTCCCAGGTAGCAACTGAGACGTTACAGTTTCAAGATCCTCAACAGCTTGCTGTTGGCTATATGGAACGGGACCTTATTGCGCGAGCGCTTGCACACGTGTCAGGCGATACCCTTCCGGCTTCGATGCTTGATGATCAACCTTTCAGCGCTATGACTATCACTCAAAAAGTCATTCAAAACGCTCAGAACCCAGAACATGATATGATTTTAAAGATTGGGTTAAACCCAAAGAATGCGAATCAAGAAGCGTTCATTATGACCTCAAGTGAATCAAAGAGCGTTGATCCTCGCGCAATTGATTCAAAAATACTGCAAATCGATCTCAACCATGTCATTACTTCATCAATTATCGATGGCGGTTTTGCTAGTCTTGATCAAGCGCAGGCTGCTATGCTTCCTGCCCCTGAACTTATTCGAGGCATTCACGGGCTATCTCTTGGATTCATACCAGCAGTCAATGAGTCTTCATTTCCTGGTGCATTTATTGAAATCAAACATGATCGAGCAGATGATTTTAAATCACTTGTAGAATCTGAAATTAAGCACTCTCTGGCGCAACAGGTACCGCCCCAGCAATGGAAAGTAAAACAGGTCGAAGGACGCACCGTTACCTATATGAATACTCCATTCGGCATAGGGACATTTATAACAACGCTGCAATATGAGCATGCACAAAGTGTCGTGCTTGCATCATCCGAGGATACCCTCAATAAAATCATTACAGCGAAACCAACCGTCAAACCTGAACGTGGGTACGTCTCTATGGCTTCGTTGAATTTTCAAGAGCTCGCAAAAGCAATTGAAATGCTGCAAAACACCTTTGCAGTCTTTACTGGTGGCGACCAGTACCTCTCAAATGACGAACTTGTCTTCCTCAAGGGGCTTGGAAATGCCGAGGGCTCTGTCGCTATAAGACCCCAAGCTATTGAAATTACATATCGAATCAAGCACTAAAAGGCCACCAAAGGCTTCTTGAATCTGCCCAGGAGCGTGCTTCATCTTACTATGTACTATGCAAACAATTGATAAGCTCCTCGATATTACCAGCAGACTTGAGCACATAGAAAATTCAGCTGAATGGATTGCACGTGAGACTGTCCACGCAGACAATTCCGTGAGTCAAACTGGTACCCTTATCGGTGTACTTGCAGATGATATACGTGAAAAGATCTATAGCCTGGTGAAAGAGCTCGAATCCTTGGCTAATCTGGACAGATTTAACTAAGCAACGATTTCTTTTGGCCTAGCCTTACAGACGAGAAGTAGTCTTACAAGAACAAGACACATCCTTGTAAGGAACAATGACACTATTTACCCTTACTACTTTTCCTATTTTTTAAGATCACTGACAAAATATCACCAATTGTGCAATGACGCTCTAGCGGATGACGTAAGGGCAAGGATGTTTTCAATTGGTAGGTATTTCTGCGGCCAATACGGTCCTTCATTAGGACACCAGCAAGCTCAAGCTCGGCGATAATTTTTTGCACAGCACGCTCTGTGATGCCAATCGCAGTAGCAACATCTTTCAAAGGAGCATCCCCATTGAGCGCCAAATAGACAAGAACATGCGTATGATTCGTAAAAAAAGTCCACGTTGGGCTTATATGTTCATCCTGGAGACGATTATTTGTTGCTTTAGACATAGGCATAGGAAGTCATATTTTTAACGAATTACTTTTGACGAATTCCAGTTCGTATATCATAATTCGTGTAATGAACTTCTTTATATTAACATCCTTCGTTCTGGCTCTACAAGCTTTTGTTGGGGTATGCCTCATACTCTCACGAAACACCCCACAGAGCAGCAACGTCCGTACCCTAGCAAACGCTTCCATTTCCCTATTGCTGTGCAACGGCATAATCCTCAGTGCACTATGCATAGCACTGCTCGCAGGCACGCTCTCGCCTGTCACTTTAGAGCTACCAGGCATTCCTCAGCTCAGCATCCTGATTGATACCCTGAGCAGCTCTATGGGAGCTTTTATCTGCTTTCTGGGCGCAGTTATTTTTCGCTACTCAGTTGCATATTTAGAGGGCGAGCCCAATCAATTGCGATTTCTCGGACAGCTCATGCTTTCAATCGTGAGCACGCAATTGCTCGTTCTGAGCGGCTCCATGATTACGCTACTCGTCAGTTGGGTTCTCATTAGCTTGCTTCTTCATGCACTCCTTACCCACTACGGAACACGACCACGAGGAGTTCTCGCAGCCAGAAAAAAATTTCTTATTTCACGACTTGGGGATATCTGTATCGTTCTTGCTGCCATTTTGATCTGGAATGAATTTGGAACTGTAACTTTTTCAGTAATCTTCGAAAAATTACACAATAGCTCCATGCATTCGCCACAGGGCACCGTATCATTGACATACTTTTTTTCAGCATGCCTTCTTACCTGTGCAATTATGTGTAAATCAGCACAGGTACCATTTCATTCCTGGCTTCCCGATACACTTGAAGCTCCTACGCCAGTCTCTGCATTAATGCATGCTGGAATCATTAACGGAGGTGGTTTTCTTCTTTTACGACTCCAGCCATTTTTCGCAGCAGTTCCTTCTGTCTTAACAGCAATAGCCCTCATTGGAATCCTCACAACTGCGTTAGGACTCCTCATCATGTGGACTCAAACAAACGTCAAGAAGCGTTTAGCGTGGTCTACAGTTGGTCAAATGGGCTTTATGATGCTTGAGTGTGGGCTGTGTGCATATGGGCTTGCTCTCATGCATATGATTGGTCACGGGCTCTATAAAGCACATGCATTTTTAAATTCAGGTTCTATAGCTCTGTTTCATACATCACATGAAAGTCCATCAAGAATCGGAGCAATCATATGGAAATATACAGTGGGCATCCTGTTAACAGTAGCTGCAATCATAGGATGCAATGCTCTTCTTGGGATGGAAGCACTTCACTGGAATGGCGGCTTCTTTGCTCTTTGCATCGTTGCGATTGGCATTGGTTCAATTTTAACGCAAAGAAGAATGACTACTTTTCAATCAATGCTCTTATCATGTTTGGTAATAGTACTATCTATTCCGCTACTCATCAGCGTTGAACATATCGGAGCAACAATACTTAGCCAAGAATTAGTATCAGCACCTCCCCTTGAAGCTCGCGGTGTGTATGGAACCGTGGCTGGCGTTTTCATTGTTCTATCTTTTCTGTGCCTTGCACTATTTCCAACCGGTATTGTGCAACAGCTTAAAAATAGACTCGTGGAAACATACGTTGCTCATGC
>JBILLA010000118.1:0-7937 GCA_044376365.1 Bdellovibrionota bacterium | reverse complement strand
ATAATATGGCTCCAGCTATTAATATATTTCCTGTCGGCATTATTGGAGCTGGTACTATGGGCACTGGGGTGTGCGAGTTGGCAGTTGCTGCGAATCACACCGTGTATCTTTACGATCATGAAGCAGATAATCTGGTGAAAGCTGAACAGCAGATCCAAAGGTATTTTTACGGGCTTGTTCAGAAGGGTCGTATCACACAGTCATTTGCTGATGATGCGCTGTCTCGAGTCAATTATGTGCATGAGCTAAAAGCACTTGAAAAGAGCCGGTTAGTGCTTGAGGCAATCCCTGAATCGCTGGCGGCAAAGCAGGCAATTATTCAGGAAGTTGAATCGGTCGTTTCAGAGAGCTCTATTATTGCTACTAACACCTCAAGCCTTTCAATCGCAAGTCTTGGTGGTGTTTTAAAGCATCCAGAGCGCTTTCTTGGAATTCATTTTTTCAATCCTGCTACGGCAATGGCGCTGGTCGAAGTCGTGCCAGGGCTTTTAACAATGCATGGTACGGTGCAAGTTGCCATGAACCTTATTGAGTCGTGGGGTAAAGTTCCTGTGGTATCAAAAGATACGCCAGGATTTATTGTGAATCGTATCGTGCGCCCGTTCTTTAGTGAGTCACTTCGTCTGCTTGAAGCAGGAGAGAGTGATGTTGCGACAATAGATTCGGCACTTAAAAATGTTGGTCAATTTAAGATGGGGCCGTTTGAGCTTCTTGATTTTGTTGGCATTGATACGAACTGGGCTGTTAGTAAATCTATTTTTGAGGGATTTTTCTTTGAGCCTCGCTTCCGTCCAAGTCTTCTTCAAGCACGGCTGGTTGAGTCAAAACGCCTCGGACGTAAGACGGGAGCAGGATTTTATGATTATGCTGAAGGAGTTGTGCCGCCACGAGCTGATGAAAATCCAGAGAACGCTGAACGTATCTTTAATAGAGTTTTTAGTCTGATTGTGAATGAAGCCGCCGACGCACTCACATATGGAGTTGGCTCAAAAGAAGATATTGATACCGCTGTTGTTAAAGGTGTGAACTTCCCGCAGGGTATTTTTCGATGGGCTGATAGTTTTGGGATCGCTCGTATTGTTGAAATTTTGGATAGTCTCTATGCGCAATTTGGAGAGCCACGGTACCGTGTATGTGGTTTACTGCGAAGCATGGCGCTTGCTCAACAAAAATTCTATAAAGATTAAATCATAATACGTCCAAACTGTGTGAATGTTTTTTGATTAAACCCCGAAAGATCTTGCACTGAATCTTTGTATGTTCCAAGGTGATTTTTTGCATGATAAATGGGAAAGATAACGCTGCCTTTCATAGGCAAGAGTTTTTGCATAAGTATGGCAAGAGGAGGATCCTCTAAAGGTGATGCCATAATGTAGTAGGGAGCTTTGGGCAGTTCCATTGTGATAAGATTATCTTTCGTGCATGTGACTGCATGACTGAGATTAAATTTCTTGATGAGGTTCGCTGCACGCTCACAAAGTTTTTCGTCGAGCTCAATGCCAATAACATTGGCGCCCGTAGCAAAGTGTAGAAAAAGAGCGGTTACACCATCTCCTGATCCGAGATCAACGATGACATCATTGTGAGAGAAGTGTTCGCTTTTAATCAAATGAATAACTTCTCTAAGAGGTGTTGCGCTAAAGTAAAGTTCTCCATGAGATCGCTGATACTGTGCCGTGAGGGGTGCATCGATACCAAGAATTTCTCGAAATAAAAAATCTTTTTCATCATGACTACTGTGGAATTGATGTGCGTGTGAAACATTTGTATCGTTAGTAAAGAGCGATAAGAAATCGTCGGGACGCAGTGTGCCGTCTTTTATCTGTGAGCGAATTTTTAAGACACGCTCGTTGCTCTTTTCTCTCAGTAGTGCGACTGCACTGCGTGCCTCGTGAGCCAATGATCTATGCTCTTTCGTTGGATCGTCTATCTGTTGCAGTACGTGAAGAAAGTTCTTAAGCCAACATAATGCACGACGTTCAGTAGCAAACGTTTTTTCCTCACTATCATGCAGTACAAAATCAGTCAGTGATTGAATCGATTCGTATAGTTTTTCTCGGTCTGAGGTTATAGCGCTTTTTGGATCAGTAATGATGGAAAGGACTGTCAGATATTCGTTCCACGTATGGAGTTCTTGTTCTGATAGAGAACCTGCTGCGGCATACAGATGCATAATATCGGGAAGATTTTCTTTGACTAATGCGGCATCGAAGGAAGAAGGATCCTGCGCAAGAAGAAATCTTGCAAATTCTAATCGCTCGCCCAGGAAACAGCCTGCTTCTTGAAATATTACTTCTGGAGTTGCAGGCGCAATGATGAGATTCCCATAGTCCTTGAGGTGTTCATCATTGTCAGATTTTACTATGTTGACGATCGTTGACACTGTTTGCGCAGTTTAAAATTACTTGAGATTAGTTATGACGTATCTGCTTCGGAAGTGTCATAAATTCGAGCGGCGGAAAGTGAGCTAACCTATTGAATATATTGGGGGTATGGCGTCGCTTTAATCGTTGAGGCTCTTTGCTCTTTTGAGTAAAAAAATTTACTGAGATGGAGTAAACTGATGGCTAATGACAGTAATGACTCGATAATCTAGCTTTTGTACTTGTCTGCAAATTTCAAATTCAGATAATTCGCTATCCGCTCTCGCCTATAATAAAAAATCTAAAAGCCCAGCCGCTCTTCTGCTTTATGAGGTTGATATCGTATACTTACCGCTATGAAAAATGCCTGGCTCCTTATTTCGAAAAATCTATATGCTGTGCTCTGTTTATTCCTCATGATGAGTATCGCTGGCTGTGTCCCAAAAGCTGGATCTATCTTTCAGGTGAGCTATCTGCCACCTATGGACCTTGAGCACGTTGATAAAGACGATCTGCTACCTCTTGAAGGTATTCCTGTAGAGATAACTGCAATAACCGATGGTCGTGGTAATGATTCAATAATTTTCGTCGATACGAATCCTTTGCGTGTTGAGGGGGCACTGACAATCCTTGCACAGGATTCGCTGCGCGATGCTCTTAAAGCTGCTCAGACGTCACGTTGTTCTGATCGATGTTTCTACATTTCAGGAGTTTTGAAAGATTGGTCGATGACTGTCAAAAGTGATCTGCCATTGTCGATTGCAAAAGCACATGTACATCTTGAGTTGACTGTAACTTCTTCACCAGGATATCAGGTCGCTGCGATGCCTCAGGAGTTAATCATTAAGGCTTCTGGTTCTAGTCAACGAGAGCATCCCTTTTTGGATGAACAAGTGATGTCTGATGTGTATGGCGAAGCCATGAACGAAGCTGCGCTTGGTGCCATTGAGCAACTTGCTGAAAAATTCAAATCATCCTGATGAGACGCCATGGCGGTGCTCTGTTTGACGAGGTGTTCCATAGAGCATTTCATCGAGCAGCAATATACGCTGTCGTAACTGTGCTTCACTGCAGTAGGTTTGGCTTTTCACATGTTGAGCTGCATTCAGCATGACGTGAATCTGTGCATGCGAACGCCCTGTTTTTCGGTGTACTGTGCCAACGAGTTTTTTGATCTCTGTTGCAAGCTGCAGTTTAACGTCACTTTTGGTCATGCCGTCTATGAGTAAGTTTTCAACTTCTCGTTCAATGACTTCTTGCACTCGTTCAGGGGGCAGTGTGTCACCAAAGAGTGAGAGCTGATTACCCTGTAAGATGACAGTGTCAAGGCCACTGTTTGTGCCTTGCAGAGTCGACCAGCTTGATGATGTATCCGAATCCTTTTTTGTGCGCGAACGTTCTTCATCAAAGAAGGTGTCTTTTTCTTGTCGGAGTGCATGCTTCGTTTCTACCTCAACTTCTTCAGCAAGTTGATGCAGCGTTGGATCTGCAGGTAAGTAGAAGTAAGCAACCTGAGATCCAGCTGGCGTTTTTTGTCGTCGAACAATGCGACCAAGGAACTGACGAAAGTACATCTTAGTTTTGACTGTCGTTGCATAGACACCGACGCGAAGACGAGGAATATCAACACCTTCACTGACCATATTGCATGCAACCAGCCACATGCTTGTGTTCTCTGAAAACTGTTTAATTTTAAGCGATGCGCCACTGTCATCAGAGAGTACGATTGTGGGTTTTTCCCGACTGATGGTAGCGATGAGTCGCGCTATCTGACGTGCATGAGTTTGATCTGCACAGACAATGAGGCCGCCTGCCTGGTGGTGCGTTTTTCTGGTTGCGAGCAGCATGTCATGAGCATCTTGAAGCATCGGTTGAATCCATCCTGAATCAGGATCCAGACACGAGCGCAGGCGTCGAGCTGCGGCGACTCTATCAAGTGCATCAGAAAAGCTTGCTGCATACACTTGGTTATGTTCAGTCCATGAGACAGCACCTCCATACGTAAAGAATGCAGTAGGTCGGCAGACCCCCTCTGAAACAGCTTGCGCATAGGTATAGCAGTAGTCTGGAGCACTCACGCCGTCTTTGTCGTAGGCAACAAAGGGTATCGGATTACTATCGCTTCGAAAGGCAGTTCCTGAGAGGGTAAGAATATAAGGCGTATTTTCAAGTACGGTGCGTAGGATATTACCCCATGAAAGTCCATCGCCTGCATGATGTACTTCGTCTAGTACAACAATTGATCGTGCTGCAAACTCTTTGAACCATCGCTCACGTCGTGACAGTTGTTGATAGGTGACCACAATTCCATTGAATTCAGGTGAGAGTCGACGGTTCCCACCAAAGCTACTATCGAGCTGTATGCCGACGCGCGCTGCTGCATAGGCCCATTGTGTGCGTAAGTGTATGGTTGGAACGATGATGAGAGCGAAAGCAGCACGTTTCGTACGTAGCTGGTGACCAACTACTTCAAGCGCTGCAGTTGTTTTTCCTGCACCAGGAGTTGCTTCCCAGAGCATGCTCTTTTGTTTAGATGCAAGGCTTGTGAGGTAGAGTGAGAATGCTTCCTTTTGCCAACCTCTCAGAGACACCATGGTACTACTTACAACTTACAACACAAACAATCAGTGAGCAGACTTTAGCAGTCGACTCATCAATAGATTGTAGCGTATCAGCTGCTGATTGCCGAGTGACTACTTTTGAAACGGCGTCACGAAAGTTCAAGCATACGGTCGAGCGAACGTTTTGCTCGGATACGAATATCTTCGGGTACATGAATCTCTTGCACATTTTCTTTGAGTGCGCGGAGTGTATCCTCAAGGGTGATTTCATTCATGTGTGGACATCGTACACTACACATCTTAACCATCTCTTTGCCTGGATTTTCAGCAGCGATATTATCGCCCATACTGCACTCAGTAAGCAGTAGGTACTGTGGCGCATCATGTTTTTGTACGTACTGAATCATCTTTGAGGTGCTACCTGAAAAATCAGATGCTTCAACTACTTCGGGAGGGCATTCAGGATGAGCAAGAACGACCAGATTCGGGAACGAGTTTCGAGCATTGATAACATCTTGTACGGTAAACTGGTCGTGCACTTCGCATTTTCCATGCCATCCCACCATGACGTTTGATTCATGTTTCTGCTGCAAATGCTCAGGGAAGATGATTTTTTTGCCAGTTTCACGAGCCACATTTTTTGCAAGATATTCATCCGGTATAAAGATCACTTCATCACTATCAAGGCTTGCAACAATCTTTGCGGCATTGCCTGAAGTGACACAGATGTCAGTCTCAGCTTTTACGTCAGCATAGGTATTAATGTAGGTAAGCACGGGAACGCCTGGGTACTGTCTGCGTAAGGCGCGAACATCTTCTGCGGTTATACTAGAGGCCAAAGAACAGCCTGCTACTTGGGCTGGGAGCAATACGGTTCGGTTCGGATTTAAAATCTTAGCAGTCTCTGCCATAAATCTGACCCCACAAAATACAATGGGGTCGCAGGTTGTTTCAGCAGCTTTTCGAGAGAGCTCAAGGGAATCCCCGACGATGTCGCTTACGCCATGATAGAGTGCGGGCTCCATGTAGTTATGTCCAAGAATCACGGCACCGCGCTCTTTCTTGAGTTGGTTAATTTCAAAGACAAGTTTCGCTTTATAAGGAAGCTCAATTTCGGGGACGACAGCTCCGATTTTTTTTCTGAGGAGTTCGAGCGTTTCTTTTTCTGTTTTTGCATCAATTGTCATGAGGTTATGTTCCAATGATTTCGAGTAGCTTATCACGATACTCTATAAAAAGCTCGGTTGTCACTGCAGGGTCTGGGGCATAGACAGCCTCCTCAATGACTGAGAGAGCGTTGAGGGCGGTTGTGAGTTTCTCAGATCGCTGACCAAGAGACTTTTCTAAGAATCCGCGAACAGTACAGGTTCCACCAAAAGATTCCTGTGCAAGGTGTTCAAGGTAAGTCAGAAAGCTTCGTGCATCAGCAAAGTTTTGACCAGTGCGCTGAGAGCGCAGGGACGAGCTCGGTGTAGGGATAGTTCGAGTGTTTTGAAGCTTCCAGAGTCGAAATGAGAGCAGTGCAATTGCACTGCAAAGGATCATGATAATAATCTGATGTGCATTGAGTCGACCTGTAGCTGTGCGTTCTGTATCTTGAGTGAATGCAGCATCATCTTGAGTAGTGTTTGGTTGTAGCGACTCTTCTTGAGGTGTTGCTTGAGGTTGTTCAATAGCATTGATGCCAGTCATCGTGATGGCTTGAGAGCTTGCTAGCTCATATTGATGGGTATCTGTATTATAAAACGCAAGTGTTTGCGGGGGTACGGTAAACAACCCATTTACTTTTGGTACGATGCGAAACTGGGCAGTATAGAGATACTGAATCGTATTTCCTGAGAGGGTATAGGTTAATTTTTGATTGTCGCGCACTGCTTCAAAAAAGGGGCTCGTGCCAAGGGATAAGTTATTGAGGAGATTTCCATTGCCCTCAGTGCTGATAGCAATAGTGACGATTGCTTCATCATTTGGATCGGTTTTTGTCTTATCAACTTGAGCAGATACAACGGTGCGACCTGTAAGCCTAGGAGCGAGCGTTGTGGAGAGTGATGGATTCATTGGTGGCAGTGGTAGTACCGTCAGCTTTGTTGGCTTGGTAGCCAATGTGATCGATTCTAAATCAAGAGCAAAGATGCCGCGCATGAAGTTATTACTGAAGGGATCAATCGAATCGAACAGATCTCCAACTTTCGAGCGTGATACCTGAGCTGAGAGCACCGTTGGCTCAATAGAGAGGACACCTGAGGTAAGGGGAAAGAGTGCATGCTTAAATCGCAAGATTGAAACAGTCGCACCACGGCGCAAATCTTGATCGCGTTCTTCTGGCTTGATTTCTTGGCTCCAGAAATTAGCTCTCGATGCTTTATGGAGTTCGATATTTTGAAGTGGATTAACAGTCATCACTTCAGTAGTCAGCAAGAGTTGTTCACCTTCGTATACAGTAGACTTGCTGATCGTATCTTCTATACGCACATCATCTTCTTCTGCCTGTTGTGTATCGAGGCTTGCCTGACTGACTTCGACGGTTAGGGGAGGAGTGACTTCTTGAAATCCTTCAATGATTACATGGAACTCGGGTAACCGAAGTGTACCTTCTTTTTTTGGAGTCGCTTTATAGCGAAAAGTTTTTTGTTGGCTGATAGAGCCATTGATAATAGATACTCGCTGTTCGGGGCCTATGTAGCGAACGTTAAAGTCATTGTCTGATTCAAGGTGAGGAGTGGATGCTTCTCCCTGGACCGTAATCGCGAGTGAAAAAGTAGTTCGAATGGAGCCTCGCTTAGGATTCACTGTATAGTCGAGCCCCTGTTGCGCTATGCATGAGAGTGGACAGCACAATGTCGTGCTACAGAGTATAAGAAATGTAGAGAGTATACGTACTACCATGGCTGTTTTGAGCTACCTGAATTTTTCTGATCCCTTTTTATCAAAAGTGGCGCTTCAGGAAGAGAGTTTATCCAATTTTTAGCAATTTTTTCATCTGCAGATTCTAGACGTTGGCCTCCAGAGGCCT
>JBILLA010000117.1:0-8000 GCA_044376365.1 Bdellovibrionota bacterium | reverse complement strand
AAACTTGGGCAAACGCTTACGATGACCCCACAGCTCCAGCAAGCAATTAAGCTGCTGCAACTTGGTCGTCTTGAGTATAAAGAAGCAATTGAAAAAGAGCTGCTCGAAAATCCTATTCTTGAAGAAACCCCTGAGGATTATCAGGCTGATGCAAGTACATCTCAAGGCGAGACGCTCATTCTTGAAGCAGGCGATACAAGCGGTTCCAATGACGGTTCTGACAATAATGGACTTAATGGCGCAGATGCACCTGATTGGGACGACTACCAGGATCGATTCTCTGATTACCAAGGTGCAAGCTCTCCGAAAGGTCTTGTCGACAACGAGAACCGACCTTCACTCGAAAATAATGCAACACGCACACAAACCGTTCAAGAATACCTCTATGAGCAGTTTCGTTTCATGGATTTAACAGAAGAAGAGCGTACCGTTGCGACCTATATCGCAGGCAATCTTGATAAAGATGGTTTCCTCTGCGTAACGGATGAAGAGATCCAAAGCGCATGTGAGTGTGATTGCGATATTATTGATCATGTTCTTGCAGAGCTTCGCATGATTGATCCGATTGGATTAACTGCTCGTGATTTAAAAGAATGCCTGCTGATACAGCTTGAATTTCAAGGTCTCCAAGATTCAATCGCAGCAACAATCGTGCGGGATCATCTTGATAAACTTGAGAAACGTAAGTACGAAGCAGTTGCAAAAGAGCTCAAAATTCCTCTCAAAGAAGTGCTTGCTCAGATTCAAATTATTCAACAACTCGATCCTGCTCCAGGCCGTATTTTTGCAGATGATGAAACCAAGTATGTAACCCCTGATGTCTATATTCAAAAGATGAATGGTGAGTGGGTTATTACCCTTAACGATGAAGGCTTACCTCGTCTTCGTGTCAGCCCTTACTATTTAGATGTACTCCAACAGCAGGGCAAAGAGAGCGCACAGGCTAAAAACTACCTCAATGAACGTTTAAAAGCGGCTTCATGGCTCATTAAGAGTATCCATCAACGCCAGCAAACAATTTTCAAAGTTACTGAAAGTATCTTTAAATTTCAAAAAGACTTCCTTGAGCACGGCGTAGAGAAAATGAAACCTCTCGTGCTGCGCGAAGTTGCTGATGATATCGGTATGCACGAATCAACAGTCAGCCGAGTGACAACAAATAAGTACGTCCACACACCGCAAGGAGTGTTTGAGCTGAAGTACTTCTTTACCACTGGTATTAAGAGCGCAACTGGTGACATGTCATCATCCTCAATCAAGGAAAAAATTCGTTCACTGATTGCCGGCGAAGACAATAAACGTCCTCTATCGGATCAAGACATTGTTGAAATTATGACTAAGGATAATATTGATATTGCTCGCCGTACCGTAGCTAAGTACCGAGAATCTATGAACATTCCTTCTTCATCACAGCGAAAAAGTTTATTCTAGTTCTGTCCAATAACCAGTATAATAAAAGAATGTAAGCGAGCTTCACAATTACGTGGACCGTTCGTCTTACAGGTCTCATCCAAGCTTAAAAGGAGTTTACATCATGCCAAACACCCACCTCGTACATGTCAGCGTTACCTTTAAAAACACCGACAGTACAGAAGCTCTCAAAGCATACGCAACTGAAAAACTTTCAACTGCGCTTGGAAAATTCGTTCATAATCCTACTGAAGTACACGCCATTCTAAGACTTGAAAAGAATCGACAGATCGCAGAAGCATCATTTCATGCAGACGGTCATGATTTCAAAGCGAAAGAAGAGTCAGAAGATCTCTATGCATCGATTGATGCTCTTGTTGGATCACTCTCACAACAGCTAAGAAAGCATAAAGAAAAGCTCACTGAGCATCACGCATAGTCCTCTGGTTCTGTTCTGTGCAATCTCTTATCTTTTTAGTAGGCACATCGGGTGCTGGCAAATCCAAAGCACTCGATGCGCTTGCAGATTTCGGCTACTTTAATATTGAAAATGTTCCCGTTGAGCTGCTGCCAAGTTTTCTTGAGGTTGCTCAGAAAGATCCTGTCCGCTATCAGAAGCTTGCGATTCTGCCCGATATTAATTCAACTGAAAAACTAGAAACGCTGCTGAAGTTCATCGATACAATTTCGGCGACACATAAAGAGACTAAAGTTACTTCTATTTACATCGACTGCGCAGATGCAGTTATTGTGCGACGCTATAGCGAAACAAGGCGTCCGCATCCCTGTTTTGATCCCACACGCGATAAAACTCTTGAAGATGCAATTATTCGTGAGCGCACTCGGCTAAGCCTGTTTCGTGATCGCGCAAGCCTCCTCCTCGACACGACCAACTGGAACATCCATGAACTGCGACGAACTTTGGTAACATTCATTGAGACTATTGCATTCTCACCAGAGCATCTTTTCCGTCTTAATTTTCTCTCATTTGGTTTTAAATACGGGCTACCCAGCGACTGCGACATTATTATGGATGCTCGTTTCCTGCCAAATCCCTACTTTATTACAGAGCTTCGCGATAAAGATGGCATGGACGCAGCTGTCGCCTCATTTGTATTGACCAATCCATCGTGTCAGCAATTCATGGATAAATACCTTGATCTGCTCACTTTTTCCCTACCCCTCTACATTAATGCAGGCAAGCAGTACCTTAACGTCGGCATTGGCTGCACTGGTGGCAAGCACCGCAGCGTTGCCATTGCAGAGAGCCTGTCAAAGTCATTCGATAGCCCGCTCTACCTCGTTAGCGCCAAGCACCGCGACAAAGAGAAATAAGTCGAAAAGCATCCCTGTAGGTTGACCAGGGGGACCATTCAAGCGACAATTATGACTTCCAAAACTCTCACCGTTTTTTGCGATTTTTTCGCGACGTACTTTACGCAAAATAACGAATGGAAAATGACCTATCAGTCTCTTTAGAACGCGAACAGAACAGAGGCTGGAGGTATCCACTAACCCGTGGAGAAACATACGAGATTGTTCGTTACGCTATTTTTGAGAGAGTTTTTTAAGCGACGTCGGCTCATGTTTCTTCGCAGTTTGTTATGGAGATTACATAATGGAATCGAACGACTATATTTTTACCTCTGAATCTGTTTCAGAAGGACACCCTGATAAAATTTGTGACCAATTAAGCGATGCAGTCCTTGATGCTCACTTGAAAGGCGACCCAAAAAGCCGTGTTGCATGTGAAGCACTTGTAAAAAACTCTACCGTTATCCTTGCGGGTGAGATTACTTCAAATACTAAAGTTGATTACGAAGCGATTGCTCGTCAAGTCATCAGAGAGATTGGATATACCGATCCTGCTCTTGGCTTTGATGCTGACGGCGCTTCTATCCTCACGTTCATCAGCCACCAATCTCAAGACATTAGCCAAGGTGTTACCGAAGGCGAAGGTGAATACAAAGAGCAAGGCGCTGGTGACCAAGGTCTTATGTTCGGCTTTGCGTGCGATGAAACACCAGAGCTTATGCCGCTTCCTATCGCTCTTTCACACCGCATCCTAAAGAAGCTCTCTGATATTCGTCGTTCAGACAAGAATACAGCGCTTCGTCCTGATGCAAAGTCTCAGGTCTCTGTTGAATACAAAAACGGTAAGCCATCAAGAATTGATACTATCGTTCTTTCAACGCAACATACTGAAGCTGCAACCTTACAACAACTTCATGACCTTGTTGTGAATCAAGTGATTCCTGAAGTCATACCAACCAACCTCCTCGATAAAAACACAAAGTACCTTGTTAACCCAACAGGTCGTTTCGTTATCGGTGGACCAGTTGGTGACTGTGGTCTTACAGGACGCAAAATCATCGTTGATACCTACGGTGGATATGCTCGTCACGGTGGTGGTGCATTCTCTGGTAAGGATCCAACAAAGGTTGACCGCTCTGCTGCATACGCTGCACGTTACATTGCGAAAAACATTGTTGCTGCTGGCCTTGCATCGAAGTGTGAAGTACAAGTTGCGTACGCAATCGGTGTTGCAAAGCCTGTTTCAATCTATGTAAACACCTATGGCACTGGCACTGCTCCAGAAGCAAAAATTTCTGCTGCAGTTTCAGAAGTCTTCGATCTTACACCACGTGGTATTATCGACAGCTTAAACTTACTTCGTCCTATCTATCAGCCAACTGCAAGCTATGGTCACTTTGGCCGTGAAGCGAGCAACAGTGGGCTCTTTAGCTGGGAAAAAACTGATAAAGTTGAAGCACTCAAAAGTGCCCTCAAATAAGGTTTTATTGCTGCTCTCTGCAGCGCTTCCTGAAAAGGCGTCCAGCGATGGGCGCCTTTTTTTTATTCATGCTGGTAATAGAAGCGATATCGCACTAGGATGAGCCGTTAACGAAGGAGAACCTTGCTATGAAATATCTACACTCTATAACACTCACTATTGCTACTGTCGCGCTTCAACTCAGTACAGGAGTACTCACTGCTGATGCTGGACCAAATAAACATAGTCACGAAAAAGCTTATGAAATGGAAGCAGATGCTCGTGAAGCACTCACCAAACTCTATAGCTCAACATCAAGCGCCAAGGTACTTGGTGAGAAAGCGAAAGGGATTCTTGTCTTCCCTTCAATTACTAAGGGTGGTTTTGTTGTTGGTGGACAATACGGTAAAGGCGTTTTATTTAAAGAAGGTCGTGTCGCTGGATACTACAACATTGCTGCTGGCTCCTTTGGGCTTCAAGCTGGGGTACAAAAGTTTAGCTATGCTATGTTTTTTATGAGCGATAAAGATCTTTCATACCTCGATGCTTCGGAAGGTTGGGAAGTTGGAGTTGGCCCAAATATCACTATTTGGGATCAGGGCATGGCAAACTCTCTTTCCTCAACAACCCTCCGTGAAGGTGTTTATGCATTCTTCTTTGGACAAAAAGGACTCATGGCTGGTCTCGGTATTCAAGGATCAAAGATTACCCGCATTAAGCCTGACTAAGGTTAGTTGTATGCTCGTCTTGAGCACACACAAAGGGGGCCATATGGCCCCTTTTTTTTTTGAAAGTTACAGCTAATTCAATTAGAGTGCAGTTCTATGAACACCATAATGCGCTCTTTATCACTCTTAATAATTTGTTGTCTTTGTTCATGTGCCAGCATCAAAACCTCTCCACTGGATCCTACGGCAGTCGTTAAATCTATCCGTAAAGATATTCTCACAACAGGCGAGCTCAGTCCTGAATCGCAGCAAGTTATTCGTATGGCTGGGCTATCAAATGATGATGCACTTGCAGATGGTGGTGACTTTCTCTACAGCCATATGAGTGAACAACTCGAAGTTCCACTCAAACGTCTCTATGTTGGGAGCGAATTAGCACTGAGTCACGCTCTTGAACTTGAAAAGGACAAAGATAAAAAAGCAAGCGGCTACTTCCTGCGAGCAGCATACCTTTCATACCAAGGGATGCTCAGTGACGAGTGCAAACTCAACGTCAATCTCTTATGCGATAATTTTAAAGTCTACTATCTTCGCTCGATTGTCGCGCTCTTACAGATCCTTAAAGAGAATCAATGGGACGAAGCAAGTATTGGCACCGTTCAAGTTGGTAAGGATGAGCAGTTTACCCTTGGCGTTCGTCACGATAAAAAATATGAAGCACCAGAAAACTATGAAACCATTACTGCTTCTGCTTTGATTGGAACCGAAGGACTTGCCAATCGTCATATTCGCTATGGTATGGGGCTGCCGCTCACTGCATGTCGTGCACGCAATGATAGTGAACCGCTGGATCGATACCTGCCCCGTGTTGGCACCTGTTTGCCACTCACTGCAGTACTCACGTTTCAGAATGGATCCGATCGTATTCAAGCAACCATGGAATTTCATAATGCGTTCAATACATCAACGGTGACTATTGGAACGCAAACGATGCCACTTGCAGCAAATTTCACCAGTCCTTTTGCAAGCATTGTTGAAAAGACAGGGCTTGGTGATTTCGATGGATTATTCAACGCGTTTAGCGGCGATGAGAAATTGCTTCAGGATACTGGGTTTTACTCAGTCGAACCGTATGCAGAGGGGAAAATTCCTTTGATTACTGTCCATGGTTTGTTCTCTAGCCCAGCTACCTGGATTAGCCTGCATAACGATCTGATGGGTGACCCATACATCCGAGATCACTACCAAGTATGGCACTACCTCTATCCAACCAACCTGCCCATCCTTGAAAATGCAAAAACGTTTCGCGAGAAACTTGATGAACTTGAACATCACTTACAGTCCATCAATAACGGCAAAGGATTGCGTGGCATGGTCATCATTGCCCATAGTATGGGTGGTCTGCTCACACGAACAGCAGTTGCAAAAGAATCGGGCTCACTCACTGAGTCAGTCTTAGCTTCCCCCGATAAGCTCCGTGAACTCGATGTTGATTCACAAAAAGAGCTCACTGAGATGCTCAGCTTCATTCGGAAACCGTACATTGATCGAGTCATCTTTGTTGCAACACCCCATCGAGGTAGCCCTGTTTCAGAGTCATGGATTGGATGGATTGGAAAATCTTTAATTTCACTTCCTAAAACAATTGCTCAAAGGACGATAAACATTACTTCAAAGCTCAAAAACATACTCAAGCCTGAACTCGCAAGCCAACTTGAAGGTCAAGATCCAACCAGCGTGAAAGGTCTTTCACCAAAAAGCCCAGCCATACAGGTGCTTGCAAAAGTTGCCGTTGCAGGAGAGGTGCCATTCCACTCCATCATAGGAAACGAAGGCAAATCAGGACCAGTACAAGAATCTTCTGATGGTGTTGTGCTGTATACAAGTTCGCACCTTGAGGGTGCGCAATCAGAGGTTGTTGTTCCTGCAGATCATTCAGCTCATACGCATCCTCTTGCCGTGCAAGAGATCAAGCGTATCTTGTACCTCAACCTAGACGTGGTGCATACAAGAGAAACCGCAGCAACAAAACGTAAAAAGAAATGATTCGTTTGCTTATTGCGCTTGCCTGGCGCCTTGGATTCTTAGGACTTGGTGGTTGGTGCTCATTGGTGGCACTCTTCTCTCCTATTTTTGATGCTCAATTACGACTTCCTGCTGCTGGTATCGTCGGTTTCCTTACGCTCGCAACGCTGTGGCATCCACGTCGCTATCGCTTCATTAGTAGTGCTGCACTCCTTGCTGTTATGTTCTTATGGGCGCGCCTTGAACCATCAAACGATCGTGACTGGCAGCGAGATGTTGCAAAACCTGCCTGGGCTAAAATTGAAGGCGACCAGGTCACCGTCTATAACGTGCGAGACTTCTTATATCGCTCAGAAACTGACTTTGATGAACGCTATGTCACTAAAACTGTACACCTCAGTGAGCTTACCTCTATGGATCTGTTTGCTTCATACTGGGCTGGCAAAAGTATTGCCCATATCTTTCTAAGCTTTGGTTTTGCAGAAAAAGATTATATAGCGTTTTCGATTGAAGTACGGAAAACAAAAACACAAGCGTATTCAACGATTGATGGATTCTTTCGAAACTTTGAACTGATCTATGTTGTTGCTGAAGAACGAGATCTTGTCGGGCTGCGAACCATCTATCGACAACCAAATGAGCAGGTTTACCTCTTACGACTCAACTATATACAAGAGAATGCGGTCAAACTATTCCTTGAGTACTTAAAAAAACTCAATGCACTGGTCGAACATCCTGCATTCTATAATACGCTCACGACGAATTGCACAACACAAGTGCTCTATAATGCTCAGGATGCAATTGGGTCCGATCGTTTTCGCTATAATTGGCGGCTTTTTTTAAGTGGCTATACACCTGAGTACCTTTATATGGTGGGAAGCTTAGATGAACGCCTGCCGATGCAAACGATTATGGATAAGGGCTTGGTTAACTCGAGAGCACAAGACGTATCAGATGCTGCAACATTTTCCCGAATGATTCGTGACGGAGTACCTAATCCTGACGCAGCAAAGATTGAGTAATTTACAGGGCAAAGATTTCAATAACAGCGGCGATCTGAATTAGCGCCAAGGATTACCCATCTTGGGGCCAAGATAGATGTATTCTGCAAGATCTGGATCTGG
>JBILLA010000116.1:0-8059 GCA_044376365.1 Bdellovibrionota bacterium | reverse complement strand
GATAATGCTCATTACCTTGCAACTGTCCTGCGATTAAAAGCAGGTGATCCTCTTACAGTTATAGATGAAGCCAGCGCTGATGCATTTGAGTGCTTCCTTGTTGAAGTTGCTCCTCATGCAGTGCGCGTACAAATTTCTCATCGTCATGCATCTGTCGAGTATCATTCACGTGTACGCATTTTGTTGCCAGCGCTTTGTAAAGCGGAGGCAAATGAGCTGATTCTTGAAAAAGCAACTGAGCTTGGTGTTTCGAATATGATCTTTTGGCAGTCTCAGCGAAGTGTTTTGCGCTTAAAGGATCAGAGCGATATTGAAAAAAAAGTGACCCGTTTTAAAAAAATTACTGCTTCGGCAGCAAAGCAATCGGGTCGAAGGACCATGCCTGCAGTGCATATTGCTGAGTCCTTGGATGCTGCATTTTTGCTTGCCCAACAGATGACCCTGCTAAGCGAGAGCTTCCTTGGCCTGTTATCCCTTGAATCTGAAGCGAAGCCAGTCCGTGCCTATCAAACAGTGCTTGAAGCGAAAGGCAGCGCAGTCTTGGCGGTGGGCGCTGAGGGCGATTTCGACCCCTCTGAGGTAGTGGTATTCAAAGAGCGAGGATTTTTGCCAGTCTCGCTGGGAGGGAACCGTCTTCGTGCTGAAACGGCGGCGCTTGCAGGAATTTGTGCAATTGATGCAGTTTTGTCTCCGCTCACTTGAATTGATAAGCACTATCCGATATCTTCACACCTCACCGTTTTTCTATCTGTGCCCAGGTAGCTCAGTCGGTAGAGCAGAGGACTGAAAATCCTCGTGTCGGCGGTTCGATTCCGTCCTTGGGCATTTCCTTTAAATTAGTGGTTTTCCCCGCACAGCTTCCAAAAAGCGGCACGAATCCCCGCGCTTCTGTTTCGAATCTAATAATCCAGAATCTAAAGTAATTCTAAGAACCTACGGCGGTTATTGTATAGTATCCTCGAGTCAAACTGATACTCGATGGGGGGGGTAATTCATGAGCTCTACTGAAAAGTTAAATATGAAGCGTGTTGTGCCGTTTGGGCTGCTCTTTGTTATTGCTTTGTGTGTTGCGCTCTATGGTGCAGTTTCACTAGTGAGTAGTGCATTGCTGGTTTTGAACGGAGACCAGGGGCCTGGTACGGTCTCGGTTGGACCAGGAACAAAAGTAAATATTGTCTTCTACGATCGCGGTGGCAATAGTCATGTTATGAACTTTCAGCATATGTTTTCTGGAGGTTTATCTGACCGTGAACAGGTTGCAGTAATCTTTGATCCTAGTAACCCAAGTCGTGCAACAGTTAATACTGTGTTGTACCTATGGATACCTGGCGTGATGCTCTTTGCCCTTGGCGGAAGTTTGGCAGCATTGTTTTTCTATCTCATGGATCTGCCGCTGACACGTACCGCAGATACTCATCTCAGAGATACTCAAAGTGCTGATACATCAGCGGGCAGCTCTGCACGTTCAGATGGTCGTCCGAATGCCGCAGGTACTGCACTGCATGCGTCACATCAAGCAAGTGTTGGAAGTAATATTTTTGGTTTATTAACCCCACTCATCGAGGACAGTGCTGTCTCTGATATTATTATTGAAAGTGCTGATGCAATTTTTGTTAAGAAGGGAAGTCTTATTACAAAGGCTTCGATAACATTTCCATCGCAAGTGCACTATGAGCAGCTTGTTGAGCGTATGCTCATGCAAGCTGATACGTCCTATACCGTATCAAAGCCGATTGTTGATGGTATGGTAACGCCCTTGGTACGTATTCATGCTGTGCATAAAGTGCTGTGTGAAACTGGACCTTATGTGACATTGCGTGTCAGTCGCGTAAGCGCTGTGACTTTTGCAGAGTTTAGTCGTGGTACCATGGCTCCTCGAGAAGTAATGCACTATCTTCGTGCAGCGTTGTTGACTGGGCATACGGTGCTGCTTGCTGGCGAAGTTGGTACTGGTAAAACGACGCTTCTTCGCGCGCTTGCTTCAACAATACCCAAGCATGAAAGCATTCTTGTGATTGAAGATACCTCTGAGATTGCCATTGAACATCCAACAGTTCGTTATGTGCGCACACGAGAGTCGAATACAGAGGGGATTGGTAAAGTGTCGCCTGGAGAATGTATTCGAGCTGGTATGAGAATGGCGATGAATCGAATTATTTTCGGTGAAATTCGTGATCCTGAAGCGGCAGAGTCGTTTATTGATGTGTGTGTTTCAGGACACCCTGGTATGTCAACTGTTCATGCCAAGAGTGCTGCTGATACTATCGCTCGTCTTGAGCTGCTCTTGTCTCGTCAACAACCTGGCGTTGATCGCTCGGCGCTTCGTGAGCAGATTGGTGCTGCTGTACAAGTTGTTGCGTACACACAGATCTGTAAACAGACAGGTCAACGGCGCATTACAGAAGTGGTTGAGGTTGCAAAACATGAGGGGCAAGACGCACCGATTCGTATCCAAGAGATTTTTCGATATGGTGTCTCTGGTAGTATGCCGTACTGGCAGGTGAAAAGTCATAAGAGCTTTTTTCAGCATGCTTTAAAAGAATTCGAAGGAGGCTACTCTTTGGAGTCGCTGCCTGATGTTGTTGGTCTTCAAACGGCGTAAGCCAGAGGGGCTTTCTGTTCTGCGTTGCTGTTATGAGCCGTTGAGGAGTGCTAAGCGTTTGCGACCAGTTGGCTCAATAATAATATGAGCAAGTCCACAGTTATTGATGTAAAAACTATTCCACGCGCTTAAGCCTGTTCCTAAAAGGTGTGTGAGGAGCGCACGAATCGTACCACCATGGCTTACAATAAGCAGATTGCCCGTCGCTGCACTGTAGGTATTAAGTAACTCTTGCAATGCTGCAGAGGATCGTTCTAACAGTTGATGCAGTGTTTCACCCTCGCGTGGTGGAAAGTTGAGCGGGTCATGAAAATATTTCTCTATGTGCTCGTTTTGTTCGCGCAAAGAATCTTTGGTTTGTCCTTCCCATGCGCCACAAAAAATCTCTCGAAAGCGTTGGTCTTGATGAAGCGGATATCTGTTTTCAGTGGCAAGTGAGAGTGTTTCATGAGCGCGCCCTAAGTCGCTTGAGACGCAATGCAAGAATTCAAGCTTTTTGAGGGTTGATGCAATGCTGCGTGCTTGCATCCGTCCAGTCTCGTTCAAAGGGATATCGGTCCACCCCTGAAAGCGTCCGATTTTATTCCAATCGGTTTCGCCGTGACGCAGGAGGTAGAGGTTGAGCATAGAGCAATTATAGCGCAATTTTAGGGCAAAAGCACTCTCATGGGATTGCAGGATTGCTGCGGTTAACTCGTGGAAAATGTAATCATTCTGTGCGACACTCAACGTGTCCATGTCAGCAGCACTTACGCCACAAAGTATACTTGAAGCCGAGCTTCCTCCTGCGATGCTCTATGTTGCTGATAAAGAATTTCTGCGACGGGAACGATTTGCTAAGCGGTTCCTTGATCGTTTTGTTCATGCAAAGCAGCGCGAGCTTGTGACATTTGATGGTCGTTTTTTTGGCGAGCAAGAGTTCCGATCTTTTCAAAGCTCCATCCGAGCGCTCTCACTATTTTCAGAGAAAAAGTGCATTTATATAAAGTATGCAGATGAAATCAGCGCTGCGTCTTTGGCACTGATTTCAAAAGAAGCTGCTGCCATGGATAGCGGCACGATGTTGCTCTGTTCTGGAGCTCCACTGCAAGAGCGTTCGTTGTTTCGTAAGAGTTTTCAACGTTTCTATATTGCATTTGAGGAATTAAAAGCTCCAGAGATGAAACGATGGATGAAGAAAGAGTTTGCTATGCATGGTGTATCATCCGTTGATGAAGCCACGTTTACGTTACTTTCAGAGCTTTCGGGAGGCTCTTTAGATAAAGCTGCAAAGCTCATTGAGAATGTATCGCTCTATGCCGATGGCCCGCAGCTTACGATCAAAGAAGCTACAGCGTATTTTGCTACTTCAAAAACTGCTTCTGAATTTGAACTGCTTGATGCTGTGCTGCTTGATAATAAAAAGAAAGCACTTGAGCTTACGACTATTATGGATATGCAAGGTATGAATCCGTATGGATTTATACCGCTTATTGGTAAGAGTGTTTTTCATATGCTTGCACTGCTCTTTGCTCAGCGTGAAAAGTATAGCGCTGAAAAGCTTCGCTCGCGCTTAGGGTTGAGTCCGTGGATTATGAACAAGCTTATGCCTGCCATAAAAAAACATTCGGAGGCAGATGCATGTGCCCTTCAACGTGCAACACTACGGGGTGAGTTTCGTTTAAAGAGCAAGTCGCTGTCTCCGAAAGATATTATTGATAGTGTGTCGTTGAGAGAATAAGTAGTGAAGTTTTTTTCTCGTATACATATTGTACTGTTGGTGGTTTTTTTAGCCGTTATTGGTTGTACTCGATCACATCGACTTGCTGACGAAGCAGTGACCACGCAAGCGCAAGGAAGATTCGATATTGAGCAGCACTCATTTCATTATTCAGATGAGTATGGCGGATGGGATTTTGTCGTTTCTTATCTTATAAACGATGGTATTCCCAAAAAATTGCTGCACAAGGTTTATGGGTCAGGGCAAGTTGTGCCACCATTTGATTTTGTTCCTTTCAAATTACGTCCTCAAGAAACGCACGGTATGTATGCTGGTTTTCGCACTGCGGCGATGCGTGCGCAGTATGAAGCATGTTATACTCAGTATCAGCCTATCTTTAATGCGGCAGCACGACGCTTTGAAGTGTCGCCTCGACTGCTTACGGCGATACTATTTATTGAAAGTCGTTGTGGAAAATTAACGGGCAATAATCTTGTCGTGAATCGCTTGTCACGTATTGTTGCGACAGGTGATCCAAATAACCTCAAGAAAAATCTTGCGCAGTTTCAACGTGATGATGCTTCAGTGAAAGAACGTGATGCTGTTGAGCGCGGGCAGTATCTCTTTGATACATTCTATCCGCAACTCTTGGCGCTTTTTCAAGAGCATCTGAAAGGCCACCTCAACCTCTTTGAGCTCAAAGGATCCATTGCCGGCGCCTTTGGCTGGACGCAGTTTCTTCCCAAGACGTACCAAGATTTTGGGTTTGATGGGAATGGGAATGGTTCGATAACATTGCATGAAGCTGCAGATGCGATCTATTCCACAGCTCGTTTTTTTCATGACCACGGCTGGAGTAATTCGCTCTCTCGAAAGGAAAAGCGTCATGTGATTTGGCAGTATAATCGTAGCGATCCGTACATTGAAACAGTACTCTTCTATATGGGTGAGGTATGACAAAAAAAGCTGTTCTTATTGTCGATGATAATTATGATAGCTTGCATGCAATGGCATCTATGGTGCAATCATTCGGCTATGAGGCGCGAACCTTTCAAGATGGTGTTGCTGCACTTACAGCGCTCAAAGATGATGCCGCTCAGGGACGCTGTATTGATCTAGCACTGCTTGATATTACTATGCCGACGATGAATGGTTATGAGCTGCTTGCTGCTTTAAAACAGATGCCACAGTACGCCAGCCTGTCATGTATTATGGTGACTGCTCGCGATCAAGATGATCAGATACTTGAAGGCTATCAGTACGGGGCTGATTACTATATTACAAAGCCTTTTACGTCACAGCAGTTGAAGTATGGTATAGAACTATTTCTTGGTGGTGCAAACGTATGATTGTCTCTGCTAAAGATCTCACTGTTTCACAACCAGCGTTTATTGTCTTTGAAGGGGGTAATGGTGTTGGAAAATCAACATTACTTTCACGTTTTGCTGCACACCTTACGGCTGCAGGTAAAAAAGTTGTCGTTACTCGGGAACCTGGTGGAACTGCTCTTGGTCAAGAGATCCGTTCGTTGGTGAAAGAACGCAAAGATATCTCAATCGATCAGCTTGCTGAACTTTTTTTATTTTGTGCCGATAGAACGCAACATATTAAAGAGTGTATCGAACCGCAGCTTGCTGCTGGTCATTATGTTTTAAGTGATCGTCATTGGTTTTCAACGGTAGCATTTCAAGGTTATGGGCGTGGATTATCATTAGATCTGATTCATGCGGCTATTAAGCTCTCGATCGGTAATTTGTTACCTTCGTTAACAGTTGTTGTTGATCTACCAATTGCAGTTGCGCGTCAACGGATGATTCAGCGGCTTCAACAGAGTGCAGTGCCAGAAGTTGATAAATTCGAAGACGAAGCAGAACAGTTTCAAGAGCGTGTTCGTCAAGGATTCTTGACGCTTGCGCAGCAGTCACATGCGCCATCAATTATTCTTGATGGTACAACTTCATCAGAACATATGTTGCAGCAACTCTTGGAGTACTTCACGTTATGATAACAGTTCCAGTTGGACATACAGCTCATGTTGCATCACTCTTAAAGAGTGTACAGCGAGGTACGCTCCATCAGGGACTTTTATTTGCTGGTCCTTCCGGTATAGGAAAGCGAACGGTTGCTCACTATATTGCTGCTGCTCTGCTATGCGAAGCACCAGAACATGACCATCCGTGTCAGCGCTGTGAGGGCTGTTTGTTAGCGCGGGTTGGAAATCATCCCGATCTATTCCTCTTTAATCCATCACTCAAAGAAACATCGACCGTAGAAGCATTGCGACAGTTACTTTCAAGGCTCTCGCTTCGTCCATATAGAGGCCGCGCAAAAGTTGTCGTTATTGATGCTGCAGATGCATTCTCGATAGCGGCTGCTAATATTTTTCTCAAAACTTTAGAAGAACCACGTCCACAACTCTTCTTTATCTTGGTCACTGAAAATCCTTCTCGCTTGCCCATTACGATTCGTTCACGGGCTCAGCGATGGGATTTTGCGCCACTCAGCAGTGAGGAGCTTGCACAGGTCCTCGCACAGCGCAAAGCGCTTGGTGACGATGCTTATACGGTTGCTCCTGAATTGTTGCCGCTTGCAGATGGCTCACTGACACATCTTCATTTGCTGCATACTTCGGGTGAGTATATGAGTGAATTGCAAGGATGGGTTGATGCTGTCGTGAAAGGAAGCGTGACTGAAGCACTCGCTTTGTTGCCTGCAATGGTGAAGGAGAAGGCAGTGCTTCCTGATCTTGTGCAGCTTATGATATTACTTGTGCGCTATCAGTTGCGGACTGCTGTGTTAGGTCATGCACATGATACAAACCATCTCTTCAGTCGACTTGCTCTCTTGCTTTCAGATCTGCTTGTTGCGCCGTATGTACTTTTCGAGCGTCACATGAATCCGCTCATGGTGTTTACTGATATAACGCTTCGAGCAAGTGGTGCTGAGCCTCACCGATCAACGACCGCAGCAGAGATAACTCTTAGTGAGCAGATATCTCTTTAGGATAGCGAATTTTTTAGCTCTAGTACGAACCAAACATAGCAAGAAGATTCGGTGCAACTAAGCACTGTTATGTGAGAACACAGCAGTTTGGATCTTAGTTAGAGTTAACCCCAGAATTCACACGAGAGAATTGGGTTGAGACGTTGTTGCCGATGGAGCGCACGGCAGTAATGGTTACAAGCGCGATTAGAGCGATGAGAAGGCTGTATTCTACGAGGCTTGCGCCTTTTTGGAACTTTTTCATGTATTCCTAATTACTGAGAAGGTCTTACAATATTCTTACATTAGGCTTAGACCTTACGCAAGAAATTTATGTTTTATGAGTCTTTTAAAGGTTATCACGCCTCTAAGAGCTTAAAAATCCTTCATCTTGATAGCATGTAATAATGTCTTGCACTTCAGCCGCAAGGGGCAGTTTCGCTTGAAAGCCCAGCATTTCCTGGGCTTTTTTGGTCACAAAGCTTCGATTTTTAATATAGAAATCAACGCGGCGGCGATAGAGTGGGGGCTCTATCCCAAAGGGCCTACACAGAAGTTCACACAGATCCCCTAAGAGCTGCATCGGTATCAAGGGTATATGCAGCCAAGGGCGTTTGACGTGTAGTATATCAGCAACCAGGTTGCAAAATTGATTTAAAGGCACAATCTCTTGTCCTGCAATCAAGAATGCTTCTGCATTGACCTCTGTATGTTCCATGGCAAGCCAAAACGCATGTACAAGATCTCGAACATCAATCAAGTGACAAAATGCTTCA
>JBILLA010000114.1:0-8086 GCA_044376365.1 Bdellovibrionota bacterium | reverse complement strand
TAAGTAATGCCATCAAGTACAGTCAGTCTGGTACGATCACGATACGAGCGAGGACTGAAAAAAATTATGTGATGCTTTCAGTAACCGATCAGGGCATTGGTATGACGCCCGATCAAGTGCAGCAACTTTTTCAACCGTTCACTCGTTTCCAACGACAGCTTGCTGAAGGGGCAGGAATAGGTTTAGTGATAACTAAGCAGATCCTTGAAGCCAACCAGGCCTCTATTAAAGTAGAGTCAGACTATGGGATAGGTACAACATTTACTCTGAAATTACTTGGCACCGCTGAGATCGCATCACCCTTTATGGAGTGTCACCACGAGCCGCTCGCACTGAAACTACTTCACATCGAGGATAATCGCGATATGCAGCAGTCACTGATGCGCTCTTTAGAGGGCAGGGGAGTGACCATATACTGTGCACACAATTTTATTGAAGCTGAATCCATTGTACGTTTTCAGTCTTTTGATGGCATCATCAGCGATCTTGAAACGGGACAGGGAAGCATCGAGACATTCCTTGAACAGTTGGCACGTCGATCTGAGAGCTCACCTGTGCTTGTGGTTTCTGGTAGACCACTGCCTGCATCGCTTCGCACGAGAGTCGAATATCTAAAAAAACCGTGTAATTTCGAAGATATCCAGACATGGCTTGAGAAACTCAGTGCTAGCCGTGCTCTGGCGCAACAGGCACTGCGGTAATGGTTGCAGCCTGGTTGCCAACACCAAAATCTGATTGCAGGACAGGAGAGCCAAGCATCAGCACAAGCGCAAAGAGCGCTCCGAGGATAAGAAGGTCACGAGGTGTATCTGATTGCTTGTCTTGCATAAGGTGGTGATTAAGACGTCAGAATCCTCAAAAATATTAGATTTCAGAGCAAAAAAAGTTTCGCTTTGATTAAAAAAATTCACTTTGCTGCCGATCATTTGATTTTTCAAGCTCCTCGTGGCATCAAGTACGTACGTATGAGTCAGGAATCGCCCCAAATCGACACAAAGCTGCTCCTTGAGGAGCTGTTGGGTGATGACCACTGCCTTATTCACGTAAACCCCTCTTACCCAGGGGTGATTATCCCTGATCATTTGCGAAAAGAGCCCACGGTCACCATGAAACTCAGCCACTTTTTTGCTGGGCGTGTTGTCTTGCGAGAAAATCGAGTTGAGGCGGAGCTTCGTTTTGGTGCAAGCCCCTTTGCTTGTAGTGTGCCCTATGAAGCAATTTGGGCTGCAAGCTCAGTGACTGGGGCCTTAACGATCTGGGAGCCGCGCGCATTGCATCCATCGCTGCCTCGCATGCTCAAAGAGTCGGCCGGCATGGATGTATCACCTGCACAGGTGGCGCCTGCTGCAGCAAAGGCGCATAAAGCAGAGCTTTCGAGTGTTCCAGGCAAGGACGCAGGACCAGTGACCGCCGAAGGCGATAAGAAACGACCAAGCTTTTTGAAGCGCATCAAGTAATTGCTGCGATTGCCGAAACTCATTACACTGCATCATAAGAAACCATTCTAATGAAATGAGGAGTATAACTATGGGTAAAGGTGATAAGCGCACTGCAAAAGGAAAACGATTTGCTGGTTCTTACGGTAAAGCTCGTCCTAAGAAGAAAGCAAAAGTTGCAAAGACGACTGCAAAAACAGCAGCACCAAAAGCAACTGCTGCTAAAACGACTACAAAGAAAAAGTAGTACTGTAACCGTGCCCTATCTGTACAAAGATGGGGCAGTGGTCCCCTAAGTTTTTTTCAAAAAAACTACTCACCAAAAATATCTGCTGATGACCGATGCGGTCTGGTAAAGAGGCCATCAAGTTGTATAGTATCAAGCGCTTTTAGATCTGCGGTTTGAGAATCCTTGTTGCCGATTCCTACAATCATATACTGACCCTGAAACTCACCTCTGCCCTCAACAAGATATAATCGAGGTCCCCCTGGTGTTAAAATTCGCACGGAAATAAATTCACTTGGTTTGCTAACAAGTCCTTTCATCGTGCCGCATGAACCATCACGAACGAGTCGTTCGAGATAATTTAAAAATGTCTTTTGATGCTCTCTGCTGAGCTTTTTCCATGAATCTTTGACCTGTTTTGCACGATCTTCTGGAAGAGCGATTTTTTCCTGAACCATAGAACGTCCATCGAAAGCAGCTATTTTATTCAAGACAGAAGCTTTGAGAGTTGCGACGTTTTCCAGCGATAAGTTTGTCACGGGGATGACGATAGTTTGGTTATTTGGAGTAAGTATTGATGTCTTAAGCAGATCCTCCTCGATGATGATAATTTTGCTTACCTGTTCGCTGTTGAGTGTGCCAAGATTCAGCGAGGGGTTGAAGTAGAAGCATTGAGGAGCACTGTCGGTTGCTTCATGAGCTACTTGCAAAACTTCGCGGGGAAGGGCATTCGATACGAATTGCACAACGTCTACTTTATGTGGCAATGCATCAAGAAGTACATGCGAGAGCGAATACTCTTGTTTTGCTTGCTGCGATGCATTGGGGCTTAGCGTCTTCATGACTAGCGCATGAAGGTTCGACACGATGTTGCTTGCTTCTTTAAAGTCTTCGATTCGTTGTGGGTCACTTGTTATGACAAAATCGCCAAACTGTTTGATGTAGTTTTTTTGCCCAAGAATAATCTTGCCAAGATGCGGATTGCTATCATGAAGCAGTGCTAATGCAAGTGCGATGCTGACTGCTTGTTGCTCATCAAAATGTTTTGCAAGAGTTTTAAGTGCTGGTTCTCCAATGGACTCGACAATGAACTCAATCTCTTCTGTGTATTCTGGAAGTGCCTCTGAGAGTATTTCTATCCAAGGGCGACCCTTTGGCATTATGACAGGTGATGAAGGCGCTGGTGTCGGAAGTTGTGCCACAATTTTTGGCGTTACAGAGGCTGGTGATGCAATCTCTTTTGGTTTTTTATAGCTCCAAAATGCTTTCACAAGGTTCTCTTCCGCAATGATGCCGTCAAGCTCTTCTGTTGGGATATCATCTAATTTTTTGGCAATTTGCTCTGCTTTGATATTTTGATTTTCATGCAAGGCGACGGCAAGAAACAGTGAAGCCTTGTTTGGTTCTGCATATGAAAGGTATGTTTCAATAATACTGAGTGCATTTTTTTTATGCATGAGTATTGTTTCAAATGTGCTTGCTTGTTCATGAGAGAGTACTCTCGAACAGTAATTTGCCAGACGTTGGTATTCTAATGTGCCAAGTCCATGCGCTCTACTTTTTATTGTATCAAACATGGTACGTGTTACGTCATGTTGCCATGGTTCATTGCTATACTGTAACCAGAATTCGACTTTATCGCTGAGGTCGATGCCACGGTACTCATAAGCAGGGAGTGCTTGTATAGTATCAAGCAGAAACGTTTGTGCCGCTGGTTCATATGCTAATTCTTCAAGGATAGGAAGGCGCAGTGATGGCTTAGTGCGACCAAGAAGCTGTGTAAAGGTTGCTTCAGCAGGAGTTCCTTTGAGCTTGTTCATGAGGAGCTGCACAGGTTCCAGGTAATCAAGTGCGGTGCCATCACGAGGTGAGATGAGCATGAGTGTTTCTAGAAGCTTTGGATTAGCGTCTTTACCCAATACGTGATGCGCAACATCAAGTAACGACGTGTCATGAAAGCAATCAGCCGTAAAGAGCGCCAGGTCGATCCCTAACATACTTTGCATGAAAGCATCTTGAATTGTACCGGCGTCTTGAATTTTCTTTTGATGCCACAGTTTTAAGCATGCAAGGACTGCTTTAGAACGATTTTTAAAAGCATCTTGCCAGTCAGGAGATAATAAAAATTGCTCAGATATTGATTGTTCTAAAGGCTCGATGGGAAGGATACCTGGTAGCTTTAATTCAAGTGTGTTTGAAAACTTAATAAGACTACTTGTATTTTTATCGAACGTACGTACATCGCCCAATTGAAAGACTTCATGAAGACACTGGATGTAAAATCGTTCAAGCTTATTTGATCGTATAAGATCTTTCATTGCATCGTTGTACTGTGCAAGAAAGTTTATTCTTTCATTCGTAATGTCTTGTAACTGAGTGTGAATCTTCTCAAAGATTTCAGGTATAAATTCAATATTTTTGCCCAGTGCGAGGATTTCGTCTGCAGAAGGTAGAGCACGACCAAATGTAAGATTAAAAATCTGTTCTTCTTCAGCGCCTATTTCATGAGCAATGAGAGTGCAAAATTGTCTCTGTGCACGTTCAATCATGTCCACTTTGGTGACTTCTGAGAAATGATCGCTCTCGGGCGTATATTTTGAGAGCTGTTCCTCGCTAGATCTATTGATGACTTCAATAGCTTCTTGCATAGCAATATTGACAAATCTGCCACCAAGGAAGACATCCCATGCTGCTGAGGTTTTAGGCATGGCTGTGTCTTTAGGCGACAGCCCAGTATCATCATCACTTAAACTAAACTTACTTATCAGTTCTTCAAACGTTCCCATGTTGTGCAGTTTTCTACGTAACAGTACCCAAGGGTTATGGGTCAAGGCGCACTCGGTGTGATATAGGAAACCAATCTTCGCCCGCTAAGATGGCTATAATCGCGCCACTGAATTCCATACAACTATCACCCCAGCCTCCAGGCTGAGGTGTGTTTTGAAAGATATGCATAACTGCTTGATATGATTAATGAAAAAGTTACCCTGTACCTGGAGGATTCCTCATACGGTTTTGCCCCGCCTGAACCTCATGTAGAGCGATTTGATCTTTGTAAAAGATCTTGGAACCAAGCGACCCATACATTCACTGGGCAGCTTGTATCGAAACAGTACTCGTCGGGTGAAACCCTCGTTGTAACACAACCAAAAAAAGTTGAGTTTGTATTTCCTGCATCTGTCGTTGATCCGTCTGTTGTTGATGCATGGCCAACAGACCGTCCGTGTGCAGTATATTTTCGTAGAGATGGTACAACTCTTACTGTTGTAAGAGTTGTACGCCCAACTGCAGAGTAGTTCTTACTTGCGGCACTGTTGCAGACGCCACGCTGTGCTGCGTAGTTGCTTTTCAAGCCGTGCATTTTTTTGTTTTGATTTTTTCAGTTGCTTTTTTAGTCCTTGGTTTCGTTTGCCGAGTACTGTGGCACGGTGAGCAGCTTTTTGCAGTGCTGCCGAGGTTCCTAATGTGCTTACAGATTCTACTTCCAGTGGGCATTCTGCAGCTAGGGCTTCAGTCTCTTTTGACGCTTCGGTCGACAGTGCTTCGTACAGATCTTTGCACTCAGCGCTCATCGTATTGCACTCGTCAGCTGGGTCTGAGCTGCACGTTTCGCTGTCGTTTTTTGCACATTGCTTATCGAGCTCGATATAGCGTTCTGAGAGGCTCTGATTGAGCGTTTCCCAGCGTGCCTGGCAGTCTTGGTTGTCTGCTATCGCAAGGCATGGCGCCATGCAACAGACCCCAACGAGGGTAATTATTTTTTTAAACATAACACTTTCCTTTGACATAAAAATATGGGAAAATTTCCCATGTACGGAGAGTGCCATATCTTTTCTTGTCTCGTCAAGGGAAAATAGCGCTTCGATAGTAAAATGTCTCAACGCAGTTTTTTACCAGTACTCCTTCGACCATTTGCTCGCTTCTTTTTGCGACGAGGTGTTGTGCTGTCTGAAGGCATTGATTCACTCAAGCATGCACTGCTGGTTGCAGGTGTTGAGCTGCTGCAAAAAAATGGTGAAGCGCTTACGGCAAGTCGCCTCAGTGTGATGACTGGTGTGCATCGTAAAGATTGTGCTGCGTTTCTCAAAGGGAGTAAGCCACAACGTGATACAACGTCTTTATTGATTCATGTTATCGGTGCATGGCAAAGCAAAAATAAATTTAAAGATACACAGGGGGCATTGCGTGCACTTTCTTGTGGCAGTGAGCGCAGTGAATTCGCTGATCTTGTTCGTAGTTGTGGTTCAGATGTGCATCCAGCAACAGTGCTTCGCGAGCTTGAACGGTTGGGTATTGTTTCTGTTCAAGATGCAACTGTCTCACTCTTGAAAAAAGGACTTATTACTGCTGATGATGAGCAAAGTGCAGGACTCATTGCTCGTGATATTGATGATTTGTTGATCTGCGCAGAAGAAAACATGGCTGCGACCGGTATGAAACCAAATCATCATACAACTACATCATATGATAATATTCCTGTTGAGTATCAACCTGCACTGCAAGCATGGATTCAAAAAGAAGCTGCAATGCTTCACGAACGGATTCGGCACCATGTTGCATCGTTTGACAGAGATCTGACTGAGCAGCAATTAACCGACACTCATCAAGGCACTGTACGCTTTGTATTTGGTTCATTCGCTCGCGTGGCGCTCATTGAAAAACAGCAAGATAAAGAATAGAAGGGGAATACGTATGAAGGAATGTAATCAAAGAAGTATCTTTTTGTGTCTTATCTTTGCATGCATCGGAGCATTATTCGCAGGTTGTGGAGGCGGTTCTTCTGGCACAGGTAATGTAAACGGTATTATCATAGATGAAAAATGTAATCCCGTTGAGAATCTACCTCTTGACTCTCTTGGTATTGAAAGTGCTCAGGCAACAACTTCTGCTGATGGTTCATTTGAGTTTAAGCCCGACAGAGAAGGTTCCGTAAGACTGCCATCAAGCGCTCAATCGAATTCTGAAACGAAAATATCAGAATCCGCTTGTGTCGTGATTCAGTACGAGGCAGGTCAGATTACAGAGATCAATATCATTCCTGAATATATCGTAGACGATTGTTCCTATGAGTCGCTTGTGCTTGGCAACCCATCTATTATTGGTTCAATATGCAAATAGCATACATATTTTATTCTGACGGGGGCGTTGCCGCGCCCTCTAGCTTGATGGGATCGAGCTCTGCTGGGTCGAGTTGGAATTGGTTTTCTGTGCATAGCGTGATGCGTTCATATTCAAGCAGTGAGTTGAGATGCTCACCACGCTGTGCATAAATCCAGCTTGGCAATAGTGTTGCCTGTGAGGTGACGGCGCCAAGTGCAGCCATACTTCGTGCAAGGACAGTGCCATTGCGCGCTTCAATTTTTTTATAGATGGGAAGTTTTGTTGCCCGATCAAGAATAAGAGAGATCTTACCATAATTATTGAATGGATCTTGATGCACCAGCGCTGCGGATACTGTTTCGCGGGCCACGAGTTCACTCTTTGGGGGAGTGACAGTATGCTGTTCTGTTTTTCGCTCTGGTGCTGTATAGACTGCGCAGCTTCCAACTTTTGAATGGCTATAGAATTCGTAGGTTATTGGCACAAGCATTATTTCTGCGCCACCAAAGGTGACTTCAACGCGGTTTGTATTTCCTGAAAATCCTAATAGGTCATCTGCTCCTAGTGCGGAAAAAAAGAGTGATTCATTGCGCAGCTGCGGGGCAATAGGGCGAGACCGTTTTGTTTGCGGAGTATAAATCCAAACTCGATCAAAGGGGTCGCGAAAAAAACGAAAGCTAAGCCAAGTGTACTGACTCAATTTTTCCGGCGCCGTGAGCGATATCTTTTCACGAAATTGCTGCGCAAATGATTCGCCATTATCGGGGAAGTATATTCTTGTCAGCTCGGCTTTCGTTTCAGTGAACGTTTTACCGTGCATTGTGGCGAGAGAAAATTTGAGCTGCGCTGAGTAGAGATCTTTAAAATATTGCTTTAATGATTTTTGAACTGCAGTACGCTCTTCATCAGTCAGTGCGATGTGATCAACGATGCGTATTGGAGTTTTCTCTTTTGCACGAATAAATGATTCTCGCTCTTTCAGAATGAGGTCCTGTATCCAAGCTGGTGTAAGAGCTTTGATGCTGTCACTAAATTCTGTACGAGCAGGATCCGCAATCGCTTCTTTCTTTTTATCTGTTTCTTTTTGCACTTGCTGCTCAACAACATTTTCAGCAAAGGGCTCAGCCCAGCAATGCGCGTTGTAATAGAGCGATAGCAATGCAAGTAAGCAGCCCCAGGCGATCGTGCGAGTCTGCATGGTCTTAAGAGCGGAAGGGGTGCTTTTCGAGATCCTGAATTTTAAGCATATGCTCTTCAAAGATTGCTTCTTTGCCTTTGTCCTCAAGGATTCGAGAGCGCGCCATCAGCACTTCTTTATCTTCTA
>JBILLA010000115.1:0-8086 GCA_044376365.1 Bdellovibrionota bacterium | reverse complement strand
TCCTTGCAACATCAACTATGCTGGCAAGCCTTGTTATGATGGGCTGCTTTATGGCGCCTGAAGAGTCAACCAGGCAGCAGGCTGTACCTGAAGCAGAAGTTGATGCGTTGCGCCTGAATAATGAAGGGCTGAGTTACGTGGCTCGTGGTCGTTATGTTGATGGTGAGTTTCGATTTCGTCAGGCGCTTTGGTTGCAGCCTCGTGCAGAGCGCATTCTTTTGAACCTTGGTACGTCTCTTTTTTTACAGGAACGCTTTGAAGAATCGTTTGTGATTTTTCAGAAGCTGTTTGCGCAAGACCCCTTAAACCTGACCTACCGATTATGGCTTGGAAAAATTTATACTGAACAGCGGCAGTTTGAAAAGGCCAAGCAGTTTCTTATTGAAGGGCTCACCGAGGCTGAGACCCGCGAAGATCGCGCTGCGATGATTGCCTATAGTCGTTCACTTGCAAATCTTGCAACTCGTATGGGTGATATTGAGGATTCGTTTTGCTACTCAATCTACGCCTATCAGGTGAGCGGCTCGATGACGGAAGGTCTTAAGCATATTGGTTTGCTTTTACAGTACGGGCAAGCTTACGCTGCTCAGACATGGTTTACTCAGATATTACCAGCTGGAGGTGATGGCTCGCTTGATTATCATCTGCGGCGAGTTGAAACAGCGCTTCTGAATGAAGATCTTGATATGGCAAAAGAGCACATGGCTGCGTCCCTCAAGGGACAGCCACGTGATGCACAGGATGTCTTTGATAGAACCTTACTTTCTATACTTGTTGGTAAGCTTCTGCAGCACCGAGGTGAAACAGTTGAGCTATCAGTGCTTGATAATTCAAAAGAAGTAGAGGCTGTTTTACGAGATGACCGAACGCTTCGGGGGCCGCTTGCTCCTCTTGCTCTACGATTAGCTAAATAGTCCGCCAAAAATACTTTTACAGAATGCTTCGAGGATCGGCACGCCTCCTGCGGCCCATGCCAGGAGCGAAAAGAACATCAAAATATGTAGCGCAGTGACATAGATAATACCATAGCCCAGTCCGACAAGTGCAAGCAGAGCAAGTGGTTCATGCCACAGTGGATAGATGCATGAGGCTAGGAGGCAAACGGTGAAAAGGGGGGGCATTGACAACTCTATTTCATATATCTTTCAGGGCTCATGTAAAGATAAGGGAGCATTTATCTGTTCTAGTTTCTAAACCTAAAGATTTTCAAACGGATATCCGAGGTAAATTTTCAAGTTGTAGTCTCTATAACAAAGAAGGGAGTATGAAGCAGAAGATAATTTTAATTTTAGCGGTAGCCGCAGTATTCTCATCATCGGTATCTGCTCAGACGTTAAGTTATGATACATCAACTCCATCCAAGTCTCCTCTTGGAGTTGCACAAGGTATCGTTGCAGAGTGTGAGGTTTTAGCTAACCTCAAGCCAGGACAAACTCGCACAGAGAGCCCTGAATTCCAAACGTGTTACTGGTGTAAAATACAGGGAGGCGAGGTCGTCGTACGAGATGGAAAAATAGGATGCAATGTTATTCCTATCCTTCAGAAAGATTCGACTTTAGCTAAATAGAAAAATAACGTTAATTCCAAATAATCAAATTATGAAATTATCGCAAACATATAGTGCACTTTTGATTGGGCTCTTAGCTTTAACGATCTCGTCTAGTATAGCATTTGCACAGACAACAAATTCAGGTGACCGTAGTGCACAGTGCGATCCATCAACCAATTTTGGACCAAATACTCAGGATTGTACGTGCTACTATGCTGGCGATGGGAAGCGCTATGACTGTGCCTTTCCACCAAGTGGAGGTGAAAACTGGGCTGGCTATTGTAATTTATGCCTGCAAGGCTATAACTGCTTCAACAAAGATGGCAGCCCGATTATGGTCATCATCCCCGGTACAAGAATTGCGCGACAAGCATGTGTGAAGGGAGCAAATATTCCTACTGAACCAGGCCAGAATCCCGAGCCTCTCCCACGAACGATGCAGCAATGTAGTAAGGTGTGCTTAGATGTGTCACAAACATCACCAGCGATGACTTTCTAAAGCTTTCGGCTTTATCCTACATCTTTTTAAGAAGAAAAATAATTTTACTAAGAATTAATAACTTCGTATTATTGGATATAGACATCTGAACATACGAAAGTAAGAAACTATATTTATATATAAATTATCAACTGTCATTGGATGAGTGCTGTATGTTGAAACTACTGAAATCAACGCTAATAATTTTTCTAGTCGTCGTTTGCGTTGCATGGCATGCAAGTGATAGTAACGCTAGGCCTATTAAGTCAAATGACGCTGCTACAGATCTTGTTGTTGATGACATTGATAGAAGCTGTTGTTGTGAAGTATATGAGGGGATAGGAAAGTGCGGGCGCAACTTTATTGGACAATGGAATTGTAATCCCGCTCCCGTAGAAGTTACTGGTTGTGCCGTCATCCAAGATAGTTGTAGCGGGGGTTATTCAGATAAGAGAGACGATGACGTTAGCACTTGTAAAAAAGTAGGTGATCTATGTAAAGCAAAGTCTAAGACTTGTTACCAGAGTGGCCCCCGGCATTATTTTGAATGTAAGGACTTATCAAATTCTGGTAGACAGGGATCATGTTACGATAATAAAGGTATAGCCATTACCAAGCCAACTCCCTCAGAAACGGCTTATTAGCCAAACTTGTATTAGAGTAAAGTAATCGCTCTAGAACTGTACCGGGGATACTTTATAACCTAACGACTCCAAAGAAGTATAAGCTATTTTGCTTGATGACCGAACGCTTCGGGGGCCGCTTGCTCCTCTTGCTCTACGATTAGCTAAATAGTCCGCCAAAAATACTTTTACAGAATGCTTCGAGGATCGGTACGCCTCCTGCGGCCCATGCCAGAAGCGAGAAAAACATCAGAATATGGAGCGCAGTCACATATACTATGCCGATACCAAACCCTCCATACAGGGAAGAGAAGTCTGTTTGACCTGGGTGAATATCTCGTATGCCACTAACCACATCGATGCCATAACCAAGGCCAACAATGGCCAGTAGTGCAAGTGGCTCATGCCAGAGTGGATAGATGCATGAGGCTAAGAGGCAAACCGTAAACAGGGGAAGCGTATAGGGGGCTAGGTAGATAAAAGCGTTATAGCTTTTCGTATCTTCAGTGAATGAATAAGCAAAGTGGCCCGTTGCGCGCCCAATTTTTATGCCCTTCGGAGAGTTTCCAGCCAGGAGCGCAACGATGGCGTGCTTAAGTTCATGTAAAAGCACTGAGAGATGTCCACGTATCAAGAGTAAACAGCAAAGGCCACCAACAATTATCCCTGAGAAGAATGTCAAAAGCCTTGTGTAGTCGGGCGCTGTGAAGATAACACTAAGAGATTGCATGGCGCTGACCGCAAGAGAGACCGTCCCGATAAGGATTGCGAAAAAGACGAGGTCTCCAGCCCGAGAGTGCGTTTTAGCCATAAGTTATAGTTTCAGCCTAGCAAAAATTATATAGTAAAATCAAGTATTTATAAAAGCCATAAAAATAAATATCAAAAAATACCCCTAATTTGTTTGTGTAGATTGATTGCATGGGATACCGTCAGCCGCTCGTGAGAACGAAATTAAGGGGGTCTCACGGAGCTCCCTGACACCTCGGCCTTTTTCGCTCGTCGATAAGGGGCAATGAGGGGTTAGGCAGACCGTCTCTCTCCCTTTGGTCTAAGGAAGAAAATTTTACATTAGGAGAAAACAATGGATACGACAGAAACCGCAACAACAACATCAACTGAAACTACAAGCTCTGCAGAGGGTACTGTGCTTGTTGTAACTTCTAAAGTTAAGAAGTTCATCAAGGATACTGCTGGTATGAACACTGCTGGCGATGTTTCTGAAGCGCTTACAAAGCTTATCGAAGTTGAAATCAATAAAGCTATTGCAAAGGCAAAAGACGCTGGCCGTAAAACAGTTATGGCACGTGACGTAGAGACACCAACCCAAGCTTGGTAATCTAGAGCGCTGTTTCAAACAGTTGCATAGCGCCCGCAGCGAGGCTCATTGTTTTAGGTAACGGTGAGGCTCCTGCGGGTTCTTTGTATGAGGAACCTGACTCTGGGGCTTCCTCTTTATCCCTAATGTCAGCTTGGCTCATGTCTAGTTGCAGGAGCCGATGTGGGCCGTACCACAGAAAGATATCTTTCAGCTGCAGGATGTCTTCTTTCCTATGAATAATTTTCATTCTGAGCGTTAAGGTCAGCTCAGTTGGGTCCTTTCGCAGCACCTCGCTATACCGATTCGGTGAGGTCATCATCGTTCCTTCACTCAGAACATATCCATCTTCGCCTGCAATGCGCAGTAAGAGCGGTTGAAAGGTTAAAAAATGGCCTTCAGGATCTGATGCTGCTAATGTGAGCGAGATCTCTCCTTGCTCTTGATTATAGATGATTTGTTGTGGTGTTACTGTTGCAGTTGGCTTTGCTGTTGTCAGTGTATAGAGCTGCCATCCAGTAAGGAGCAGCAAACATACCACTGCTTTTCCAAGTCCTTGGGCGCCAAATAGATTAGCGAGGAATTGATTTTTTTGTTGCATGACCTCTAGATCGCTCACCCGTCGTTCGTAAACTTGGGTCAGGCCAAGGCATAGACTGGTCATGATAATCCAGTATATCGCATCAGCAATGAGCTCTACGAGGTGTGCCATAGGGTGCGCAGGGGAAGGATAGAGGATCGCTCCGGCCTGGCTAAAAATAGCAGAGATGATGAGGGCTGTGGAAACAACATGAAGAGCGGCTCGACGATTGAGGCATTCATGACTGAGCGATGACGCTGCAAAGCTTTCTTGGAGTGACTTTTTTTCGATAAGGAGCGGGTAAAACAGGAAGTAGTAGCGGGCACCCCATACGAGGCAACTAAATGAAAGTATGATAGAGAGAATGCCAATCGATGAGGAGAGTCGCTCAAGAGCATCTCCTTGCACTGGAAAGAAGAAGGTTGTGAGCAGTGGCGTGTGATTGATCATCCAGGCGAGTTGGTAGAAGAGTATCGTCAGAAGGGCAGCCCGCCATGAGAAGCGTAGATTGGAACCGTCTGAAGCCTTGACTCGATAACAGATCAGTACGAAAAGAAATGAGCTTAGAAGCTCTTGAGCGCCTGAGCTTAGAAGAGAAAAAGCAGTGCTACTGATACTGAGCTCGGGGCTGAGGTCATGTATCATATTTGGCAGGCCGACAAGTATGCCGCCAAGCATGAGCGGTATAAAAAAAGTTCTTAAAATAGTAGCGGCGGCTAAAGCTGATGTACGCATGATGATAACTTTTGAATTATCCTAACATGATATAGGATCTTAACGATATGGACTCTCTCCTTCTTATTGGGAACGTTGACCCCAAGCTGACTAAATTCATGCAGAAAGCAGGGTATGCGCTTCACATGAAAAGCGACTCTCGATCTATTCCAGAAATCATCCGAGATGAAATCATCGATATCGTGCTTGTTGAGGATGGTGAGGACAAGCAAGTCCATGAGTGGATAGAATTTCTTCGTCAACAAGGCTCTACCAAGCAGGTTCCTATAGTTGCTTTGTCTGCTGATAAGCTTCAGACCCTTCAAATTCGTGACCAGGGGTATGAAAAAGTCGAGCTGCTGCAGATGCCGTATTCATTGGGAACCATTCTTGCGAAGGTCGCAACGTTGCTTCGTATGCGAAAAACTGCAGGGCTCAAAGATAATAAGGCAACGCTTGCTGAAGTCAACGTTGCATTGCGTGACCTCAATGAGCGTCATCTTACTGAAGTGCACGAAGCACAAAGCATTCAGAATGCGCTTCTGCCAAAAGATCTTCCTGTCGATGATCGTTTTGATGTTGCCGTTTGTTACGATCCGCTTGAGCAGGTCGGTGGTGATTTCTACATGGTGCAAAAAAGGCCCTCTGGTGCATTGCAGCTTTTAAGCACCGATGTAGCAGGTCATGGTTTAGCCGCAGCGTTTATCGGCAGTATGACCAAGCTTGCGTATGTGGCAGTCAATAAAGATATGCCAGGAGACCTCTTACAGGGGATGAATGAGCTCATGGCTCCTGTGGTGCCGCAGGGACGTTTCGTGACTGCAAATGCATTTCTCTATGATCCAGCAGAGCAGCAACTCTATATTGCTCGAGCTGGTGGTCCACAAGCTGCACTTTTAAAACAGAGCACTCGAGAGATACAGTGCCTCAAAGGAGAGGGATTCCCTCTTGGATTCTTTGAAGAGGGAGAGTACCCAACGACATCAATACCGATGGAAGCAGGTGATGTCTTAGTGATTGTCACGGATGGTTTAACGGAAGCGCAAAACCGTAAAAAGCAGTTTTTCGGTTTTGAAGGTATCGCCGCAGCCCTTGAACAAACAGCACCTACTGATAGTGCGCAACAGATTCTTGAAGCACTGAAAAATTCATTTCAGTCCTTCTTGGATGGACGTGTCCTTAAAGATGATGTGACGATACTGGTCATGAAGGCGGCATCTGCATAATGGATCTTCATCCATTTTTGACACATTTTCCCATCGTTCTTGCGCTGCTCTTGTGTGGGAGTGAGTGTCTTGTCGCGCCATTCTTACTTCGTCTTGAGTCGCAACGATCTGCGCAAGAGCAAGCAATATATTTTTTCATATTTAAAGTCGTCTCTGCATTATTTATCGTGGTGACTGCACTTTCATTTTTTTCAGGATTGCAAGCAGCAGCACACACAGTGCACGCGCCTCAAATGTTACAAGATGCTGTTGCCGTTCACTACCAATGGGGACGATGGATCTTTTTTGGAGGCTCGTTGCTTGCTCTTGCTGGATGTTGCATCGACAAGGTTTATCAGGACAACCTCATGAAACAAAGCTATCGAGCTTTATTGGTAATCTTGTGTGCTGCGACGCTCTATACTGGGGCGCTCGGTGGTGGGCTTGTTTTTCAGCATGGTGTTGGCGTTGAGCTGCTCAAGCACACGTTCAATCCTGTCGGGAACACCGACGCTGCCACGATCAACACCAACACACAGTAAGCCCGGATATTGTTGTTCAAGGTTATCGAGGCACTCACGAAGAGCATAGAATTTCTCTTCGTACTGGGGAATTGCATGTGGCCACCGAGTAATGCCAAGACAGCGAAGTGCTGGTGCTGGCAGTTGTAAGCTGCGTTCAAGATCATGCACGCATGATGCAACAAGCTCTTGGTCAGATAAGGACACACAGTCTTGCCCATCAATGCCACCAAGACAGACGGTTAAGAGTGATTGACCTACAGGTGCGACATGAGGGAAGAGTCCACTATTAAAGAGCACACCAATAATAGAAAACCCACAGTGCTGCGGAAACAGCATGCCGAATGCTTGGGTGAGTGGAGGAGTTGGCGCATCATAGGCAAAGTGCACAGCAGTAATTGGTGCAAATCGTTGAACAGGAATCGCTGCCTGAAAATGCTGTTGAAGGAACGAGGCAAGAGAAGTACCACTCTGAGCAAGTATCAGTGAGTGTGTTGTGATAGTGGTACGCTTTGACGCGCTCTCTTGGTTATCTACACATGATATAACAAAACGGTTATCTGCTTTTTGAATCTGCTCAATAGTAGTGTGTAAGAACAGATGACGACCAATCTGTGCAGCAAGCGCTTGAGGGAAAAGTGCATTGCCGCCACGCAGGTGAAATATTTTTCGACGGTTGCTTTGAAGCTTTTTAGCATAGGCGAATAATGAGCTTCCTTCATTGAGTGCTGTTGCAATGCGTTGAAAGACAGCTGAGAGTTTAAGCCGTGCAGGATCGCCACCAAAGATCCCTCGGAGTGCAGGTGCTAAGGCTCTCTCAACAACAGCAGTCCCTAGGAGCTTTGAAAAAACGGCGGCAACTGAGTCGTCGGCAGCCACAGTTGTTTTTTTAAAGAGCCCACGAAGAAGCTTTATTTTTTCAGAGAAGGTAAAGAGATCTGTTTTGAAGAGTGTAACAGGATGGCGAGGGACTTCACGTGGTGCGTGATGTGTTGTTGACCACACATACTGTTTATAAGGCTGATAGGCAGGCTGTGTTATGCGATCATCAAGGTTGAGCTCTTCAAGGAGCGATGCAATACGAGGTGTGAGGACAAG
>JBILLA010000013.1:0-24345 GCA_044376365.1 Bdellovibrionota bacterium | reverse complement strand
TCTGTTGTCTTTAAGGCGAAAGATGGATCTGAAACGAACTCTGAGCATGCAACTATTGGCTTAGGTGATGGTCGTCTGCCAAAAGAGTTTGATGAGCAGGTAATTGGCTTGAAAGTTGGTGAGACCAAAGAAGTCAAGTTGCCAGCAGGTGACGAAGGCGAAATGGTATATCTTGTTACGCTCAACAAGATTATGGAGCGTGAACTTCCTGAGCTTAATGACGAGTTTGTTGCTTCACTTGGTCTTGAACCAAAGACAGTGCTTGAGCTTAAACTTGATATTGAAAAGAACCTCAATGCTCAGTCTGAAGCGCAAGCGAAAGAGAAGGCAAAGAATGTCATCGTAGAAAAGCTCATCGAGATCAATCCATTCCAAGTTCCTCAAGCTCTTGTTGATGATGAAGTCCGTAACCTCCTTATCAGAGTAGGTGCGGTTGACCCAAAAAATACTAAGTTTGAAGATATTCCGGTTGAGCCCTTCCGTGAATCTTTCGGAGAAATGGCAGCTAAGCGAGTGAAGGCCAATATCGTTACTGATATGGTTGCTCAGGCTGAGAAAATTACGCCAAACGATGAGGATATGCGCAATGCATTCCAAGAAGTTGCGGCGCAGTACCGTGTCTCTGAAGCGGAAGCTCGTAAGATGTTTACAGGTCGTTCTTTAATTCATCTTGCAGTAGAAATTACTCGCTCAAAAACTCAGGACATGTTAGTTGATAAAGCTAACGTTACATACGTCAAAAAAGGATAACAGATGCCATACGTTCCATATGTAATTGAGCAGACCGGTAAGGGAGAGCGCTCATACGATATCTATTCTCGTCTTCTGAAAGACAGAATTATTTTTCTTGGAAGCCAAGTTGACGATCATATCGCCAATCTTATTGTCGCTCAGATGCTCTTTCTTGAGAGTGATGATCCTGAAAAAGATATCTATCTTTATATTAATAGCCCTGGTGGCTCTGTGAGCGCAGGTCTTGCAATCTATGACACAATGCACTACATCCGCGCTGATGTTGCGACAGTTTGCGTTGGTCAAGCAGCAAGCATGGGTGCTTTGTTGTTAGCAGGTGGTGCTAAAGGCAAGCGTTTTGCATTGCCACATGCACGTATCATGATTCACCAGCCACTTGGTGGGTTCCAAGGTCAGGCCTCTGATGTTGAGATTCATGCAAAAGAGATGTTGCGTGTGAAAGATGAGGTTAACAAGATATTAGTGCACCATACTGGTAAGCCGATGAAGCAGATTATCGAGGATACTGATCGCGATAATTTTATGACAAGCGCGCAGGCCATGGAGTATGGTATTATCGATGAAGTCTATCAGAGAAGGAGCTAAGCGTTTGTGAGTAGAGGACAGGATAAGAATCGACAGACCCTTGTGTGCTCTTTCTGTAATCGTACCCAGGAAGAGGTGCGAAAACTTATTGCTGGTCCCTCTGTCTATATTTGTGACGAGTGCATCGATCTCTGTAATGATATTATTGCAGAAGAAATTGATGGTGGTTCTGCGGAAGCACCAACAGCGCAATCAAAGATTCCCCGTCCAAAAGAGATTAAGCATTTTCTTGACCAATATGTGATCGGTCAGGATCACGCAAAGAAAGTGCTCTCAGTGGCAGTGCACAATCACTACAAGCGTATTGAAGCCAAGGGCAAGTCAGGTGATGTTGAGATTCAAAAGTCCAATATCCTTCTGATCGGAGCAACGGGTACTGGAAAAACGCTTCTTGCTCAATCGCTTGCCCGTATTCTGCAGGTTCCCTTTACGATTGCCGATGCAACGAATCTGACTGAGGCTGGCTACGTTGGTGAAGATGTCGAAAATATCATTCTAAGCCTGCTGCAAGCATCTGATTACGATGTTGAAAAAGCGCAACGTGGCATTGTCTATATTGATGAAATAGACAAGATATCCCGTAAAGCTGAAAACCCGTCCATTACCCGTGACGTCTCTGGGGAAGGGGTGCAGCAAGCACTCCTCAAGATGCTTGAAGGTACTGTTGCAAGTGTTCCTCCAAAAGGTGGTCGTAAGCATCCGCAGCAAGAGTTCCTGCAAGTTGATACAAGCAACATTCTCTTTATTTGCGGTGGTGCGTTTGTTGGCCTTGAAGATGTTATTCGTCAGCGTATTGGACAAAAGAAACTTGGTTTCGGTTCAACAAAATCTGATAAGAAGAAAACTGATGACAAGAAAGCACTGCTCCATCAGGCACAGCCTGAGGATCTGTTGAAATTCGGCCTTATTCCTGAGTTCATCGGTCGACTTCCCCTTGTTGCTACCCTTGAAGAGCTTGATATTGAAGCGCTTGTTCAGATTCTGGTTGAACCAAAGAATGCTCTTGTGAAGCAGTATAAACGCCTGCTTGATATGGAAGGAGTATCGCTTCGTGTGCAAGATCAGGCGCTTCGAGCAGTTGCTCAGAAAGCTCTTGAGAGAAAAACTGGTGCACGTGGTCTGCGAGCGATCCTTGAAAACATCATGCTTGAAGTAATGTACGATGTTCCTTCTGAACCAAATATTAAGGAAGTTGTTATCTCTGAGGATACTGTCCTCAACGGCGAGAAGCCTCTGATCGTGTACCAAGCGCAGGCTGAGTCTGCATAAGCGCAGAGCTGGAGGCATACGCGATGACAGGCCTTCATCCATTTATCCGAGATATTAGCATCACGGTTGCTGCTGCTGGTGGCATTGTGTTTGTGGCACGGTTTTTTGGGTTACCGCTCGTGCTCGGATACTTGCTTGCAGGCATACTCGTTGGCCCAAGCTTGCATCTTGTTGCTCCAGTTGCTGATATTGAGCAGCTCCGAGTGCTTTCAGAGCTTGGAATCATTTTTCTTCTCTTTGGCCTGGGGCTTGAATTTAGCTTCCGCCGATTACGACAGCTTGGGATGGCACCTGTCTTTATTGGTATTGGCGAAGTGCTCCTGATGCTTGCGCTTGGCTTTTTCTTTGGTAAAGCTCTCGGGCTCTCGTCTGTCAGTGCAATAACGATTGGCTTTTTACTCTCGATTTCATCGACGGGAGTGATTATTAAAATTTTTCAGGAAAAAAAACTCACTCATTTTTTCTTTGCACAGTCGGTGGTTGGTATTCTGATCATTGAGGACCTCTTTGCAATTCTATTTCTGTTATCTATTTCCTTTCTTGCTCAAACAGGGGGTGGGGATTTCTCTCGAATTGTTTCAAAAGAAGTATCGCTGCTCTTTGGGACGAGCGTCACATGGCTTTTGTGCGGCACGCTCTTTTTACCGCTCCTTGTTCGTCGCGTCCAAGTATGGCTGACCGACGAGATCATTGTGATTGGTTCGTTGGGGCTTTGTCTGGCATCGTGTCTTGGTGCCAGTATGCTTGGTGTTTCGACAGCGCTTGCTGCGTTTTTAACCGGTTCGATAGTTGCTGAGACGCATGTGCATGAAAAAGTTGATACGTTGACCCGTCCAATTCGTGATTTCTTTTCAGCTATATTTTTTGTTGCTGTAGGAATGTTGCTTGATACTGCCGTTCTTATTGATTCATTGCCGACAGTGCTTATCGTGACAGCCGTTGTTGTGCTTGGAAAATTTATCGCCGTTTCTGTTTGCTCACTGCTTGTTGGGCGTTCGTTTGAAGATGCTGCACGCACGGCGCTCTCGATGATACAGATTGGCGAGTTTTCTGTCGTGATAGTCACCCTTGCATGTCACGAAAAGCTGCTCACGCCTGAGTGGCAGGGGATTATTATCGCTGTTGCAGCACTCTCAATTCTAATTACGTCATTGATTGCACGATCATTTGAAGCAGTAACTGGATTGATGACCAACCTCGTGCCGCTATTCGTCAAGCGTCTTGTTGATCGGTATCGTGCTGAAATTGCCCATCGAGAGTGGATTCCTGCACAGCAAGGATTGTGGCAGAAGCGATTAGCTATGCTGGCGTCGAATGCCCTGATCGTCACTGCGATTTTTATTGTTATGAAATTTGTGTTCTTAAGCGATGGTGAGCATACCCAAGAGTACGAGTTGCTGCACTTTGTAGTCGCTTCGCTTATTTCATCACCATTTCTGCTTGCCATGACGGGACTTGGTGATATTGAGAAAAAATCGCGAGCAACCCGGATTTCGCTCTTACAGCTCGTGCAGCTTGTAGCCGCACTTTTTTTCTACGTTTTTATTGCGCTTCTACTTGTGCCTGACCTTATTATCTTGTTGTCAGCTGCTGGCATGGTGATGGTGCTTCTCATCTTTTTTAGTAGCTATCTGCATCGCGCTAATATTTGGGTCTTTAAGCGACTTGCTACTGAACCACAGCAGAGTAGGGCATCCGGAGCATTGCCGATGGGGCCGTGGGATGAGCACCTGCATGCATTTACGATCGATCCACTCTCTCCAGTAGTAGAGCAAACAATTCTTGAGCTTGATTTGAGAAACCGTTTTGGTGTGAATGTGATTTTGCATCAGCGAGGTTCACGAAAAGATGTTGCACCTGCTGGTGACACAAAACTTTTTCCAGGAGACACGATCTTGGTGCTTGGATTTGATAATGATATTCAAAAGCTCGATCAGTACCTCTCTGCTGATGAAGAATACGATGCTGAGCGAGAGCTTGAAGAGGGGTTTACGCTTACTTCTGTACAGCTTGAAACAGGTGCTGCGTGGGATGGACGTTCTTTAGCTGAGCTTGACTTGCAATCATCTGTGAAGGGAGTTGTTGTCGCTGTTGAGCGTGGAAGTGAACGGATCTTAACTCCCCGTGGTGACTTTACCCTGCGCGCAGAGGATTTTGTTTGGCTCGTTATGGATAAATCAAGACTTCAGATCCTCGATATGTTTTCCCGCACTTTAGGATGAGTGGCAAGGTTGTGATACGTGATCAATATAATGCCCGTAGAGCTGATATTACGCGGGCTCTAGAAGGTTTCTCGGCTCTGACCCCCGATCGTTGGCTTCGGGAAGTGGCGCTTTGCCTGCTGACCCCCCAATCAAGCCCAGTACGCGCAGAGGCTGCCATGCAGCAGCTTGAGGCTCAGGGGCTTTTTCAAGGGGCTCTGAGCGAGCAGGAGGTTGCCGAAATTTTGCGTGCACCGAATTCCTATGTTCGGTTTCATTTAACCCGCTCAAAGCGGCTCTTGCGCTTTGTTGAGCAGCAAGAGGAGCTTCTGAACTTCCTTCTTGAGGGGCATCTTCCAACAGAGGAGCGTTTTTTTCTTGTAGAACGGGTCAATGGCATAGGCATGAAGGAGGGCTCCCATGCACTCAGAAATATAGGCCGCAAGAATCTAGCCATCCTTGATCGCCATATTTTAACGAAACTGGTCGAGTTGGGGGTCCTGAAAGCGGTTCCGAACACTATCTCCCACAAAAAATACCTCGAAATTGAGCAAAAGTTTCAAAAATTTTCACTTCAAGTCGAAATTTCGATGGATGAGCTCGATCTTTTGTTTTGGGCAGAAAAAACAGGCTTTGTTTTCAAATAATTTATCAATATTTCAATCTTGTGATTTCTTCAGCTGTTCACTAGCATCATATAGTAGAAGTATTTGTAACTATTTGTATTCTTATGAAATCAACTGTAAGCAACCCGGTCCCATTATTAGCACTTCGTGAACTCGTGGTGTTCCCACAGCAGGTCGTGCCACTCTTTGTTGGAAGAGAGAAAAGTGTCAAAGCGATCGAAGAGTCGCAGCGTGAGGGTAAGTATATCCTTCTTGCAGCACAGAAGGATGCGCGCACCACTAATCCCGGACAGAAAGACATCTACACTATCGGCACTCTTGGTGAAGTCGTGCAACTTATTCGTCTTGCTGATGGTCCCATCAAGGTACTTGTTGAAGGCAAGATGAGAGCTCGCATCAAGCGATATGTTCAAGAAGATGAGTACATGCTTGTCGATGCAGAAGAGATTATTCCTGATACGGAAGTATCAACAGAGCTCAAAGCGCTTATGCGCTCTGTCTGCGTTACTTTCGAGAACTACGTCAAGCTTGGCAAGAAAGTAAATCCTGAAATGATCATGCAGGTCAATGCGATTGAAGATCCTTCGCGCCTTGCTGATGCAATCGTTGTGCAGCTCAATATTAAGCTTGAAGATAAGCAGGATATTCTTGAGACGATTCCTCCTCAAGAGCGCCTTGAAAAGATCATGGGCCACATGAAGTCTGAAATCGAGATTCTTCAGGTTGAGAAGCGTATTCGCAACCGCGTGAAGAAGCAGATGGAAAAGACTCAGAAAGAGTACTACCTCAATGAGCAGATGCGTGCGATCCAAAAAGAGCTTGGTGAGAAAGATGACTTTAGAAATGAAGTCCAAGAGCTTGAGGATAAGCTCAAGTCGAAAGACATGCCTGATGAAGCTCGTGAAAAGACTGAGAAAGAGATCCGTAAGCTTAAGATGATGTCTCCGATGTCAGCAGAAGCTACTGTGGTGCGTAACTATGTTGATTGGATGCTCTCGCTTCCATGGAATGAGTGCACTGATGATGAGATTGATATCGATCATGCACGTGATGTTCTTGAAGATGAGCACTACGGTCTTGAGCGTGTCAAGGAGCGTATCCTTGAGTACCTCGCGGTTCAAAAGCTTGTTGGTAAGTTGAAAGGTCCTATCCTGTGCCTTGTCGGCCCTCCAGGTGTTGGTAAAACATCTCTTGGTAAGTCGATTGCTAATTCAACAGGACGTAAGTTTGTTCGTGTCGCCCTCGGTGGTGTACGAGACGAAGCAGAGATTCGTGGTCACCGACGTACCTACATCGGCGCGCTTCCTGGAAAAATCATCCAGAGCCTGAAGAAAGCAGGTGCATCGAACCCAGTCTTCTTATTAGATGAGATTGATAAGATGTCGACAGACTTCCGTGGCGATCCATCATCGGCGCTTCTAGAGGTTCTCGATCCAGAGCAGAACACAAGCTTTAACGATCACTATCTTGATTGTGATTATGATCTTTCTAAAGTGTTGTTTATTTGTACTGCAAACTCATTGCATTCAATTCCACAGCCTCTTTTAGATCGTATGGAGCTTATCAGACTCTCTGGCTACACTGAGCTTGAGAAGTTGAACATTGCTAAGAAGTATCTTGTCCCTAAACAGACTCAGGATAATGGTCTTGAGGATAGAAATCTTATCCTTGATGACTCTGCGATTGTTGATGTCATTCGTCGCTATACCCGTGAATCAGGTGTCCGTAACCTCGAGAGAGATCTTGGAACCCTTTGTCGTAAAGCTGCTGTAGAAGTGGTTGAAAAAGGTAAAGATCATCGTGTGGTGATTAGCTCTGAAAATATTACTAAGTTCCTTGGCCAGCCAAAGTTCCGCTTTGGTAAAGGTGAAGAAGACCATCAGGTTGGTACAACCACTGGTCTTGCGTGGACAGAGAAGGGTGGAGAGCTTCTTGTGATTGAGACAACAGTCCTACCAGGACGTGGTCGTCTTCAGATTACCGGTAAGCTTGGTGATGTGATGCAAGAGTCTGCACGCGCAGCTTTAAGCTATGTACGTTCTCGTGCGGCGATGCTTGGGCTTCCAAAGTACTTCTATGACAAAGTGGATCTGCATGTACACGTTCCAGAAGGCGCTATTCCAAAGGATGGTCCGTCTGCTGGTATTACTATGGCGACCTCTATTGTGTCAGCTCTGACTGGCATCCCTGTTGATAAGCAGATTGCTATGACCGGTGAGATTACGCTTCGTGGAAATGTATTGCCGATTGGTGGTCTGAAAGAGAAAGCGATGGCTGCTCACCGTGGTGGTATTCGTCGAATCTGTATTCCAAAAGAGAACGAAAACGATATCGAAGAGATTCCAGCTACTGTTCGCAATGAGCTTGAGTTCATTCCGGTCAGCCACGTTGATCAGGTCTTGTTTGAAGCTCTTGTCTGCTCTGAAGCAAAAGAGCTTGATAAGCTTTTAGAGAAAAAAGTTATTCGTGATGAACTTCTTTTCTCTGAGGGTAAAAAAGAATCTGAAGACGAAGAAGGTAAAGAGAAGCATCCGAGCCAAGTTGTTACTCACTAAATCGTGGAACGCAAACGGCACGAACTGTTCGAACCAGGACTATTGTTAGCAGGAGTACTCCTTACTTCTGTTTTTGCACTATTCCTGTGTTCGATAGTGACTGATCTACCCCTAACGCTTATTCGTCGTTTCCCCCTTGGCCTCGACTTTGCTGATTTCTATCGCGGCGCGCAGCACTTTCTTGCAGGAGAGTCTCTCTACATAGAGAAGCGCTTTGTGACACCTCCAGTTGCTGCAGTGTTATTTTCGCCATTGACGTTTTTTGCTCAGCACACTGCGACGGTTCTCTTTCTCTTTATTAACATTGCTCTCGTTGCCCTGGGCTTAGTGCTCCTAAAAAAAGAAACGGGCTGCTCTTGGCTTTTGGTTTTTGCTGGTCTCGCCAGCTGTCCTGCTCTCTTTTTGTTTGAGCGCGGTAATATTGATGGCATCGTGTTTTTCTTGATTGTGATGACCCTTGTGTTTTGGCGTCGTCGAGAAGGTCTTATCGGATGTGCGTTGATGCTTGCTGCGCTTCTCAAGCTCTATCCGGTACTTTTATTTATTCCAGCTATTATTGAGCGTCGTTGGCGGATGCTCCGATTTGCAGCGCTCTCGGCAATTCCTTGGCTGCTCATACTGCATGAAGACTGGATACGTTTTTTTACCGATCGCTTCTTTACGCGCAGTTCATTTTTTGATCACAAGGAAAATATTAGCCTTACTAATGGGATCTTTTTTGTGCGCGATATCATCGCCACCGTTATGGGATGGGATTTTAATCGTCCCATAAATGCTGGTATTAGTTCTGAATATGCGCTCCCACTTTGGTTCTTTGGCGTGGCTCTCTTTACTCTTTTTTATGCCCTTATTCATAGTCTCCAACGGCTGAGCGATGAGCAGAATTTGTCGATTGTTAGAGTCTTGTTTGTTCTGCCTATGTACCTCTATCCTGTGCAGGTATATCAGTACACTCAGGTACTAAGCCTTATAGTTCTGACCTTCATGTGGAAGACTCAGCGGTCTGGATTCTTTTCACTTGGGAGTAAGTTGCTAGGTAACACAGTGCTGTTTTTTTTGGCGCTCTCGTGCACCTATAATCATGGCTTTGTAGAGACTATTGGGTCGCGGCAGTTCTATGGAATTGTGCCTTTTTCTAACCTCCTGGTATTCCTTTCTATGTTGCTGCTCGTCAGTAAAAAGCAGCTTCAATTATCCAAGGTTGACCCTGAGTTGACTTCGACATCAGCACCCGTATACTAAGGGCTTGCCGCATGCTTATGGACCTCCCAAAGCTCCATGGGCCATCAAAATGCGGGCGTATAGCTCAGTTGGTAGAGCATCAGCCTTACAAGCTGAGGGTCACAGGTTCGAGCCCTGTTGCGCCCATAAAGAGGAAGTCGAAAGACTTCCTTTTTTTATTTTGATTTTGTTATGAGGGGCGCAACAGGGCTCGAACCAAAAACAACAAGGCGAGCCCTAGAGCTTTTCGAAGAAAAGCCCTGTTGCGCCCATAAAGAGGAAGTCGAAAGACTTCCTCTTTTTATTTTGATTTTGTTATGAGGGGCGCATGCCTCCCAGCGTGCATGACCGTAGGCGTGAGCGTAAGCGATTGTCATAGAATGAGCTAGAATATCCTTAACCCAATTTAACCCTCACCCTCACACCTACGGTCAGGGGCAAGGTTTGATTGGTAGTTATTTTGTGATCAAGTGAATCTTATCTTGCTAAGTATTATTTTGGTTGCGGGGAAAAAATGCGAGCTGCTGCTCAACCATTTCATGAAAAGCTTGAAACAGTCCGCTATAGCGAAGGGTTTGCTCTTCGTTTGGTGCAGTACGCTGTAAGACATGCCCGACTGATTCAAGCGTGCTAAGACAAAAGTCTTTTGGCTGTCTGCGAATGTGATACTCGGAACGTAATGTATCCTTGAATGAGATCCGTTTTAAGGTATGAAGACACGGATTTCGGTACATAATTTTTCGTGCTTCAACCCAGGTGCCATCAAGGGCTATAAGTGTATCGTGTTGATTGAGCGTCGTTGCTGAAGCGTCAACGGCATCTGTACCAGGATAGAGGAGGTAGTGTGATCCTTTATCAAATGAGGAAAAGAGTTCTTCTTCAGTGAAGGTAATGCCCTGGAGGATACGTGCGTTTAGAATTGTATTTTTAATAATTTTAGATGTTGAGTGGTACTTTTTTCTCTCGTGGGGATGTTGTAGTAAAAGAATATTACAATGCGCATGGAATTTTGGTACTAAATTGCACACGCAAGATGCTGTGGGTCGCATACAATGAAAGCACATGCTGCGTGGATTAAGAGTGCCTTCGATGTTTCGAGCAAGTCGTTTTGAAATCATGATCAGAGCGGTGTATTTGTTTGCAGCAAACCAGATGAAGCGTGCTTGCTGAGAGAGGTGAGCTCATGGACGGCTTGAAAGAGTGTCTCAGTATAGGGCGATAAGTCAGTGGCAGCAGCAACGCCCCATAAGACTCCTACCGGTTTCATACGCGCGCCCACTGCCGCTTGCATATCAAAGATGGTGTCACCAACATAGTAGCACTCTGCTGGCGTAATGATTTGATGAGGATTTGCTTGGTTGATCTGATCGAGTGCTATGAGAAGGGGGCCAGGATCAGGTTTGTGCGTAGGAGAGTCATCAACTGTGATGATTGTAGAGAAGAGTTTGGTGATTGATGGCATTAACGCTAGTGCTTTATCGGTTCCACCTCGACCCTTTGATGTCACAATGCCAAGTGCGAGGCCTTCTTTTGCAAGGTGGTGGAGCGAATCTTCGATGCCATGAAATGGCTTGACCACCTCATCATGGAGCTTCCATTGATGGTCTCGGTACGTTGCAATGAGTTTTTCCCCATTACCTGGAGCAAGTTCATCAAGTGCTGGACGAAGCGGTTTACCTATGCGAGATAAAATCCACGAGCGTTCAGGTGTATAGCCGAGGTGGGTCTCAATCGTTTTTGTAAAACAGGCAACGATGAGTTCAATAGAATCAATTAAAGTGCCATCTAGGTCAAAGAGTATTGCTTTCATGGTGTGCTCAGTTTTACGCAAAGTAATGTCATAAGAAGATTGGTATCGATGCGAATCACATCGAGGGTGAGTGTATCGGTCTTTAGGTGGTTCTGAAGTCGTGGCGTGATCGCAATGGTTGAAGAGCCTTGCCAAAGTGGAGTGCTAAGGTTGTCAAAAGTGCATGCGGCATGGGGAGTAGCGAGTGGTGCTGCGCAACTTATATCCTCATACCCGAGAGAACAGGGAAGGAGCTTATTGTATGCTTTAAAGAAGCTCTCCTTTGCGCAAAAAACAAGGAGGGGGAAGAGGTGCTGTGGAAAAGCGCTCTCTGAAAAGCTTTTCTGATCGGTCAGAAAAGTAGTTTGTTCAATCGAAGTACTGATACGTTGAAAGACACGAGTCGCTTTCTCGATATCTTGTTCAATATCAATGCCAATAGTCTTGTATGTATCGCTCTGTGCGATAGCAGCTCCAGCAAGCAGTTCGCTGTGACTAATTGAGCCGATGATACCTGTTGGCCATATAGGTAGTTTATCCTCTCCTTGACCAACTTCGTCCTTGATGCCAATTCTACTCAGCGCTTGCCGCGCAGCAGAGCGCCCCGCTTGAAATGAAGCAGACGCACGTTGCGATGGCGTATCAAACTGAACTGGGCTAAACGAGAGATAAATCAATAGTACTATTCTGACACAGGGGTTCGTTTTATTATAGTATCTCTGGCATGGGTTTTATGGCGTTGATGAGGGGCTTAAAGAGCATATATGGCAAATTTTTGGCTAGTAAAAAGTGAACCGAGCGAGTGCTCTATAGATCATGTTCGTCAAAAGGGATGGACTCTTTGGGATGGTGTGCGGAACTATCAGGCTCGCAATAATTTACGAGCAATGAAGCTAGGGGATCTTGTGCTGTATTATCACTCGGTGGAAGCGCCGGTTGGTGTGGTTGGGATAGTGAAGGTCAAACGAGAGGCATATCCGGATCCGACTCAGTTTGACAGTCGTAGTGAGTATTATGATCCTAAATCCTCAAAAGATAATCCACGCTGGTCATGCCCTGATTTTGCCTTTGTGGAGAAATTTCAGCGTATAGTGACCTTAGAGGAGCTCAAAGGGACGAAAGCATTGCAGGGTATGGCACTGCTACAGAAGGGGAGCCGTTTGAGCGTTCATCAGATGAAACCAACTGAATTTCAGTGTATACTTAGTCTCTCTAAAGTAAGCCGTTCGTAAAAACAATGCTATATAAGATTCCTATTAAAACCAGTGAAGAGATCGAATTGATGCGAGAAGCCTGTCAGGTGACAGCGCAGATCCTTGATGAAGTTGAGCAAGTTATTAAACCAGGTGTTTCCACTGAAGAGGTTAATACTTTTGTGCATCGTATGATGCTCGATATGAAAGCGATTCCCGCTACGCTCAACTATAAAGGGTATCCAAAGTCATGTTGTACCTCTCTCAATGAAGTTGTTTGTCATGGTATTCCGAGTCAGTACGTCGTTCTAAAGCCTGGCGATATTTTGAATGTTGATGTCACCAGTATAAAGCATGGTTTTCATGGCGATGCTTCTCGTATGTATTTTGTTGGTGGTCGAGATGCTTGTTCTGCAGAAGCGCAGCAATTGGTTGATGTGACGCTTGAGTGTCTTCGAGTTGGTATTGAGCAGGTGCGCCCCGGTGGTCGTATCGGAGATATCGGTGCAGCAATTCAGTCATATATCCAGTCGACTGGTAAGAACTATGGCATTGTTCGTGAGTATACAGGTCACGGGCTTGGTCGAGATTTTCATGAGCCACCTCAAGTGATTCATGTTGGCAAGCGTGGGTTAGGGGAGTTAATGAGCCCAGGTATGACGTTTACTATTGAGCCCATGATTAATCTTGGGACTCATAAAACCGTGCTTTCTAATCTTGATGGATGGACGGTGCGAACAGGTGACAATAAGCTCTCTGCACAGTGGGAACACACTATCCTGGTCACACCAACTGGCTACGACATTATGACCAAGAGCCCTGCAGGGAAGATGCCATTTTAGCAGCGCTTCTTCTGTGCGCCTTACGATAAAGGCTTAATGAGCGATGGAACTTACGAGTGGATATATTTGAGAATCTTTTCGTGAGTTGATTCGATAGTGCCATCGCACGAGATGGTTGTCAGTTGGAACTTCTTTGCTAAATCTTTGAATGTTTTTTTCTGTCGTTTCTGATATTCGATAAAGCCTTCATACAGACCATCACGAACCACGCAGTCTTGTCCAGAATCCCAAAATCCAAGTGTCCCCTGTTGGTTGAAAGATCGTTGAATGAGTATTTCAGGTTCAGCTTTTAAGATGAGTGTTTTTGCGGTCATGAGTGGCTCTTCGAAAAGGGAGGTAAGCCATCGTTGCTGAACACCACGTACCATACTCTGAGCAATGACAGAGAATATCCATCGGTCGAGTACTACAATAAAGCCTGCCTGGAGTGCAGGTAAAATCTTTTTTTCGAATTGGTCAAATATTTCAGTGGCATGAAAAAGAGTCACCGTGTGTGGTCGCAGTGGGTGGATTTTTATGGTCTCTTCGAGGTCGCTGCCGATGAATTCAGAATATCCTAAGCCGCCGCGTAGCGTTGGATTGCCAGCTCGTTGAAAGCTTTCAATGAGGAGGTTTGTCTGTGTAGAGCAGCCGATGTTTTCGGGGCCTTCTATGGCGATAAGAGTTCCGGTTTGCTTTTTCTTTTGCAGTGTCATGAGTGTTTCTTTTGTTTGAAGTCTTTGAGTGCAATAGTTTTTGAGATATTCGATCGCATCACTTCTTGTTGTCGCTTTGGTGGAAGTGTCGAATCAATCTCAATAAATTGAAATTCTTTCGATAGCTTGTGGTATTCTTTAAAGAGTAGCCCTTGAAATTTCTTGAAGCTTTCTTCGATATCATCATCGAGGTCGAGATCCATACCAGCTTCGTGAAATTTCAGTTCAGGTCGACCTGAGAGGATGCGTTGCAATGCTACTTCGAGTGGTGTGCGGAAATAAAAGGTAACATCTGGAAGTGTTGCAAATGAGTACATGGAGCGCAGCCAAGAAGGGTTGCACCCTCGAACGCAGTCGCGTGCGTAAGCAGTGAAAACATATCTATCGCACAGAACGATATAGCCAGCGCGAAGGAGGGGTAGGATCTGACGCTCGTAGCGATCGGCGAAATCAGTAGCATGTGTAAGGCTAAATGTTGTGCCAGTGAGGATTTTTTGTTGTTTGCCCCGTTTTGTGATTGGTTTGAGGACAGCTGAAGAATTCCACTCTGTAAAAAAAACTTTAACTCCCTCAAGCTCAAACCATTTTCGCAGAAGTGCGAGTTGAGTTGATTTACCCGACCCATCAAGTCCTTCAACGGCGATCAGAAATCCGGGATACGGTCTTTTGGTACTTTTGTTACTTTTTTTATTTTTTTTAGACGGCATGAGTTCGTTTAACTTAGTAAAGATTAGATGCTTGAGAGCAGTTCCAGGAGCACTCCATCTCGGAGGCCGACCCCAGGAATTTTAATTTTATTTAGTTTGGCCCTCAGCAGGATTTCGCGAAGAATAATTGAGGCTGGAAGGATGACGTCCGCTCTGTCGGGGCGAAAGCCAAACTTTTGCTCTCGTTCGACGGGGGTGAGTGGCTCCAGGAGGGCGATGATTGTATTGAGTTCTTCTAAGCGGATTTTATTTGCTTTCTTTTTACCTGGGATGATTTGGGTACGGAGGCGTCCGAGCTCTTCAACATTACCACCTGTTGCGAGGAGGGATTCGAGCGTTTTGCCTTCGAGATTTTGTTCTATTTTTTGAGCAAGGGAGTCGATGACTTTTTTTATTCGGTCAGTAAATCGTGCGGTTGAGATTTTCTGTTCTGAAACTGCTTGGAGCAGGCGAATGGTGCCTACTCTTTCGCTGATTGCAAAGACGAGGGCGCCATGGTCGATGAGGCTAAACTCTGCGCTTCCACCACCTATATCTAGTATGCCGATAAGTTCCTTGGTCACATCATAGCTATTACTGACTGCGAGCCTCACCAGTCTTGCTTCTTCTTCACCTGATATGACGTTGATTGTGAGGTTGAGCTGCTCTTGTGCAGCATTGATGAGCATTGAGGCATTTGTAGCATCTCTCATTGCGCTTGTGGCGACTGCGCATATTCGTGAAGCACCAAAGCGTTTGCCTTCTTGTAGGAAGTTGGTGAGTGCGGTGAGTGCATCATTGAGAGTTGTTTGATTGATAAGCCTCTCTTTCGTGTTGAACACAGCTCGACCAATGCTAACGGAAGCGCGTTGTTGGCTGAGGATTTTTAGGTCTCCAGAAGCATCAAGTGTAGCGACGGCGCAGCGCATAGCATTAGAACCGATATCTATGGCGAGTGCTGTAGAGTGTTCAACCATCGGGAAGTTTCGCTAGGTCAGATATTATATTTTCAGGATCGAGAGCCTCGCCGTTGACCCGTATTTCAAAGTGAAGGTGCGGACCAGATGAGAGACCAGTTGAGCCTATGGTTGCAATGATATCTCCTGCATTGACGCTTTGCCCAGGTTTAATTTTTATTTTATCGCAGTGTCCATAGTGCGTCGTGACGCCTCGAGCATGTTCAATGACGACGAGGTTACCGTAGCGTGCGTAAGGGTCAGCAAAGACAACGCGACCAGGAGCGACGCTACGAATGGGGGCGCCAAGATCGGCTGCAAGATCTGTGCCCTGATGTTTGTGTGAGAATTTCAGAAGTGGGTGCTTCCGCATCCCGTAGGAGCTTGAGATTTGAGGTGTCATGACAGGATAGACAAACGGCGTCAGCCCCAAGTCACGCGGCTCCGCCTCGCACCACGCCCCCACCACCATCATCACCACAAACAAGAGTCTCACTCACATTTCATCGTCAAAAAAATCAATAAAATTGAGATATTATTTCTCCTTTTATAAAAAGCTTATTGGGGTATGCGCTTAACGGAAACTTATGCTTCTCAATATGCGATTTAGGTTGATATGGCTCAACCACTATCAATAGAAAACAAAAATTGGATCGTTTTTATTACGACACGTACGGCACAGTCTAGGCTTTGGTTCATTAATAATAAGGTACTCGAGCGAGATATCTTGTCCTGTCTTGCTCGATATCAAGCAGTGTACGAAGTTGAAATATTTGGATTCATTCTCATGGGCAATCATTATCATTTAATCGCCCGATTCCCCAATGAGAATCGTGCAGCGTTTATGCGAGATTTTAATGCCGCTGTCGCCAGATTGGTTAGTCGATATTATCATATTAAGGGACGTCGATCGGTCTGGGCTAGAAGGTATGCATATCAAATTCTGCCTGAAGATTTTGATGCCGAGCACTGGTATCTATATTTAGTTACTAATCCTGTGTCCTCAGGAATAGTAGAAAATATTGCTCTGTATCCTTCGTATTGTTCGCATCATGATCTCGTTGCTAATAAAGCAAGGAGTTTTTTGTGGACTGATTGGTCTGCATATTGTTTGGCGAAAAGAACAAAAAAGAATATTAAGCTTGCAGACTTTCAATATCAGTATGAACTTCGCCTCTCAAGGCTTCCAATTCATCGCAAATTAACTTCGACAGCATTTACTATGCTCATGAGTGATAAGATACGTTTACGCACCAATGCACTTGTTGCAGAGCGTAAAAAAGCACGCCGTGGATTTTTGGGGAGACAATTATTGATTCTTCAAAAAATTGGTTCTTTCCCTCGAACGACTAAAGAATCATCGCGACAATCTAAGAGGCCTATCGTCCTGTCTGCCTCTTTAGAGTCCAGGAAGAAAATGATGCATATCTACAGGGCAATTAAGAATAAGTTTGTATATGCCTCATGGCTTTTTCGCTCAGGGTGCAGTGGTTTTCGCTTCCCTGCTGGAACATATATGCCTACCTCTTATGCCAGGATTACTTAGCTGGGCTGTTAAATTGTAGAGCCTTAAAAGCTTCCATTTCAGCATCGGTAGGGAAACCACCGTTATCATTATCAAAGTTTTGTTGGTTTAGATTTTTGTTGAGGTTTTTATTGCCACCAATGTCTAGCACGTCTCTTGATACCCAAGCACGTGCGCCACTTGGGGCAATGACTCTATACCAGTCTCCGTTTTGCATTTCGATCGCTAGCCGTGTCCCTTGAGCTACTGTCATGAGCGGTGAATTAGACATGCCTGGTCCAGTTCGAAGTTGGGCTTTTTCTGCGACCACTGTTGCGATTTGCATATCGCTATCAGCTTTTGCTTGTATCTCAGATGGTTCTCTGACTCTTAGTCCCTGATTATATCCAGTTGGGTTTTTGGAGTTGAAAGATGATTGAGACTTAGGGTTTGGTTGAAGTTTTTGGCGATTATCGATCAGCAACACAAGTCTCTCGACTTCTGTTTCAGAGAGGGATAGGCGGTTTTTAGTTTCATTGAGTTCTTTTTGAAGGCGAGCAATCGTTGCTTGCGCTTCTTTCAAGGGATCCGGGGTTGGTGTTGTTTCAGGAGTAGCTGTAGGAGTTACTGTGGGAGTCTTACTCTTTTTAGGGGTAAGTTTACCTTTTTGAGCAATAGGAGTAGGGGTCTCAGCAGTTTGCTGAATTGTTTGTTTGAGAATTTCTTGTTCTCGTTGAAGGAGATCTTTTTGTTGTTGCTCTAAAACCTGTAATTTAGGATCTGGCGTAGGCGTCTCGTCATTAGCTAAGGCTTGCGAAGAGGAACATAGAAGCAATAGTAGTAAGACTATTAGATTATACATGAGGTTTCTTTGATGTATCATTTTTTATGTTCCGATCTCGTGCCCCAAGTAGTAACTCTTGTATGAAATGTGGGTGAGACACTCCTTCCATTATAATTTCGATGCCGCCGGAAGCAGAAGTGGAAATTTCAACTATTCCGATATTTAAGGCGCGCTCAAGGAGAGATTGTATGACTTCGACGGACATGATGTCGTCGTATCTCAATCTGACAACTTTTCTCTTGAGCGACACGATACCATAGAGAGCTTCGAGTGAGTTTTCAGAGAGCTTGAACCTTACGTCGTAAATACGAACACAAGCAAGACCGAGAAAAAAAGCAGGAAGTAACCAAAAGAGTGGTAAGTGCAAGAAGATTTGCGTGTGCTGTTCCCGCCAAACATCACCTCTTATCACACTCCAGGGGAGTGCCTCTGATAGCTGCACGGCTGCGATGGAGGTTAAGAGAAAAAGCGCTATGAGGAGCAATTCCGAGCGCCATGTTTTATTAATAATCACTTATTAATACCCAGTGCTTTCTCAATATCTTGAAGTCCTTGTGAATCGGCATTAGGTTCTTTACTCGGCATCACTGGAAGCGACGGCTTTGGAGCTGATTCAGGAATAAGACCAGGCTTCATATTGGAGAACCCTCCTGAAGTTATCTCAATGGACCCAGTCGCAAGGCGAAATACTGCGAAAAGAATCACGAGGAATACGATTGTGACAATGTGCACAGTGTTTTTAAATGGGGCAACGAGGTGCTTTGGGTCAATAAGACTCATAGAGCTTTAGTATCGGCTATTTTTTATCTTTGTAGTACTGCCAACGTCCTTGTCGAATCTCTACAACCTCCTGATGAGCAGGACGATAATAGTGACCTTCTGGATCTGTTCCAGGTGGGACATCTATAACGTCAACCATCGGTTCCTCCCATATGTGAGGTGCGATACCATCGCGAGCAAGAGCCTCGTGGTTCACGCTAGGTTCAATGATGATTGGTGCAGGAGCTGTAGAGCAGCCAGTCAGTAGCCCCCCTAACACACTGAAAGTTATGATTATTTTCGCTTTTTTATCCATATAAGATACTCCCTAAACTAATCTATGAAAGGTCCTTGAGACTCTTCAGTGCTAAATTGGCGGTGGGCTCTTGGGCTGAGGAGGTTGGGTCGGGGGCCGGGCCTCGCGCTGCTGCAACACCGTATGGTGCAATCTTAACAATCTGCTCGAGCGCTGCCCAGAAATTTCCACCACATCGCATCAAAACATCATTAAAGAGCTGGTTGTCGTCCCCGTTGTTCGTGCTTGCCCAGTAAAACGCAGGCTCTACTGGTAAACAAAGTGCGCCTTCGCCCATGTCACTCATCAAGAAAAATTGCGACTCAATTCCTTTGATAGTTCGTAGCTGTAAGATTACATTCTGCTGCTGCTCAGATAAATTGAAAGCTTGAGCTGTCATATGAAACTTCGCAGGATCCTGGCGAAGGAATATTTTATGAGCGCTGTTTTGAACAATTGCTTGCCCACCTGCGCCAACATAGAAATCTTCACCAGACTGAGAAGCTGCAATCACAATACCCTTACGCTTTCGGTATAGTCTGAAGGCAGTTTCAATCGTACCTACAGAAGTCTTTCCTATCAGGTCATGTGCTTCATCAAAAACAAGTACTTTTCGAGTATCAAGCTCTTTTGGATCATTCATCACTGTATCTGCCCACAGCATGGCAACTTTGAGGAACACTCGCTGCAGATCAGGATTTCGGCTGAGTGCTTTTAGATCGAATACGATGAAGCGCTCTTTAAGCTTTAATGCTCCTGGTCGATCAAAGAATCGTGCATAGGTGCCATCGCCATGGTAGTCAGCAAGCATCTGTGAGAGTCGTTGTCGCCGAAGGACCATCTCATCATTTTCAGAGACTTTTTTTGGAGCACGCAGTACCGAGACGACATCGCTGAGGATAAGCTCACGACGCATAGGTCCAGAGCGATACACACGATGCGCTTCAACTAAACATTCGGTGATAACATTTTTACCAAGACGATCAACCCCGACAGCAGTTTCGCTTGCCATATCTGCAATGATATCGGCGCACATATCCACAAGATCCTTGTAGTCGTCGTGCGTTGGATCGGGAGGTGTCTCACCAAGGCGTGCAAGGAAGTTCATAGATGGAGCTTTTGAAGGAGTCGCTTCGTAGATTTTTCCTCCGAAGAGCTTGGCAACTTTTTCAAAACCACACGGTTGTCCCGTCATTCCTTTATCAAATACAAAAGTAATAGGAGGTTTTTCAAGGTATCGACCATCCGTTGTAGGCGAGAAATGCCCACGGTTCATGGTAATCAGAATATAACAGAGCAGATAGCTTTTACCCGCGCCTGATACGCCACTGATAAGGACGTTTGGTGCGACGTTGGAATCATAGAAATCGAAACCAACAAGTTCTCGATTCCATAAGCTTGGTAAAACGAATAGTGGATTTTCACTGCCGCGCCAATTCCCCCAAAGAGGGAAGAGCCGTGAAGCACGAGAAGAGCGCAAGAGATTTGTCCATCCAGCACCATCGGTTGTTGGATCGTAACATCCAGGAAGCGAATTTATCATGCACGCAAGGTCAGTGATTTCATGCACCATGCCTCGAGCACCGTAGAGTTGTGGGAACGTAGCAAGCGCTTCAGAGGTTGCGCGAATGGCCTCATCTTCAGTCTGACAGATAAATGTTTGATGCAGCCCAACTCGTACAAGCTGTGTCTGGTTATTGTAGAGTTCTTGACGCGCTGCTCGTACTTGCTGAATTTGGTTTGTTACTTTTTGGTTGGAACGACCACGAGCAGTATTTTCGCGGTATCCCAGTGTTGCATCCAAGTTGTCGAGTCGCGCGATCTGTTTTTGCACATCATCCTTGGAGTAGGTGATGGTCAAAATATTTTCGTACGGTGTCCCCTGCAGTGGTGCAACCATAAGTGGTAGCAGATTCTTTGGTGGCTTCACCATGGAAACGCTGCGATAGACCTTTCCATCTTTGATAATAATACCATCCCGTGGATGCTTGACGGGAGTTTCGGAGATCTGATTCGAGAGGAGCTCTGTTTTATCAAAGAGAGGAATTGGAAGAGAGATTTTTCTTCCACCACGAATTTTAGACTGCTTGATGCTGCGTCGATTGAGGAGCGGGAACAGGATATTAATCAGTCCCTGTCCATCAATATTTTTTGGTTTGAGGCCAAGGTCGCGAAGCTTCATCGCTTTTCCTTCGACGACACCTTTGAATTTATTAGCGTATCCAGTGTATTCAATCGATTTTTCTTCTTTTGATTTTTTACCTGGATCGTGGAAGAGCGCCTGAATAGATTTTTTGAGCTCTTGCAAAAGATTGCCCCGTTTCCAAGCAGGATCAAAGCGAAACATAAAAAGGAGTCTCATGCGTCGAGGACGTCGACCGATGTTAGAGCTGCGTGATGCTTGGTACATCATGCGAATCCAACGTTTGGCCATCCATCCTGCAGGTCCTGATACTGGATAGCTGTTTAAGGAATTTCTTAAGACACCGTCGACATCAAATGTTGTTATCCAAGAGCACTGACATGATATATCTGGATCAAGAGAATCGAGGAGTTCTTGGAGCTGTTTGGTTAGATCGAATGCATCTGAATCTGATGTTGACGTGAGCCACTTTGGCTCAAGTTCATACATGGACCATAGTGATGCATCTGCATGAACAAAGAGTCCGTGTTCTGCATCATATCGTGCAAATGGCAGCAGGTGATTGAAAAGTTCTTCGTCCTGAAATAATCGTTGTCGCGTCGTGCGATTAAGACTTGTCATCTATTTCCCATACAGTTTTGCCGAAGTCTTTTTGGGTGGCAAAACTCTAATCTCATGGTTGCCATGATCCACCGAGACATAGACCTCTGCTTCTCTACCTAAAGTATCGGCAAGTTCATCAATTGTCCCAACACCGTCCAGTGAAATATTTTTATCAGCAACTGCAGCTGCCGTATAGGTACGATAGCGTGCGAGAGAACCAAGTTCACGAGTTGCTTGTTCAAGTGAAACATTGTTCACCTCGAGGTGTAATATTGGCGATGTTTTTGGAGCATTCTGAAAGGTAACCTTACGAGAAGGCAGTACCTCTGCTGGTCGAGCCATCATAACGCGGTTATAGACAGGCTGCGGTGGTGTCTGTCGAGGAGTCGTCAAATACTCAGGACCAGTGTAGCGAGGTGTGCAAGCACTGGCGATACCAATGACGCTTATAAGACCGATTAAACGACATAAAAAATTTTTCACTGCGCTTGCTCCCACGAGTTTCTGTTATTATTTACTTGCATCCATATCGTCTTTGGTGGTGAACGGTACATTTGATACTGCTCCACCCGATGCGCCGCTTCCACCTTTATTGAGCTGTGCTTCAAGTTCGAACGCATCCGATACTGCCCAGCGATCACTTAAAACTTTTAAGTAGTAGTAGTGTGCTGGAATAAGATCGCCATGCTTGTTCACACGATCAGGAACCCACATAAGTCGGACAACCGAAGGCTGCATCACAGGGTCATATGGTCGCGGTGTCTGTGCAGCGTTGTATTCACTCATAGCTTCAAAAGCAGCACGAGCTTTTTCAGCTTTACCCTCTGATTCATTGAGTGCGCGATCGGAACGCTCTCCCATTTGAGCCTCAGGTGTTGGTGTTTCGTAGAATGGGTTCAGCAGATTTGAGGTACTTGCGCAGCCCGTAAGGAGTGCAGCAAGGCCGATGCTTAGGAATGAAGTTCGAAGATTATGTTTCATAGTTTTCCTACCTATATCTGTATATGTTACTCGCTAACTGAATTTGCGCTGGTGTCATCTTCCTCAAGTTGATCATAGAGCCCAGATATCGTCACGTTCTTGGCAAATACCGCTGTTGCTTCGCGACCTGAGAGGACCTGTACAACAGGCACAAGGTTTTGAAGGCGCTCGCGGATTATCCCGCTCCATTCATTTGCTGATTGAGAAAGTCCTTGTCCTGCAGCAAATTGAGCTATGTTTCCAGTAACAACGGAAGCTGTTGTTCCTGTTCTTATGTCTGTGCTTACAGATTGGTTTGCAGCAGAGAGTCCCTGTCCAACGCCCTGAACAAATCCAGCAAATCCTGCACCGCCGATTGCTTTACCAATCGGATCGATTAAGACACCTGACATACCACGAATACCATCTTCACCTACGATCCACCCGTCTGCCTTAAGCACTTTACGACGTCCATCAGGGAGTCGAATGTTGACACTCGTTAAACGGAAGAGTGCACGTGAATCAGTTAATGAACCTTGCGCAGCAGCAATGACTCGTGCCTCGCCTATAGGGAGCGCGGAACCATCAGGTCCAAAGACATCGCTGACGAGCTTAAAGACTACTGGATACGGTGTGCCATCGGTGGGCGCATTCACACCTGCAAGGAGCTTCACTCGAACTGAGTCACCAGCACCGATGAATGCAACTTTTTGTGGTGGTGGCGGCGCAGGAGGCGCAACTTGTTTAACGTCCATACCAAAGGATTCGAGTTCTTGATTCGAAAGTGATACATCCTCAATGTTATTGGACATACCATCGCCGCTGCCGCCAGGTACGTTAACTGGTCGTGGTGGTAGGCCATTCACATTGGGTTGTGGCAGTCCACCAGCTCCACCAGATGCAAGTTGACCACTTGGTTGATCAGAGAGTTTCTTGATAATTTGATTGAAGATCTGCGCTGTACGCTCTTCATAATCTTTCATCGATTTTTTGAGCTCTGCAGACTCGTTACGTGCAACCTTATTATCTTCACGTAATGTCTGAAGGTCAGATTGAAATCGAGTAATGATGTCATCGTATGCTTCCTTTTGAGCAAGCGTTGCAGCTTTCTCATTGGCAGTTTTACCAACTTTCTTACGTTGGACAGGACTAGGCTCGCTTGATAAGACCAGGAAGAGAATTGCACCTCCAAGCATCACAGCGATGAACGTAAATTTGCGCTCTGTTTTTATTCTTGTGATTAAGTCAGTTAGCTTCTGCGACATAGGATCACCGTGACCTTGTTACAATATAAATTTTAGCTTTATCTTTGCCTGCTACTTGCTGCTCAACGGTCACTGGCTTTGGTGCAAGCTCCCAGTTGTTTGCAGAGATAGCTCTGGTTCCATCAAGACGAAAGGTTGCGGGGTTAATTTTTTGAGTCGTATCGAGCTGATTTTGAGCTGTGACGACATAGCCCCATAGGTTTGATCCTATGAAGATATTTTCGACAACCGCACGAATCGTTCCGTCATCAAGAACAACCTGTCCTTTATAACGGTCACTTGCGCGGTACCCTGCGATAGATTTTTTGCCAAATTCAGTTGAAAGCATCATCTCTCGAACAAGCCCTGATACTGCTGTTGGTGGTGCGTATTGAAATGTTTTTTCACGATACTGGGGCTCTTCTTCATCAGTGGGAAGGCTGCTATCACGAGAATCATTAATCTTGATGAGATCATCTCGAGGGAATTCTGCAGAAGCGCGCTGGACACGAAGCGAGAAGGATCGACCATCTTCAAGGCGCACAATGATTGCTTCTCCTTGATCGGGTATAGCTTCTTGCGCAAACACGATCAGGTCTTCGTTCTTTTTGTCGAGCGAGAG
>JBILLA010000113.1:0-8266 GCA_044376365.1 Bdellovibrionota bacterium | reverse complement strand
AGAAAAGTCCACTAGCTTTGTACTGATTCATGATGCAGCTCGCGCCTTTGTGACCGCTGACGTTCTGACGAGGACAAAAGAGGCTGTGGTCAAGCATGCTGCTGTGACCACAGCAATACCATCGACAGATTCTCTTATCATGGTGGATCCCGTGACGCATCGTGTTGAGCGTAGTTTGCCACGTCAGAAAATATTCCGAGTCCAAACGCCGCAAGCGTTTCGCTTTGACCTCATAGAGCAAGCGCATCGCACGTATAAAGGAAATCCCACTGATGATGCTTCAATGGTTGAGCCCCTGCATCCGATTCATGTTGTTCTTGGCGATGAATCCAACATCAAAGTGACCTATCGAACCGATCTGTCAACCGCGCCATAAGCAAAAAGCTTAATGTGGGGTACTTTGTTTTTTTATGGTTGCCAGATATTCCGTTTATGGGTAACTAATGCCCATGAAAAAACTACTTATTGAATTCATCGGTACCTTCTTCTTAGTCACGGCAATTGCTTTGAGTGCGAATCCACTTGCTATAGGCTTAACACTTGCTGCGGTTATCTATATTGGCGGCCACGTTTCAGGCGGTCATTATAATCCTGCGGTCTCTGCTGCTTTACTTGTTCGTGGAAACATGAGCGTTGCAGATTTTATTCGCTATGCAGTTGCGCAGATACTCGGTGCAGCTTGTGCAGCTCTTGTGTTTACGCAGGTTACTGGAAACACGCTTCTGCCAATGCATGGAGCAACCACTTCGGTACCAGTTGCCTGTCTTTTAGAAGTACTTGGAACCTTTATGCTGGTCAGCGTTGTCCTTGCTGTTGCTGCGACGAAAGAGACTGAAGGCAATTTTATTTACGGATTTGCGATTGGCTTAACGGTCACTGCAATGGCTTTTTGCTTCGGTTCACTCTCTGGTGGCGCATTCAACCCTGCAGTAGGTGTTGGGCCATGGCTTGTTGCGCTTCTTAATGGCAATTTTAATCCTGTCGTTCTTGTCATGTATGGTGGTGCAACAACTGTTGGCGGCATTATCGCGGCACTTGTTCATAAATTTGTGAATGACTAGTCATGATTGCACCGAGAGAGCCGCTGCATAGCGCTCTTCGGTGATCCTTTTTTCTGCCCCATGCTCAAGCATTGGCATGGGGTAGCTACCAAGCTTCTTGCCAGTCTTGGGAATACTGTGAATCTCTTTTGAAGAAAATCCTTCAAGCTCACGAACCCAGCGCCGTATATAACCAGTATTCGGGTCAAATTTTTCCTGCTGAAGCCACGGATTAAAGATGCGAAAATATGGTTGCGCATCACACCCTGTTGAAGCAGCCCACTGCCAGCCACCATTGTTGACAGCTGGATCATAGTCAATCAGTCGCTGAGCAAAATAGCGCTCTCCCCACTGCCAACTAATATGTAAATCCTTCATTAAGAAAGAAGAAACAATCATGCGCACACGATTGTGCATCCAACCAGTTTCGTTCAGCTGTCGCATGCCTGCATCAACGATGGGAAATCCAGTATCACCTCTGCACCAACGAAAAAATTTATCTTCGTCTTCATCCCATTGCACGTTTTGAAATTTCTTCTGGAATGCTTCCTTGTAGACATTTGGGAAAAAGTAACCAATGCAGCTATAAAAATCACGCCAGTAGAGCTCAGAGATAAATCTATTCTCAGCAGAAAGCAGTTTTTTTGCACGCCAGTAGCTTTCTCGAATTGAGACTGTTCCAAACTTATGGTGTGCAGACAGTCCAGAGGTGCCATCAAGAGCAGGGATGTCACGGCTGGTATTGTAATCGGTGAGTGTCGATAGTTTTGTATCTAAGATTCTGAGTCCTTCAGATCTACCACCTTGCATAAAGCAATGCTGCATCGGAGGTAATGCGAGTTCATCGAGGAGGGAGCGAGAGTGTCGCTGTGGAATAGTGATTGTTCCAAACTTTGCATGAGCAGCAAGTGGCTGGACTTGAGCGGGATCTTTTTTGCTGTTTTTCTTAAAAAACGGAGTAAAGACAGTGTATGGTTTGCCGTCATCTTTGACTGATTCTCGTGGCTCATGGAGTAAGGTATCGTGCAGAGCAAAAAATTGACGATTATGTTTCTGACAAAGTGCAAAGAGTCGTTCATCACGTGCGGTGCTAAATGGTGTGTAGTCACGATTAATAAACACAGCATCAATCGGATGAGATTCAAGCAGTTCGTCGAGTATCTGCTCTGCAGTGCCATAGAAGAGGTGCAGTGAGGAGCCATGTTTGATAAGCGCATCATCAAGCTCGCGCAGGCTTTGAAATAAAAATTGCTGACCAGGCACGCTGCGGTAAGGATGATCGTGTACTTGTCGAGGATCTAAAATGAATGCTGGAATGACTTTCTCTGAGTGCTTTAATGCAGCATTGAGTGCAGTATTGTCTTCAAGGCGAAGGTCTCGTCGAAAGATAAAAATAGATAGTTTTGCCATAATAACCAATTGTGCGAGTCTTTATTTGCCCCGTACACTATGCCCTATGAAGATGAATGAGCCAATTGGAGATGCTGCGTACGGGCCATTATTCTTACGCTGTACCCTGGGGTCATATTTCGTTCTCGCTGGTATGTTAAAGCTTGAGAACATGGAGGCCTTCCTTAAGATTATCGAGTCAATTTCCCTTATCCCAAAGCCACTGGCAATGGTCATCGGGGTGATTACGCCTTACCTTGAGGTTGCCTCTGGAGTTATGTTGATTGTAGGGTTCTGCACTACGTTGGCTGGCCTTATCATGTCGCTGCTCTTAGCCATTTTCGTCTACCTTTTTGGCATCTATCCTAAGGGTAGTAGCGAGCTCTTTAACAAGGATATTATCCTCTTGGCCTCCTCGGTAAGCCTCCTCTTTACTGGTGCAGGTGCCCTGAGCCTTGATAAGTTCAGAAAGGGTTAGCACCGAATCATTCCCCCTTGAATTTGCTCGACTCAGTCCTTACTAAAGGCGTAGAGTGTTCCATTATCTTTATGCGGAGGAATGTATGAATAACAGTTGGACAACACCAGTTAAGAGGATTCGTTTGTCTCCGATTTCACTGGTACAAAAGCAAGTAGCAGGGCTTCTTGATGATATCATCACTAATTTTGGTGATATTTCAAATCTAACGCTTGATAAGACGCAGAGCTTTATACCTCGCCTTGAGATTCATGAAGATGAACCAGGATTAACCGTACGTGCCGAAGTGCCAGGGATGAAAGTTGAGGATATTGAGATTTCCCTCAATAAATCAGAGCTCTCGATACGAGGAGAGCGTAAAGAAGAGTTCTCTCAAGCAACAGCAGAGTCTGGTGTTCGTCGTTCTGAGTGGCTGTATGGAGCATTCCAACGAACTATTCCGCTAAGCTTTGAAGTCGAAGAGGATGCGATTGATGCGTCAGTGAAAGATGGCATTTTAACAATACATCTTCCTCGTTCGCGACAAGCGCGTTCCGAAATTAAGAAAGTCAGTATTCGCAAGGCATAGCACTCGTGGTTGATGCGGGCGACAGGCTGCTTCTTGAAGCAGTACAAGAGGCGATTAAACCTTACCGTGCCCTCATTGTTGGAGTGAGTGGTGGTGTTGATTCTGTTGTGCTGCTTGATGCGCTTGCAGAGCAACATCATAGCGACCGTCGTATTATCGTTGCTCATGTCAATCATCACCTTCGTGATACAAGCTCTCGTGATGCTCACTTTGTTATGTCGCTTGCTGAGAGCTATGGCTTTACCTGTGAGACTCTTGACGCAACACCGCCATTGACAGGAAATACTGAAAATTGGGGACGTCAAGTTCGTTATGCGTTCTTTAAAGAGCTTCAGGATCGTTTGAGCGTGGATGCTGTGGTGACGGCACACTCGAAAAGTGATCAGCATGAGCTTTTTTTGATGAGGTTATTTTCGAATAAACCGTTCCATGCAATGGCTCCCTATGAGGAGCGACGTTCACTACTGCGACCGTTGTTGTCATTTACCAGAGAGCAGATTCTTGATTACGCAGCAAAGCGCAAAATCACCTGGATGGAAGATGAGACTAACCAAGATAATAGTTTCCTGCGAAATCGGACAAGGAATATTGTCATACCCATGCTTCGAGAACAGTATGGCCCTTCCGTTGATGATGCCATCGATGATCAAATTACACAGACCCAAGAGGCAGAAGCCGTATTATATGAGCTTCTAGTTTCTCTTGAAGCGAGATTGAGTCCTCATAAGAAATATTCAAAACCCTGGAAGCATCAGGTTGTCCATCTCTTGCAGGAATCTCCAAATGCGGTTCGTTGGCGACTTATGGATAAGCTCTTTTTTGATGAATTCAGTCTACGACTTGGGCGTCGCGCAGGACTCAGGCTTGCCGATTTTTTCCTTTCAAATGCTCCACAATTACAGCTTCCCCATGGCAAAACCATTCGTCGGGTTGATGGTGAAGTTCGATTTGAAGATTCATAGTTGGCGGAGAGCTGATAGCCGATAATCCTTAAAAAAGATTAATATCATCCTCATTTTGACCCTTTCCACTCTCGTAGCTGAGCCAGTTTTTCACCCTATTCACTAACTTGCCCCAAACCACTTAAAATTATTAAAATATCCGTACGCTTACGATGTCTGTACCACTGCCGATTTCACGGCAGCTCATACGGTGCTTGCTGAGGATTGCTTGTATTAAAAGGATTATACTTTGAACAGTTTTGCTAAAAATATTTTATTTTGGATCATCGTCGGACTTGCGATGGTTTCTGTGTTCTCTGCTGTGAATAAGGGGGCTCAGCAAACCCATGAAGTTTCATACTCGGATTTTATCCAGCTTGTTGATGATAACAAAGTAAAGCAGGTGACCATCCAAGGTGAAGTTATAACATGGCAGCGTAATGACAAGACTGGTGAGTTCCGAACTATTTCTCCGCAAGCTGATGCAGAGCTCATTCCGCAACTCCGTGAGAATAAAGTAAACATTCTTGTTGAGCCTCAAGAGAGTCAGTCCTGGTACGTTGCATTGCTTTCTCAGATCTTTCCAATTCTTCTTTTCCTTGGAATTTGGTTCTTCTTGATGCGTCAGATGCAGATGGGCGCTGGTAAAGGAATGAGTTTTGGTAAATCACGAGCAAAGCTCCTGACAGAGAGCCACAATAAGGTAACCTTTGCAGATGTAGCAGGGATAGATGAAGCACGTGCTGAGCTTGAAGAGATCATTGAATTTCTAAAAGATCCAAAGAAGTTCACAAAGCTTGGAGGCCGAATTCCTAAAGGGGTGCTTCTTGTTGGTAGCCCTGGTACTGGTAAGACGCTTATGGCGAAGGCAATTGCTGGTGAAGCAGGAGTGCCGTTCTTTAGTATTTCTGGTTCAGATTTCGTTGAGATGTTTGTTGGTGTTGGTGCGTCTCGTGTACGTGACCTTTTCATTCAGGGTAAGAAGAATGCGCCGTGCATTATTTTTATCGATGAAATTGATGCCGTCGGTCGACACCGAGGATCTGGACTGGGTGGTGGACATGATGAACGTGAACAGACCCTGAACCAGCTTCTTGTTGAGATGGATGGTTTCGAGAGCAATGAAGGTGTCATCCTTATTGCTGCAACGAACCGACCTGATGTGCTTGATCCAGCATTACTGCGCCCAGGCCGTTTTGATAGACGTGTTGTCGTTCCTCGTCCTGATATCAATGGTCGAATTGGGATCTTGAAAGTGCATTCCAAGAAAGTGCCACTCAGCGATGATGTGGATCTTAATGTTGTTGCTCGCGGAACGCCCGGTTTCTCTGGTGCTGATCTAGAGATCTTAGTGAATGAAGCTGCTCTGTGGGCTGCAAGAAATAATAGAGATAAGGTTACAGCATCTGATTTTGAGTATGCAAAAGATAAAGTCATGATGGGTACCGAGCGTCGCTCGCTCTTGCTTACTGAAAAAGAGAAAGAGACAACTGCATACCATGAAGCTGGACATGCGCTTGTGGCGAAACTTCTGCCGAATGCAGATCCAGTGCATAAGCTTACCATCGTTCCTAGAGGTATGGCGCTTGGTCTTATGCAGCAGCTACCCGAAGCAGATAGACATACCTATTCGAAAAAATATTGGGATGATGAATTAGCAGTGTTTTTCGGTGGCCGTGTAGCCGAAGAGCTTGTTTTTCATGATATGAACACAGGTGCAAGCTCTGATATCCAAAAAGCGACTGATGTTGCTCGTCGTATGGTTACCGAGTGGGGTATGAGTTCACTTGGCCCTATTCATTTCAGTGGTCGTGATGAACATATGTTCCTTGGTCGTGATATTGGTAAGCCACGTGAACACGGAGAAGCGACACAGGATTTGATCGATAGGGAAGTTGAGAAAATCCTCCATACTGCCTATGACCTTGCGAAAAAAGTACTCTCTGAAAACCTTGAGATCCTACATCGTATGGCAAAAGCAGTGCTTGAGCGAGAAACACTTGATAGTACTCTTATTGAAGCAATTGTGAAGGGAGAAGAGTTGCCGCCGTATAAAATTGGCACTGTTGCTGTAACTGTATAAGATGATGAATGGCCAATATCTCATAGTTAAGAATCTTGTTGATATTGGACTCGTCTCGTTCATTGTCTACCGAGTGTTGTTGCTGATCCGAGGCACCCGAGCGGTGCCAATGCTTGCGGGACTCACGATTATCGTGTTGATGTTTGTGCTCTCAAAACAGCTTGGTCTCGTTACAGTTGACTGGATCCTAGGAAATTTTCTTTCAGCAATTATTGTTGTCGTTGTTATCCTGTTTCAAGATGAGCTTCGTCGTGGTCTGACCAAAGTTGGGCTACAGCCGGTGCTTCGTCATCGTGGCAAAACTGTCTATAACAAAACAGTGGAAGATATCACCTTGGTCTCTCAAAAGATGAGTAAGGCTGGACTGGGTGCACTGATGGTAATTCAGCGAGAAGTGGGTCTCGAGGATCTTATTGAAGATAGTATCTTGGTTGACTCTCTTGTGAGCAGAAAACTCTTATTCTCAATTTTCCTTAAAGAATCGCCGCTCCATGACGGTGCTGTTCTTATTGAAGGAGATCGAATTAAAGCTGCTGGCTGTGTGTTACCCCTGAGCTTCGATCCTGAACTTGATCCAAATCTTGGTACTCGTCACCGGGCTGCTCTTGGTATCTCTTCTCGCAGCGATGCTGTTGTGGTTGTTGTCTCTGAGGAAACAGGATCGATTTCATTAGCTCGAGAAGGCCGCCTGATCCGAAATCTTGATGGCACACAACTCCGTGATGCATTGATTCGCTATACGTCGGCTCAACCGATGGGTACACAAACTGAAGCTAAGCTTGCGAGGGGGCTATGAAGCATCTAGGCCTTCGTCTGTTATCGGTTGTTATTGCGCTTCTCTTGTGGCTGTTTGTGAATAGTGAGAGCAATATTACCTCTGCCCGTATTCCTGTCAGTGTCGATGTTCGTGATCTTCCATCAAATCGTATGGTGCTGTGGCAGTTAAAGAAGCAGGTCGAGGTTGAAGTTCGTGGCCCCTCATTCCTTGTGAATCGCCTTGTCGCAACACCACCAACTGTTCGGCTTAAAATCCCAGAGTCTGTTGATACTAAATTTACTGCACAAATTACCAGAAATGAACTTGGCATCGAGCCTCCGTTGCAAGTCTTAAGTATAGAACCATCAACTGTTTCGTTCTCAGTAGAAAAGAAACTGGGCAAAGAGTTGCAGATAAAAGTTCCACTCATTGGGCAAGTCCCAAGTGATTTTCAGCTTGAACAAGTATCAACATCTCCGTCGACGATTGTGTTGACTGGTCCAGAAAGTGAAATAAAAGATCTGTCTTCTGTACAGACGGTGCCAGTCGATCTGCGGGAAATCAGAGACTCTTTTACTGACGAAGTATCATTGCGCATGCCAGGAAAACTCGTTGAATCAAATCAGCCTACCGTTCGTGTGAAAGTCACTGTTGCCCCAATGAATGCTCGTAGAGCCTTTGATGATGTTCCCATTGAAGTGCGACAAAGTGGAGAATCTGCTGTTGTTATGACGCCACGGATTGTCAAAGTCACAGTTGTGAGCACACAAAGTAAAATCCGAGACATTCGTGAAAGTGAAATTTTGCCCTTTGTAAAGGTTCCAGCCCTGCTTGATGAGCGTGGAGTGAGTGTGCCAGTTCAGGTTGAATTGCCTGCTGGGTATAAACTTGGCTCCCTCACGCCCGAGAAGATTCTTGTACGAGCTGGTGCTGGACTGAAATCTCCTTCAAAGAATCCGAAACGTTAATGTTGTAGTACGAGTAGGTAGCGCTATGAAAAGAAAATATTT
>JBILLA010000112.1:0-8281 GCA_044376365.1 Bdellovibrionota bacterium | reverse complement strand
ACTTGATGGAGTAAATTTCTGTGGGTCTTCTGAGCTTCAACAGGCTCTTTCTAACTTTAATACTTCATGCTTTCAAGGCTAATGATATAGTGGTTAACATTTGAAAAAGACTGTCCTTCGTCACGAGTAGGAAAAATCAAAACTCCAACCGAGGCCAATTCTAGTTCAGGGTCGTGGAAAGTCAGAGAAGAAGCCACATTAGTATCGTACATTCAGCGATTGAAGCAATTTGGTTGATTTTTACCAGAAGGTTAGAAAATGACTATCGTATCTAAGCTATTGAACTTTGGTTGAGCAATTAGTTTAAGGGCAGGGGATATCGAATTGGCACTTTTCTAGCCGACATAGATTTAAAGAGAATCACTCATCATAAGGAATAGTGGAAGGTTTAGTACTAGGAGGAGCATTGGACTTAATTGGTTCAGGGATAGTCCAAGCAGGAATACCAAGATTTTTAAGAAGCCTGTTAATTTCGTTAGAATTAGTAATAAAAGAGACAACTCGCATAGTGGAACTACACTTTGGACAAATCAGCGGGTCAATCTCGAATACACGCTTTATGAGGGAAGCCCAGGATTTGGAAGCTTTTCTTATAGATTGAGGTTCCAAGGCGCAGGGGATAAGCGTTGATGTTGATTCAGGGCTAGAGTTATTAGTCGACTGTTTCTTTTGAACAGATCTAGTCCTAGAGGAGTAAGCGCCGTAATACCGAGTAGTAGATTCCCATTTATTAGGAATGTGGGCAGTAACCCTAGCTAAGAATTCTAGAGCAGAAAATTCGTAAGTCTTTGGGTCTTTCTCTGTTACGTAAGTAAATTTGGTAGAAGGCAACTCTCAGGCACTTTTAACCTCGCGTAATCATTAAGAAATCAAAGTTACCCTGTACCACAAATTTCAACTTGGCAAGTCTGATCAACGGATGATAGCATCACCGCGTTTACAGCTATTAATTCTGATTAATTCGATGGGTACTATGAAGCAATCTTTTAATCCTTTTATATTTTGCTTCTTTAGCAGCTTATTTTTTTCGACTCTCAGTCTAGAATATGTGCATGCGCAAGGTCTTTGCGAAGGAAATAATAGAGGTGTGTTTTCCTCCACGGGTGTCCTCGGATGCCTTGGCAAAAATAAATATAATATTCCGCATGGATTTGAGATATTTGGTATCAGCCAAGCGGGCAGACGAAGTTTCGCCGGAAACTCTCCCACCCTTCGAGTCCGCACTGGTGAGAACGTCACTCTTAATACCGGCAATACCGCATATCGTGATTTCTTCATAGAAGCGGGTGCAACACTTTCCGTTCCCTCCGGTACTGTAATACGTGTCACCGGTGGTTCTTGTGATATTGCTGGAACTCTCTCTGTATTGACCAGCGCAGGAGGAGGCAAACGTCCAGATGTTTCAACTGGCTTCGGTATTGATCGGGGTTCTAGTCCTGCGCACCCCGGAATATCCCGAAGGAGTGCAGGTTTCGGCGACATCTCTCAAAGTGTTGATACTGTCATCGGTGGGTCGGGTGGTTTAGGACTTGAGTCTTCGCAGGCGATGCAAATACGGTACCCTGGTCTTTTTGGAGGAGGCGGCGGTGCTCCAGGACTTGTAGAAACTGGAGGTGCAGGAGGCGGTAGTTTCGTATTACTTTGCGAAAAACAAATACGTGTCACGGGGACTGTTTTAAGTAATGGGTTCTCAGCTCTTGGTGCTGGTGGTGGCGGTGGAGCTGGTGGCGTAGTAGTTTTTGGATCAGAAAATCGGATTGTTACTACTGCGGGTAGTTTAATCAGCGCACAAGGCGGAGATGGTGGTCCAGCTGCTGCTAATTCAGCACCCGGTGGTGGTGGTGGCGGAGGAATTGTCTACCTTATATCACCAACTATATCTACAAGTGGATCCATTTCTGTTTTGGGTGGAAGTAGCCAAAGTGCTGGCAGCGGAGTAGTACAGAATCAAATAAGAAGCGGCGGTGGCGGAGGTGGTGCATGCGGTGGCAATGGTGGCGACGGTGGGAATATCAATTCAGATTTGAGTCATTCCGCTTCATCAGCGGGATCAGCAGGGCACAGCATTCAATCAAGGGTGTCTCCACGCTTCATCTTTGGTTAATTAGGGGACTCTCATTTTTACAAAAAAATGCTTTAACGTAATACAAGCTTTTTGATAACACTCCACCACAAGGTCTCTGGAGCGAATGCCCGAGAGACCCACGCCGCTCCGAGAGTCGTTCCGACATTTCCAGTTCCGATAATAGCGATCCGCATAGTTTTCTCCTGACAGCATCTCATCAATCCTGCTTAAAGCCGCAACAATTGTGCTAAGTATAGCCGTATCGTAGTCTGACTAAATGAAGCGACTTTTACTCGGTATTGTATCCTTTACATCTCTTAAGACAATTTTATCTAGTTGTTCAGTATTTGGCATTCGAAGTGGGTACGAGCAGCTTACTTATTTTGTTGCTATGAAAGATGCTCATAACAAAGTCGTTGAAAATATTCTAACGAGTATAATCAGAAATAAAATAGAAAGCTGCAAATAATAGGTTTGATTTTCCTATCCCCGGACTTTTATTGGTTCCTTACTTCAGATTATGGAATTAGAATCTAGATTTGGTACAAGGCAACCCTCAGGCACTTTTAACCTCCCGTAATCATTAAGAAATCAAAGTTACCCTGTACCAGAAATTTTTTTCAGGGCTAGAGTTATTAGTCGACTGTCTTCTTTTGAACAGATCTAGTCCTAGAGGAGTAAGCGCCGTAATACCGAGTAGTAGATTCCCATTTATTAGGAATGTGGGCAGTAACCCTAGCTAAGAATTCTAGAGCAGAAAATTCGTGGGTCTTTGGGTCTTTCTCTGTTACGTAAGTAACAATGTCGTCATCAATCTGGATTTTAGAATTAGCAACAGGTCCTCTATCAATGTATCGAGCAAGAAAAAGCCGAAAGGAGTCATCGGTTGGGTCGACTCTTACTCAGTTATTTCGTGAAAGAAATAAATTTGGCGACTTAGAACTTAAGAACCCTATATTTAATTATTGGCACTCGCTAGCTTTTGTTTTAAAGCGTATACATAACACTAAAACCTATGATGAGTATGTAAAGAAGTTTTTCGACCTGTTCGAGCAACCTAAAACCTGGGCAAATTTTGAGTCTAGTTGGTCAAAAATATCTAAAATTGCAAACGCCAAAAACGTTCCAGTGGGCGCAGTTGTGTTTCCACTTTTTGGTATTCCGTTGGATAAGAATTATCCATTCCATCCAATTCACACTAAAGTTAAATCACTGATGGAAAATCTATCTATCCCTTCTTTAGATCTTTATCAGCAGTTTGAAGGAATCCCGTTAGATAGAATGCAAGTAATAGTAGGGCAGGATTTCCATCCTAACGAGATCTGCCATCGGATAGCTGCAGAAGCTATTATCAGATGGTTTGGCGACGCTAAACTTTCACCTTCAAAGTTTCTTCCAAAGGAAAGTTATCCCGAGCGAATAGGAACTACTCTTTCAAAAACTAACAAAGGTACTGCCCAGGCAGCCAAGCCTGTTGCTGATGATCGTCCAGAACTGGATGATTTAGGAAACGTAGTAGGATCCACTAGGTAAATTTCTTACAAAAATAGCTTTTTAGTTGATTTTGCAATCTCTAGTGCTATCGCATATCCACTAACTACTTAACTTAATCCAGTTTTTTGACGATCAAATGAGTGAGGTGGAAAAATTTTTTTTCACGAATATGAAAGGATGATTTACTCGTTGTGACGATTCGTTTAGGCACGAACATAGCATCGTTAGGTGCGCAAAGAAGACTTGGTGATGCATCCCAAGCGCTTGAGCGTACCTACGAGCGTTTATCTTCAGGAATGAGGATCAATCGTGCTAGCGATGATGCTGCGGGTATGGCGATAGCGACTTCGTTAAGATCCGATTCTAGAATATATTCTCAAGGTATTCGAAATATTAGCGATGGTATAAGCGCACTGAGCATTGCAGAAGGTGCTGTGTCTTCCTTATCTGGTATGACGATAAGAATGAAAGAGTTGGCCAGTCAATCTGCCAACGGCACTTATGGAAGGACCCAACGCGAATCGTTGAATAACGAAGCGCAAGCTTTGATCGCTGAATTTAATCGTATTACCGCCACTACTACATTTAATGGCCGCCAACTTCTAGATGGCTCTGCCATGGATCTTATTATTCAAGCTGGTGGAAGTCAGTTGAAAGTTGGCTCGGGTGTTGGCTTGTCTCGAAAGATAGGCACTGGCCAGATTAGTTTGTTGAATTCTGCAACTTTTTCTTCTGGGACACGTTACTCGCAACTTGGAGATATTAATGGTGACGGTATTGCAGATATGATTTTGGGGAGTGGCGCAGCTACTAGTGATGTTAGATATGCAATAGGTAATGGGGACGGAACGTTTCAGTCGGAACAATCACTGACACATGGATATACTGATAGAGTCTCTTTAGCTGATGTAAATCAGGATGGTAAATTAGATATAGTGGGCACCGGTAATGGAAGTGGTATTTTCTATGTATCCCTAGGAAATGGTAATGGGACATTTTCTGCTGCTATTAACAACACAATCTCAACTTCATTGCCAGCGGGGGACGATGTGCTTCAAAACATGACCTTTGCTGATGTTAACGGTGATGGAATTTTAGATGCTATTGGTGGGGCAAACAACTCGGCTGCTAACCATAGGATGTATATCGCGTTTGGAAATGGAAACGGTACATTCCGCAGTGGTCTAAGCTTTAATGTTGGCCTCATAAATATTGCTTCTGTGGCAAGAGTTGGTGACATAAACGGCGATGGTAAATCTGATATCTTAATTAACTCTAATGACAACAATTATGTTTTCTTTGGAAACGGGAACGGTACTTTTAGTGGCGTAACAACCATAGCACCTGCAGCATCATCGCAGAATGGTTCCTTTTTACTTGATATCAATAATGATGGTCGATTAGATATCGTTACCTCCGTTTCTTCAGGTAGTGGAAATATCTCAATTCAAATTGGTAACGGGGACGGCACATTTAAAACCGGTACTTTGTATAGCGGCGGAGGTGACTCTAGTCCAATGGATATGGGAGATATCAATGGAGATGGTATTATCGACATATTAGTCAGAGACGTAGGTGGTAGTGTTGTTATTAACTTCGGAAATGGTGATGGAACATTTAGAGGGCCGATCACAAGAAGCGTATTGTCTGGTGATACTGTTAGACTAGTGGACATTAATAACGATGGAGTATCCGAAATTATAGTTCGAGGCGTGGCTGGTACTCAGCTTGGAATTTATAATCAGTCAACTAACTCTACAGGTGCTATCCAGCAGTTTAACATTTTAACCCAAGAAAATGCCCGCTCTGTTTTAAGTTTCCTTGATACTGTTCAAGATCGCATAGGTAGAGAAAACTCTTGGCTCGGCTCGTATCAAAGTCGTCTAAGAACAGCGGCAAATAATCTATACTCACTGCGTGAAAACTACATGGCCGCCGAAAGTCGTATATCTGATGTAGATGTAGCCCAGGAAACAAGCGCACTAATTCGCACTCAAATACTACAGCAAGCTGCAGCAAGCATTCTTGCTCAAGCAAACCAGCAGCCTCAGTTAGCTCTGTCACTTTTAAGGTAATATAAAGGTCTCAGTAGGCAAAATCTGCCTGGCACAGTTCCTGCTTTTGTATAGATTCGCAGGTTACCCCCAAGGATTGGGAGGTAATAAGGGATTTACCTGTGAGTAAATCAGCAACTACCCATATTTAAGCCCCATACTACTTCGGCGCACCTGGCGACTTATCACTTTTGTATGGGGTTTATCGTTTTCAGCTCTCACTCTGAAAGTTTGCGGCGTTCCGCTCGAGTCTTCTGGCCTTCGTTTCTCGAGTACACGTTCAATGAATATACGTCTCAATCCTTAAAATTTACCGATGACCCCGTGCCCTGTCGCCTCTCTTTTGGGTGAGTAACCAATGCTATTATTTCACGGTCCGCATAACTCAAAGATAACACTATAGGTGAATTTATTCACGTTTTGACTAAGAATCTCATTTGAGTAAAATTATTTTTACCTGTGATAAATCAACCAACTCTCTAGAAAAGAACCTTTAGCGTTCTATGATCTTGCTTGCCAGACAATACAGGTAAATTCCTTTTAGGAGCGATTATACATATACTTTTGATTCAAAAGGCAAATGTACTGGTCGCTTGATTTTAAAAATTGATGTCGAAGGCGATGATTATCATGAGGGAAAGGCCCGCTTGGTATACGATAGAAGTGAAAAAGCTCGAGTTGCTGGTGATAAGTTAGTTAAGCAAATTCAAAACAAACCCATTGAACATATCTCCCATATTTCAAGACTGGCGTCAGAAAAAATGCCGCGAATAGGTCAAAAAGATATGAATTCTTTGCGCCATTCAAAATCTGTTCATTCATAAGGCACGAGATAACAACGAGGTCGTACGCAGTAGCAATGTGTGAATTTTGTGGTGATTTCGATTGATTGGCTACTTTGTTTTCCGAACACGCTAAAGATTCCACGCTAACAAGATTGCAGCAGACGTTTCGCTCTTAGAAAGCCAAAAATCCTTACTGTCCTGTTGACCTTTTCTAATGCTTCCTAACGAGGGATAATACTTCCTCTACTTTTAAGATCTCGCAGGTATCTTTATGAGCATACGTTACAGTGTACAGATTCTATTACTTTCGATTTTCCTTAGCTGCTCATTTCAGAGTTACGCTGGAGAGCTTGAAAAACTTGAGCGTGCGATACAGAGCACTATTGAGGGGCTACGGCTGCGGCGACACTCTATTGAATCTGAGTACAATGATGATGGCGAAGTGAAGCTTTCAGGGTATGTCTCAAGTCAGGAAGACAAAGATTTAGTTGTTAAAAATATCTCATCAATTCCTGGTGTGAGCAAAGTAGAAGATTTACTCACTGTAAAGCCTGGTTCAAATAGCCATGAAGTGAAGGATGCCAATGGTGCAGCTGTTACTGGTGAGTCACCCTTAGATCCACTAGAGCGAGTACGCAAGCAGGCGCTCCTTGCGATTAAGAAACTTACGACTTTAAAAAGTTATGAAGTTGATGTGGCTGTTTCAGAGAGCACAGTAACGATAACTGGCTCTGCAACTGAGGATGCGGATATTAAAAAGATCACAAAGGCGGTTCAGAACGTCTCGGGTCAACGTAATGTTACAAATACAATGACCTTACGACCGCGGCCTGCTGATGCAGAGCTTGAAAGTGCTATTAAGCGTGCGCTGAGCGACGAAGCTAATCTAAATTGGGAAGGGATTACTGTGCGCGTCGTAAACGGCATCGCTTATTTTGAAGGAACAAAGCCAAATCACCGTGATATTGATCGTATTTTATCAATTGCTAATATGGTCGATGGCGTAGCGCGAGTAGAGAGTAAGATGAAAGTATCTCGTTAGATATCTTCGCTGATATCAGAGGTGTGCTCTTTCATATCATAGCGATATATTTGTTCAAGCGGCGTGCTGGCCTCGATACTTGCAAGCTCGCTAATGTATCCAGTCTCCATATCATAGACCCACCCATGGAGTGTTGGTGCTTGGTAGTGGTTCCAAGAGTTCTGAATAATTGATGTCTCTGCAAGATTATGAATCTGCTCAAGAACATTGAGCTCAACAAGACGTCTGTAACGGGCAGGGAACTCTTTTATTTCATCAAGTTCATGAGCATGAAATCGGTACACATCTTTAATGTGTCGAAGCCATTTATTGATGAGTCCGAGGTGCTTGTTACCCATTGCATTGAGAATACCGCCGCAACCATAGTGTCCACACAGGATGACATGTTTCACTTTGAGCACTTCGACAGCGTATTGCAAAACGCTTAATAGGTTGAAATCAGTATGGACGACAAGGTTTGCAATGTTACGGTGTACAAATAGCTGTCCTGGACTACATCCTGTAATCTCTTCAGCAGGTACACGGCTATCAGAGCATCCGATCCAAAGAAATTCCGGCGTCTGTGCTTCTGATGTCGATTGAAAGAAGGTAGGGTTTAAAGCAAGTTTTTTTCTGACCCAGTCTTTATTTGCTTCAAGAAGTCGATAGAACTCATTCATAGGACATTTTCCTTATTATTCAGATCGTAATACTACTTCAACTGCAGTAATACCCATACTGTTTGCTTTTTGATAAAGACCCAGTTTCCCTTGAGAAACATTGCCACCTTTTTCAAGATCATCACAGACAAGCCGCAGTGTTGCAATCGATGCTTCGTCAGCTTCAACAGTAACTTCATCGA
>JBILLA010000111.1:0-8333 GCA_044376365.1 Bdellovibrionota bacterium | reverse complement strand
CGAAACATCGCGGCGCAGAGATATCTTCAAGATTGATACCACCAAAGACAGTACTAATATTTTTAATGGTAGTAATAATTTCTTCGGTATCTTGAGTCTCAAGGCATATTGGAAACGCATCGATATGAGCGAACTGTTTAAAGAGTGCTGCTTTTCCTTCCATAACTGGAATTGCCGCACGAGGACCAATATTTCCAAGCCCTAAGACGGCACTGCCATCACTAATCACTGCAACTGTATTCTTCTTAATTGTATAGTCAAAGACTGCTTCCGGGTTTTTTTCAATATGCGTACATACTCGTGCCACTCCTGGTGAGTACGCCCTGCTGAGCTGATCGAAATTTTCAAGCGAGCATTTAGACTCAACTGTCAGCTTACCTCCACGATGAATCGCGAAGGTATCATCGATACATGATATAAGTTCAACTGATGGAAGCGATCGAAGGCGCTCTTGTAGCTCATGTGCATGCATTTCACTGCGAGCAGCAATAGTGACAAGTCGCTCATTGTGATGAAACGTACTTGATATAAGAGACACCTCAGCTAGAGAGCCTCCTAAATCAGCAATTTCAGTAAGTACACTTGCAAATTGACCTGGTCGATTCTCAATCTTGAGGTGCACTGTTATCGAATATGCTGCGGAGGTATGTGGTGACGATACTGACATAACGGTATAGTAAACTAACTAAAACAAAGAGGCTGATTCTAACGAAATTCACCCTTTTGCTGCAATTTTTTGCACTCTAAAATGGTGTTCATGAGCGAGTTGCCTGCCCTAAGTAGAAAAAATACCCACTTGGCGTGGATACGGCTAGAGGCTTTTCTCTCTACACGGGCTCCTAATACCCAGATCACCTATCGTGGCATATTCCGTGAATGGTGCGAATTTCTTGGCGCCATCCCTGAGACCGAATCTGGAACTAAAAAAATCCTCGCAGCTACAGACCTGCACGCGCTGAGCTATCGCAAATGGCTCTTTAGCCGACCAGGCCAACGAGCACGTATGGCATCTTCCTCTTCATCGCATTCAAAGCGAACGAAGGCACTCTCGGCCGAAGTCAATCGAAAGGATCGCGAAAAAAAATCTGGCCTTGAGCAAACACAAACAAATGCTACGGTGTGGAAGAAACTTGCTGCGCTGCGTCGCCTTTATCGAGTCTTAGTGGCTGCTGAGCTCATTAGTGGCAACCCATTTGATACTGATAAAGTTGCACCTCCTCCTAAAGACTCTGGGCGCAAACGCCCTACTGAAATGGTTCCATTTGAGCTAGTGCGTGAAATTCTCTCGCTGCCTGATACAAGTACTGAAAAAGGACTTCGTGATAAGGCGCTACTTTCTATTTTATTTGGAGCAGGACTTCGACGCAGTGAAGCCGCCAGTATTCGCATCGGCGACCTCAAGAAATCATCCGGTGGTACCTCATACGTATTGCTTAGAGCAACGAAGGCTAAAAAAGATCAACAAGCTGCACTTCCCGACTGGGTCAGCGCTGTGCTCTTTGCCTACGTTGCAATTCGCAAACAAGATCATAAAGCCAAAGATGGAGATTTTCTCTTTTGTGCCTACGTGGGACAGGCTGGAAAAACTGCAGTAAACCGCCCTATTTCTCACTCTGGAATTTATAAATTATTTAAAGAGTATGCACTGCGAGCAGGCGTTTCGGCTGTTGTGAGCCCACACTCTGCGCGAGCAACTGCCATCACTAAACTGCTTGATGATGGGCTCTCACATCGATTTGTACAGGAATTTTCTCGCCACGCATCAATTCAAATGGTTGAAGTATATGATAAGCGGCGCATCGGCATCGATAGCAGTCCAGCTAAGAACCTAAAGTTCTAGCACGGTGCAGATGCACTGGCTTTCTGGTGAAGCTTAGCCAGGGATAATTTCATTATAGAAAACTGAATTCCATCCTCGCTTTTCCCACTCGGTCTTCCAGATAGCTTCGACATGACTTGGCTTTCCAGACTTTTCTTTATGAGCCCAATACTCAGGAAGCTCATCTTTCTTTGAGTGCTTTGGGTGTGCTGGAGATTTACAGAGCACATCAAAGGGCTCAGCTATGTACTGCAGCCAGTATTTGGCCTTGGTAACATCTTCTGGCAGTGAAACAATCTTTGCTTTGCCATCACTCATCAGTCGATAAATGACGTACGGGGACTTCCATTCCATGGAAACATGGTCGGTAAGAAGCAAAAATAAGTAAAGGCCTCAATTTACGCAGCAGCGACAACGGCATCAATAATTTCACGCTGTTCAGCCTGGTGGCGCTTATTCGAGCCACAAGCAGTAGAAGCACGTTTAGGACGCCCAATATAGGCCACTGTACAACCAAGCTCCTCGCGAAGCAGGTCAGCCATAAAGCTCCAGGCGCCCTGGTTTTTAGGCTCTTCCTGTACCCAGGTAACATTAGTTCCTTTGAGGGCCTTTTTAAGCTCAGAAACTGGGTTTGGATAGAATTGCTCGATTCGTATGAGGCGAGCAGACTTCTTGGCTGCTTTCAACGCTTGGGCAACCTCATAGTAAATCTTCCCTGAAAGAATAAAAGTTTGCTTTGCCTTTTTCTCATCACCAATACATTCTGAAATTACTGGCTGAAACTGGCTTTCAGTGAAATCACTTAACTTGGTAGCTGCATCTGGCAATCGAAGCAGGCTCTTAGGTGTCATGATTACAACTGGACGCTTCGCCGACGAAAGGGCATGACGTCTTAAAATATGAAAGAGCTGCGCTCCATTTGTTGGCATGTAGACAAAAATATTATCTTCTGCGCATAGCTGGAGGTATCGTTCAAGACGAGCCGAAGAGTGTTCAGGCCCCTGCCCTTCAAATCCATGAGGTAACATCAGCACAAGACCAGAGCGCATTCCCCACTTTATTTCACCAGCAGAGAGGTATTGATCAATCATTACCTGAGCACCATTAGAGAAGTCACCAAACTGGGCCTCCCATATTGTTAGCGCTCGCGGTTGAATGTTTGAAAAGCCATATTCAAAGCCCATCACGCCACATTCAGACAGGACTGAGTTATAGGCTTCATAGGTTCCCGCAGAAGGGTATTTCTGTTTAAGGCTATTAAGAGGTGTATATGTCTCTAGCGTCTCAATAGAATCAAGAACAGAATGGCGGTGACTAAATGTACCTCGACACGCATCTTGTCCAGAGACTCGAATTGGAACGCCCTCTATAAGAAGAGAACCAAACGCAAGGCCTTCCGCAACACCCCACTCAATTCCTTCACCAGCAGCAACGTTCTGTGAGCGCTTCTTTAAAAGATTTAACAACTTTTGGTGAGCTGCAAAATTTGATGGAACAGAACAAAGCGCATCTGCAACTTCAAGCAACACTTCTTTCTTAACGGTTGTCGATGGAGCTTCAAAGGTCTGCAGATCAATCTTATTTACGTCTTTGAGATCCTTAGCCGCAGTCGATGCAGCTTCAAAAGCATCTCTATAGAGCTGCTGATACTCAGCAAGATCTGATGAAAGATCAACACCAGAAGCCTGAAGCCTCTCAATATACTGCTGCGCTATTGGTGCTTTTGCTTTGATCTCATTATACATGAGTGGCTGTGTGAACGTTGGATCATCACCCTCGTTGTGACCGTATTTACGGTAACAGATAAGATCAACGATAACATCACGACCAAATTTCTGGCGGAACTCTGCTGCAAGCTCCATAGTCCATGCACATGCTTCTACATCTTCGCCGTGAACATGGAAGACCGGAGCATTGATACCTTTGGCAAGGTCAGTGCAATACGTTGTGCCACGCGACTCATCTTCAGTCGCTGTAAAACCAACCTGGTTATTGATAACAAGGTGAACGGTACCACCGCAATCGTACCCTTTTGTACCAACGAAATTGAGAGTTTCAAATACAACGCCTTGGCCTGCAAAAGCAGCGTCACCATGAATGAGGAACGGCACTGCTTTTGTACGGTCTCCAGCAAATTGATGATCTTGATCAGCGCGCACTTGTCCTTCAACAACTGCATTCACGAACTCAAGGTGAGAAGGATTTTGTGTTAGTGCCACATCGATTGAAATACCTCCAAGACCTTGGAATCTGGTTGCTGCTCCGAGGTGATACTTCACATCACCAGAACCATGCACCGTAGCAAAGGTATTATCCTCAAACTCACAGACTAGTTCCTGGATAGGCTTGCCGCAGATGTTCACTACTGTCGTTAAGCGACCTCGGTGAGCCATACCAATACGTACTTTCTCAGCACCATATTCAGCAAGTTTGCTCAGTGCCATCTGAATCATGGCAGAAGCTGTTTCACCACCCTCAACTGAGAAACGCTTTGCACCAACAAAGCGCTTATGCAGTAAGGCTTCAAGCTCTGCAGCATCGCTGATTGCTTTTAAGAGGAATTTTTTTGTTGCGACTGGGTAGTTGGGCTTACCATCTCGCTCAATCTTAAGACGTAAAAACTCACGCTCAGCTTGTTCAGTCAGATGCATGAACTCAAAGCCAACAGTGTTGGCGTAGGTATCCTGCAGCTTACTGACTATCTCAGAGAGTGATGCTGTGCCCTCGGTTAACAGTCCTTCAGTAAAAAATGGCGTATCAAGATCTGCAGCACCAAGACCGTGTGACTCAAGTTGAAGCTCTTCTTTTTCACTGCGAGTCACAATCCCCTGAGAGAGTGGGTTAATCTTCGCTTTGAAATGTCCATTTGAACGATAGAGATCGATGAGACGCGAAACTTCTGCCTGCTTCTTAACAAGTTCTAGAGTTACAGCTTCCGGAAGAGCAAAGGCAGCTCCCTCAGTTGCCTGGGTAAGGTAGGCGCCCTCAAGATTGCGGAAAAACTCGGTCCAAGGATCCCCTACAGAGGAAGGATCGGCTCGGTAATGGAAATATAGCTCGCGAATGAAACTCGCATTCGCACCAAACTGGGAAAATAGCTCTTCTGATAATAGGCTCTCAGTATTTGACATCCTCTAATTATCCCCCTCAGGTCGAAGTGAAGTCAACGAGTTATGTCATTTTTTAGCCGTTTATGGCTCCAAAGACTCTATCTTTTTGTGTATCCAACCACTGCCAAAAAGGGCGATTCCAGTACATAGAAAACAGGTAAATCGAATAAGAATATCAGCCTCTGCCACGTCGTAAGTAAAAAGCTTAAAAAAAGCAAAAAGGAGGATGAAGACTGAAGATTTCGAGAGAACTTTTAACGTATTGGTGAAGCCAATCCACAAAATGAGGGCTCCATACAATATCCAGCTCATCGTTATCGCTATAGAACCGACAGCTGAAAACACCCCATACAATGCAGAGAGACCTATGGAATGTCCAAGGATAAAATAGATCATTGCCTGATTTGAAGCTTCCTTTCCAGAGCGGATGCCTTTGAAGGTGAATAGAAAAGAAAGTACAAAACCGTACACAACATAAAACCATTGAACTGGCTGATGTTCGGTGCTGCTACATAGTGTTGAGATGAGGGAAAAATACTCACTGATAGCTATGAGAAAAAGAGCGCCCTGAGCAAGCACTGACTGGAAAAAACTTTTTTGAGATTTTGGTAAGAAAAAAGATGCCACTAAAAGTATAACAAGTAGCGCTGGACGAGTCGCATCGGTAAGGATCTCAAAGTAGACAGCTTGAATGAACGTCAGTGCGCAGTAGGCTTGTACCAGTGCAGCACTCCCCGATGCTTCTTTGAGCGTTCGCTTCACCAGTGCAAAACCGAATGCCATCACAAGAGCAATTGCTATCATGACGTACGGTGCAAGTGGAGGTATCGCTACATGCAGCGCATCAAACAAAGACCCATAAAAGAAAAGTAGGATAGGATAAAAATAGAGAGACTCTTGTTGCGACAGGGAAGCTTGGTTTGTAATCGAGAAAGACACGGTTGCTGCAAAAAGCACAAGGAACTGCGAAAGCTGGACTATCGCTACCAGCTGCTGATAATCACGCTCACCAAAGGAGAGGAACGCATAGAGCCCAATTCCCAAGTACGAAGCAAGTAAGGTCACCGATCGACTCTTGACCACAACGGAAAGTACGCCATAGACAGTGGTCCAAATAAGGAAATAAAGTGAAATCCATCCAAAAGAACCAGCAGCAGTACCGAGTACAACTGGAACAGTGTACGAACCGATAGTAGAGATAACTGCAAAGAGGTCAGAGCGAAAAATTGTAAAGAGGTAAATAGAAAAGAGCCCAATCGATGATAAGAGGAAGAGCGCTGTCGTCGCTTGAATCAATTGAAACTGAAGGTGAGCTGCATAGACGGCTGCGTATAAACAACCGATACCTGCGGCAGGTAGAAAGGAAGCGAATCGGTGATCTTTCTCTTTAAGAACAAGCCCAGCCCAGATTAAAAGAGCTCCAAGCAGCGTTCCACAGAAGCATTGCCGCACAGGTGTGAGCCATCCTGCATCTATAGCGACAAGCACCATAAAGGCGCCAGCAAAAAAGAAGCAGAGGAAACCTGCAAAGCCAAGGATATTTGAAGCAGTAAAATAGCGAGATGGCGCAGGATGTTCGGCTGGTTGCGGTGCTGTAGTTTCTTGTTTAGCTTGAAGAACCGATTGTTGGTCTATGGAAGCTTCTGGTGCATGATGGTGAGAAGATATCTGTAAACGTTTTTCAATTACTTCGAGACGCTTAAGGATATCTTGCATCACATCTTTATCGTTCAACTTAGTGTCTCCTTAGAACTCATGATCTTGGTCCGCAGTCATCGGGGCTGACGCGCTCTTAGAGGGGCGAATCTCTTGTGCCAATACTTCACGAGGCTTCACTCCATCCATGGGGCCGATAACCCCCTCTTTCTCCATCAACTCAATGATACGTGCAGCACGGTTATAACCAATTCGAAACACGCGCTGAACCATAGATGTTGATGCTTGACCTTTCTGCACAACAAGCTCCACGGCTTTGTCATAGAGCGGATCAAACTCTTCATCAGAAACACCACTTTGGTCCTGACCATTATTCTCGGCTTCTTCTTTTAAAGCACGCTCACAAAGATCAATAATCTTTTGATCATAGAACGGCGCAGCCTGCTTTTTAACCGCTTCAACAACACGAACCACTTCAGCATCAGAAACAAATGCTCCGTGAATACGCTTGAGATGTTGAGCACCTGGCTGCATAAAGAGCATATCACCCTTACCAAGCAAACGTTCGGCTCCCATGCTATCAAGAATAGTTCTTGAGTCGATACGTGTCGTTACGCGAAATGACACGCGAGCAGGGAAATTAGCCTTAATCAAACCAGTAATAACATCAACACTTGGGCGTTGTGTGGCTAGGATTAAGTGAATACCTGCAGCACGAGCTTTCTGCGCGAGTCTCGTAATAAGCTCTTCAATATCACGCCCGACCGTCAACATGAGGTCAGCAAGCTCATCAATGACAATCACAATCTTTGGCAGAGGCTTGAGCTCTTCGACCACACGCACTGGCTCGCCATCAGAACTCTCAGCAAGAGAAAGCGAAAGCTCTTCATCAGGTAGGATTGTGCCATGCTCAACGATCTCTGCATCAGCGAGATCAATAATAGATGGATCGAGCATTTTTTCTTTTGCGGCAGCTCGCTCAGCAGACTCTCCTTTAATGATCGCATTATATCCATCGATACTTCTAACACCATGTTTTTGCATCACACGGTAGCGTCTATCCATCTCTTTGACAGCCCAATCAAGCACAGCCTTAGCTTGACGAGGAACCGTCACGACCGGCACTCGTAAGTGAGGAATACCCTCATAGACACTAAGCTCAAGAATCTTTGGATCGATAAGAATAAGGCCAAGGTCAGCTGGAGAAGCCTTATAGAGTAAGCTCACCAACAACGCATTAATAGAAACAGACTTACCGGTCCCGGTAGCACCTGCCATAAGAAGATGGGGCATTGTTGCAATATCAACAACGACCGGATCGCCGTATGTATCTTTGCCCAGCGGCACAGAAAGAATCGATTCAGAATTTTTCGCCTCAGGAGTTTCAAGGACGTCACGTAAACGTACAATATCTCGATGTTTGTTAGGCACTTCGATACCAACAGTACCTTTGCGCGGAATCGGAGCAATGATTCGAATCGATGATGCGCGAAGCGACATGGCAAGGTCATCTTGAAGCGCAGCAATCTTACCAACCTTCACTCCAGGAGCTGGCTCAAATTCAAAAAGAGTGATCACGGGACCAGGGTGTACCTCAGTGACTCGACCATGAATATTAAAGTCACGAAGCTTGAGCTCAATTTGGCGAGACTTTTGAATCAACTCATCATCATCTTCACTCTGTAGAGGTGGATCTGCTGGTGTAAGGAGTGAATACGAGGGACCAACATAGCCGCTAAAATCAGGGG
>JBILLA010000110.1:0-8428 GCA_044376365.1 Bdellovibrionota bacterium | reverse complement strand
AGAAGTTAAGTCTCTCAATCAGCGATTCCTCGACGTGCAGGTAAAGCTTCCTCGCGAGCTTGCCTCTATTGAGCCAATGATTCGAAAGCATGTCTCGCAAATGCTTGGGAGGGGAAAGATTGATGTTACCATTAGCAGAACAACTCTTATTCAGCGTGAACACAGCGAACTCAATACATCGCTTTTAAATCGAGATCTTCTTTTTCGATATCTTGAGTCATACCGTACTGCGACCAATGAAGCGATTGCGCAAGGATATGCGATCTCTTCCTCAGAGCTTTCATTTTTATTAAGTCAACCCGGAGTACTTTCAAGAGATCTCGATCAGTTTGAAGCGCAGGATACTAATAAAGATATTTGCAGTGATTCTTTTCGAATTGCGCTTGATGAACTGATTCGCTCTCGTGCCGACGAGGGGTTGCAGCTGTCTCATGCGCTTGAGACTCTTCGTGCCGCCATGGCGCTCAGCCTTGAATCCGTTCGATTTCGACATCAACAGATAAAGCCATCGCTCCTCTCAACGCTGACTGATAAAGTGCGACAAGCGCTAGGAGACCAACATCAGGTCGATGAGTCTCGTTTAGTGCAGGAAGTGTTTTATCTTTGTGAACGTTCAGACATAACCGAAGAGATAACCAGGCTTGCTGCACATCTTGTTCAATTCGAGAAAAAACTCTCTCTCGGCGGGCGCATCGGTCGCGAACTTGATTTTCTTTGCCAAGAACTTGGTCGTGAGTGGAATACGATAGGTTCCAAGAGTACTGATATCGAAATTGTTGCTGCTGTTCTTGAAGCGAAATCGACACTCGAAAAAATACGTGAACAGGTGCAAAATATCGAATAGGTGTCTTTATGAGTGTACTGAAACGTCAAGGAATTCTGTTTTGCCTTCTCGGCCCAGCTGGTAGCGGAAAGACAACCATGGCAAAGCGATTGCTTAAAGACCTTGATGGTACCATGATTCCTTCCATCTCAATTACGACGCGACCACCTCGCGCTGATGAAGTGCATGGCCAGCACTATTACTTTGTCTCTCGAGAAGAATTCCTTGAAGGAGTGCAGCTTGATGAGTTTTTTGAGTGGGAAGAGGTACATGGCAATCTGTATGGGACGCCCAAAGATACCCTTGATGATGCAATGCTAGCTGGTGTTGATGTGATTCTTGATATTGATATTAAGGGTGCTCGCTCATTTTATAATTCATACCCCTATCATACCGTTTCTCTATTTCTCATTCCCCCAAGTATCGATGAGCTTAAGCAACGTATCATCAATCGTGGTTGTAGTACTGCTGAAGAAATTGAACGGCGACTTGCTACGAGTAAAGCTGAATTTCAGATGCTCCTTGATCCAAGCAATACAGGACAGGCGTCTGGTTTTCAAGTTGATTACTGTGTGCTTAATGATGATCTTGAAGAAGCGTACAAAGCAGTGATGAGTATTGTCGCGGCTGAGAGGGCAAAGCTCAGACGGTTGGATTCGTCTGTGTTAAAAAATATTTGTGGAATAGGGTCATGATGAAACTACATAAACGATTCTCCTTGTCACTCGTCTTGTTCTTCATCGGAGGTGCCATTGGCTGTTCCTCTACAGTGCAGTCAGTTGAACCAGTTTCAATTGCCAGTATACGACCAGTACCTGCCGGTATCGAGACCATTACCCTCAATGTATCAAAGGATCAACTTGCTCGTGCGCTTGAAACTGGACGTGGTGCTGCAAACGTGCGAATTGTACCGCTCGTTACAAGTGCAGCTCAAGCACCTGCATCACCTGAGTATCGAGTCTTTAATGTGAGACCGGGTTCTGTTGCTGCAACTATTGGGCTCAAGAATGCAGATGTACTGGTCGCAGCTCATGATTATGTCGTGCAGTCAACACAACAGTTCTATAACTATCTGCAGCTTTTGCGTATGCAAGAGAAAAGTTCTATTGAGATCCGCCGAGATGGTAAGCCTATGAGAATCGAAGTTACCTTTCTGTCATAACAGCAGCTTCTTTCTCGTTAGCTCTAAATATCTCAAACTTTGAGACGAGCATGTTCATCGCAAGTCGAAAAGCTCCACGACAATCCATATTCAGTCCAGCTCGTGGTGCTGCGTCAGCATACAAAAGTATTTTTTCGCCGTTTGGAAGAAGAGCTACTGGCCCTATAGCGAAGGCAGAAGTGCCAAAGGGAGTCTTTGTCGCTTTTGATTTTGAGTTAAATGACTTTATATCAAGACGAAAAAGATTGAACGGAGAAAGTGGGTCAGCTATTTCAATGGTTGAACCGAGTGGAGGCTCAAATCCTAGTGATTGATCAATCTGTGCATGATTACTTTGCGAAGGCACACGAACGATAGCTGTACGGGTAAAAAATCCGCTTCGAGACAGCGATTCGAGTGCTGATACTTTTAGCTGCTCTTCGTTCATAGCACTTTCACAGACTGAGAAGAAATCTTCTAACTGCGCGCGGCTCGCCGGTTTTACTGTTGTGACAGGATAGTGCGGAACTTTCAGTGGATCATCAATTGCGTCACTTAAATCAATCGTATCATCAACTTCAGTAGAGTTAATAAGTAAGCTTGCCCCTTCAGGTGCTTCTTGCTCTGCAGTTTTCTTGAGGTATTCACCAAGAATTTTATAGAGTCGTTCATGTTGAATCGGTGTCAGTTTGAGCAGACGCAACTCTACATGACTTGGCAGCGGCTGTGATGGATTATAGCTTTCGAATTTTCCGTTATCATATGCATCGACAATAGCCATCGCTGAACGAACGCAGTAACGAAGGTCAACATCACCCGGTGATTTGAGCTTTGAATCAAGCTCAAAGGGAGCCATAAGTTTATCTGGTATACCTTTTGACTTAAGGTATTTATAACGAATCGTATCAAGATCAAGTTTGTGATCTTTCTCCAATCGGTATGGTAAGTTCTTTCTCTTATGTTGTTTGAGTATCTCTACATACGTTGTACCAAGTGAAAGCAAACATGCCATATGTCCAGCTTCGGACAGCAATCCTGCAATGCGTGCTGCCATGGAAAGCTGTGGTCTGAGTGCCGAAGCGATAATAAGACTGACAATAGAGACGCGTCTGCTTTGATAGCGCAGAATATCAAAGACTTCAGCTACGGCTTCATCTTTCATTGGTGGACGTAGATACATATCGCCAAGTTCAACAATAACTCTGGCACTACCAAGTCGTATCAGAGCTGCATCTAGATCTATAGCTGGTGCACCACTGAACATCGTGGAGTTTGCACTCTGCAAGAACTCCATAGTCAATGTTGGGTCGTGTAGCATGATATTGCTGATATCGCGTAGTTTTATGTTGCGACGTCCAGCCTCTAAACGGGCCTTCATGAGGATACCTAAGTCAGGAGGGAATACCGTTGATAGGGGCGGTGTTGTTTTTTTCTTATCTACTGTTGTTTGGACCATGTTGCATTCGAGCAATGAGATCTCTTGTCAGACAAGAAATCTGGTAGCTCCCTTATTATGACACTATCGATTAATAGGTCGTGCTAAGAAAACGAAAACATAAGGGATTTTATTGTGACGATGTTATGCGAAAAGCAGCAAAGACCAGGGGATAATTGCAGCTATACCATAGACACAATTAAGGCTCCAAATTGCAGCAGGAAGCCACCGAACACGTCCAGAGAGTGCAGAAAGCCCAAGGACGAGAGTTATTGCAATCATTTTGACAACGACAAGCGATGCGGTGGTACCAAGCAGGGGGAAGAGCATCGAGATAAGAGGGTTGCCCTCAATTGAGCTACCGAATGCTGAGATTCCATGGAGGGTAAGCTGCAGATCGAGTAGTTGAAAAAGTACTAAGACAAGGAAGGGCGCAGATAGCCAAGAGAGCGGAGTAGCAGCCTGTACTGACGTAGAAAGAGACTCCTCAAGAAGGAGCGAAATACGTGTAGAATCAATAATTTGGCTCGTTTCTGCCGACGACATACAGGTGGTATGAGACCACAGGGGGGCTAGGTGACTCAAGAGCTTAAAAATTTCGAGGGAGGAAACCTTAAGCTTTGAAGCTTATGAGGAAAAAAAAGTGTATTGTTTCAGTTAGTTAGCAAATACTATTTCACAGGTGGCTGATAACGCGAAAAATGCATGTGGTAGACATAGGATTGCACGCGGTCTCTGAGAAAAAGTGTGTGGTATTAGGTAATCCAAGTTACATTGTACCAATTATTTTCCTCCTCCGGATTTTTTCTACTCGAACTTGGCTCTTCTAGGTGTGCAAGATGTTCTTCAATCCAGGTTAAAGGGAAAAAACTTATATTTTTTGATAAGTTTTTATAAGTAGTTCTAAATCCTGATTGGTTGGGTCAATCATTAGAATCGCCCAATTTGGGCAATTTGCCTAATGTGATTGGAGGATCGATGTGAATTTTTCGAATTGGAACGAAATTACCTCCAGGGTCTAAGATTATTTTTTTTAGAGGGTCGCCAGTTAGAATCTTGGAAAGTCCGGGATTTATTTTTCGTTCATTCAGTAACTTGCGGCTTTGTGCCTCAATGGCAGGCATCGTTTTCTCTCTTAATACTAAAATTTCTAAGCTCGAATAACTTTCTATTGGGTAGCGTCCGAAAAAATCTCTTCTTAGTTTATCAATGGCTGCGGCTGATTCTTCGGGAAGGCTTTTGTAGAAAGATAAGCTTAGGGATAAGGGTTGTGGATTTAATAAGTCCCCAATCACCCAATCTTTATTTGGATTCTGCGCAATTATTTTTTCTACGGCAGATCGTGTTTCACTGTCTGTGCAATCAAGGGCAATGGCTAGCCTGGAGTTATCGAGTTGTTTTAGGTCTTTTAGGGTTAACTCTATTTTATGTCTATCACCAAAATCTACCATATATGTACATAGCTCCAAATTATTTCAATACTAAGATCCGTTATGAAATCTGATTTTGTAGGTGTAACATATCATAATTCTAATAACCCCTATATTTTTCAACTTGCTGAAATTCTTGAGGATTTCGATGTTAATTAGCATATTATTAGGATTCTGATGTTTGTAATTATCAGCTTTTGTTAATCCTTTGGCTCGGTGTATAGCTCGTCACCTGGCAGTCCGCCCTGTAAAGGTTCACTGGAAAATGAACATTTTATGTAATCTGATAACCTACTAGTCTCGTGGTATTAACCAAGGGAATAGTGTTGGTAAGAGGAAGGAAGAAAAGTGTCAATGACCCCTTTTTTTAGACAAACATTACTCAAAAAGTAGTAGTCGTGTACCCTGCGCCGAAGGCGCAGTACGAGGGGGGTGTGGGGGGAGACTCATAACCTGTGGATACCTGTGTGCATGTGTGGAAAACCAATTTTCCCTAAACTCAGCAGGCGTCATTTTTAATTTATTTTTTATACGTCCGTAAGCGAAGTAATGAATGTGGGTATAGATAGCCTCAAGAAATTCACCAAGTGAATGAAATCTATCTGGGTCCCCAAACTCTACTTTAAACCTTCCGAAGAAAGATTCTTGAGCACCATTTCTCCAAGGGGAACTCTTTGGTGACATCGAGATACTAACTCCTTGCATCTCTAGGCACAGAGAAACTTCATCTGAATGATATTCACTACCCTGATCGGAATGGAACCACTGCGGGAGTTTTCCAACCACCGTAACAGCTCTTTGAATTGCACGTTTTACAAAAGTTGCATCATGCGTCCGTGATATATTAAACCCAAGTATCATCCCAGAAAACGCATCAAGCACAGTTGCTAGATAGTACCAGGTGCCTTTAAAGCTTATATAGGTAAAGTCACTTACCCATACGAAATCCGGAATAATGGGGGATAATTTCGACAGCATATCAGGATAGTGTGCTTGTGCTTTTCCGAGATCATCTGGTTTCTTTGGTGTTTTTGCTCTGCGTGCCGGCTTTAGATTAAATTTCTTCATCACGCGCTTTGCGCGTTTGTGATTAATATCAAGAGCAAGCGCTACGCGTCGGTACCCGTATCCTGGATGTGCTCTCATTACTTCTTCTATCTGTTTTCGAAGTAATTCGTCTTTCTCAGGAATTTTTGGATGGTAATACAGACTGGCTCTTGAAATACCAAGTTCTATCGCAAGGGAGCTTTTGCTCCCTTTGGATGCTTGCTGCACAGTATTAATTTTTTTTTGCTAACCGACTCTCGTATGTCAGCTGCCCTACAATTCGAAGCAGTGCTTCGTTCTCCCTTTTTAGACGGCTAAGCTCTAGGCTTTGCGATCCGCCAACTTCAGTATCTCGCTCTAGCCACGTACGGATAGTCATGTCATTAATGCCGTACTCCTTGGCCACCTCGGTAACCCGCTTACCACCTCGGATCTTGACAAGTACTTCCGTGCGGATCTCACTCGACTATCGCTTTGCCATACACCTCCTAATATAACGAATTGTCGGTGTCTAAAATACGGGGTTCACATCATTTCTTGTCTCTATTTTTTTCAATCTTAAGTGGTAACGCTTCAGACGTTATACCCACTGCGCCTTCAACTACTTCCCGACTAATTTCCAATTTAAATAGTGATTCTGGAGGTAAAATATTTCTAACTATTTTGGTGATAATGCTAAGATTCGGATCTCTATCATGGAGAAATTTATCCCAAGCCGCTGAAGAACCTGCCTCTTTAGATGCTTTATAATCTTGTCCCAGTATCTCATATTGAGAAATCCTTGTAGCGTTTGTCATTTCTGTGAATTTTGCAAATTCTTTGCCTAACCTTAAATTCAAACTTTTTACTAAGCCCCATACTTCAAGTCCTTTACTTGGACGTTCACTTGTAGGAACTACATCAAGCTGAAAAGTTTCAGGATTAAAAGTAAGACTATTTGCTCTAAGTAGATAGCCTAAGAGTACTCCGACTTCGCTAGTGATATACCCCTCATTACCAACCAAAACACTTTTTGCATGCAGTGCAATTGCATCCACGTCCTTTGAAAATAAGCAAAGTTTTTTTACTGACTTTATGAAGGGAAGGTCTCGTTTAGCAGAGAATCCTACTCTTTCTATTTTATCTAGTTCTTGGCTAATTAAACTTACTAATCCGCCATTTCCGATGTCTGCAATATCGCCAATTGGTAATTTTTTCTTTATTAAAGCCCATTCTGCGTATCGGATTGCAGCTCTTACTGCCTTACTACCTTCATCGCTTATCTCCCTAGATGATTGAAGTTGGACTATCTTACTAAAATCAAATTTATCGTTTAGTACACCCTTAACAACTGCGCCTGCCGTAGGTGTTCCCAGGATTAAATCGACGTAGTTTGTGGTTGCTTGTGCTATGGTTTGATTGAATTTAAACATATTACAATTCTCTTACAAAACGATTCATTCATTTATGGTATGCACCAATCTAGTAACTTAGTTACTTAAAAAGAATCCATTTTTTGAATTGCGATATACCTCGAATTGCACCAAATTAAAGGTAACCGAAGGGGGTAAAAAATAAGAATCTCAAGTATTTAGGTATACATCGTTTCACTGAAATCGGAGGGTTGAATGATAATCAGTGAAATAAATATGAGCATAGGTACAAAAAGAGAGTTATTTGAAGCAGTTAAGTCTCGATATCATAAAGCAAATAAATAACAAAAAGGAGTAATTTTAGATGAGTTTAATGCTGATGCGGGATTCATCCGCAAATACGCTACCCGTCTACTCAATAAAGGCTACCGTCTTGGAAAGAAAAAGCCTGATGTAACGTCTTTTAGGCCTTTTGCTCAAGATTATTCGAAAATGAAAGTCACTAATGAGCCACTATCTTAAAGAAGGAATAGTGTTTGATTAAATTCGCTTCATGCACACAAGAGTGTTGGTTAGTGATCTTTGATAACTATCCAGTTTCCAAGAGCTGTTCTTTGTTCGATATGCTTTAAACCTGAAGAAGCGCTAAAGAGAAGGACCCATTCATTTGAAATCAGGTCTTGAAGAATTTTATGCTTTGCGATGATTCGATCAATTTGAGTTTGCTCTGCTTTAACAATGATATGCAATCGAACTGGTATATGCTGCAACTGAGCTCCAGTATGTACAGATTGTGCTGAGAGTCCTGGCGCTAGGTCTCCGTCATTGCCGCAAATCACACCGATGCCTGCGCAGATGTTATGCAGAGTTTTTAAGCCGCTTCCATAGTAGTGAGGGGCAATTGAAGAGCCGTAGTATTGCAAATTAATCCAACTTGCAACGATAGCTGGCGCAGTTAAGATAGTTTCAAGCGTTGTACCTTCGTGATCATTCGAAGAGTCATAGTGGTGTAGAAATGATCGACCTTTAAGGTCAAGATCTTTACTATCATCAAATGCAGCAACTATAAATGCAGCGTTGCCTGCAAGCCCCCATTCAGGTCGTACCTGTGCGTTATCCCAAGTGCGTTTTGCAATTTCATGTCGCATCGACTGAATAGATGGAACTTCTTCTGAGGTAAGTGCTTTCATACGTTCACGC
>JBILLA010000109.1:0-8431 GCA_044376365.1 Bdellovibrionota bacterium | reverse complement strand
ATAAGATCAAGTGCGCGGTTGCGAATATTATCAACATCTTGTGCCCGTACGATGCCTTCCTGTAAACGGTTATCACAACGATCGTGTATCGCACTGACATACTGAAGTGCATCGGGAAGAGGTATTGTACAAAAAGGAGTATCTGACACAGCGACTTGATCATGACAGCCTTGTACTGTCTTTTCAATGATCTATCGATTCATGCAACTTTGCGTTTTACCATCTCATAGGGCGCATACAATGGCGTTCAGCAGGACCGTTTTAATATAAAAATAGTGAATAAAATCAACTACTTATATGCGCACATACCTATTTTATGCGAGCTATCAACGATGTCGGTTTTTATTGCACTCTCATTATGCAAACCCCATCCAAGCTCATTGTAGGATTAAGCATCAGATTGCTGCTTCACATCAAAACTAAGACGCGTCTTATCTGAAAGCTGCAACACTTTTTCTATCTCTCGAAATAGATCTACAGATTTAAAAGGCTTTGATACATAGCCATCCATACCAGCCATCAAACATGCCGCCTTATCGCCATTCATCGCTTGAGCAGTCAGTGCAATAATTGGAACTCTTTGAAGATTATGATGAGCTTCGTATTCTCGGAATCGTCTTGTCGCCTCAAAACCACTCATATCTGGCATTTGACAATCCATTAAGACAAGATCAAAAGATTGATTCATCAACAATTCTAATGCTTCACGACCGCTGCCAGCGATAGATACTTTATGCCCCTTCTTCTTCATGATGGCAGATGCAAGTTTTTGATTCACAGGATTATCCTCGGCAATAAGTACCTTCGAAGCGCCATTGGCAAATCCAAAGGAATGCTCTTGTCGTGTATCAGAATACTCAGAAGAAACTTGAAGAGCTAATGTCGGTGTATGACTCTGCGTTAAACAAAGGAGCGCATTCAAAAGCGCTGCATAGGATATGGGCTTGCTAATAACACAGTGGTTTTTAATATCAACGGGGTGCTGCTGCATATCAAATGCTTGAGACTTTTCAGCCATGATGACAATTGGAATTTCAATACCACGTTTTCGAATTGCTTGACATAAATCAAGGCTAGAAGTTTGGGGTAATTGGTCATCAACCAATATAAAAGACGGCGCTTGTTCTGTATGAGAGGTACGTTCAAGCAATGCCAAAGCATCTTGAGCTGACTCTACGGCATCAACATATGCAGAGCTGTGGGATAAAATCTCTGTCATAAATGCTTGCATCGAACGATTATGCTCAACAAGCAAAACACGCTTCCCTGTAAGAACATCTATAGAGTGATATGCTTGTTTTTCATCACTGACATACGCAAAAGGTATAACAACATGGAATGTACTTCCAATACCTGGTTGACTTTCTACCCAAATTTTACCGCGCAAGGCATGAACAATTTCACTTGTAATTGACAGCCCAAGGCCCGTACCTCCAAACCGGCGAGTGATTGAAGTATCTGCTTGCTCGAAAGCTTTAAAAACATCCGCGAGCTTCTGCTTCGGTATACCAATACCAGTATCAGATACTGATATGTGCACATCGACAAAAATATCATCAATATTTTTCAGTCGGCATTGGATAGCAAGACCGCCACCTTCAGGAGTAAATTTAATTCCATTCCCAATGAGGTTCGTAAGAACCTGCTTTAACCTTCCCTGCTCACCAATAACTTGGGCGGGAATTCGAGGATCTATATAGCTTACAATTTCTAACTTATGCTGCTGTGCCGAGACCTCCATGACGTTCATTACTGCATCAAATGCCTCTGAAAATCGAAACTCTTCATGATGCACTGAGAGCTTACCTGCTTCGATACGAGACAGATCCAAAATATCATTGATGATGAGTAATAACGACTCAGCTGACTCTTTAATAGCTGCTATATACATTGCCTGCTTTTCTGACAATGTATCTTCTAATACCAGTGCGCACATACCCAAGATACCATTCATTGGTGTACGTATCTCGTGACTCATGTTTGCGAGAAACCTTCCCTTGGCAACACTCGAAGCTTCAGCAGCTTCTTTAGCTTGATGAAGCTCTGCAGTGCGATCATGTATAAGAGATTCCAAGGAATGGCTTTGCATCGCTTGCCCTTTATCGCGCTTCTCTATCTCTTCTAACATGAGGTTGAAACTATTATAGAGTGAGCCAATCTCGTCTGAGCGGTTCGTTTGCATTCGCACTGAATAATCTTTTGCAGTTCCAATGCGCTGCAACGCATTCGCTAATGAGAGAATCGGATTTGAAATTGAACGTTCAAAAAAAAGCGATAGGGCAAATGCAAATCCAATACTTACAAGACATATTAAAACTGATAGGCATCCCTGCACTAAAAGACTTTCATGAAAGGTAGCTAAATCAATCTGCAAAACAATAGATCCAATTTTTTGATTATGGTGAATAATTGGCTTTATCACTAAGAAAAAGCCAGTTCTCCAATCGTCAACAACATGCTGTGGAAGTTTCTGTGCGGGCTTTACACCAGTGGGGCTATCAACATACGTTGCGAAAAGCAGATCATGCTCATCATAGATAGCGGCATACGTAATTGTTTGATGAGGCTCAAGCGCTCGAAGTATCGATTCTGCAGCAGCGCTATCATGCATTGAAAGCGGCGCGACACTAGCACCTCCTAAAACAAGGGCAAGATGTTCGCCATCCTGATATTTCTCACGACTATGAACTAAAATTTCTTTGTAAAAAGTAATGCACGAGCTCGCGACAAGCACGACGAGGCTGACCGTTATCATCGCCAAAACAAGCTGCTTTCGTACAGGGATACCAGTAGACATCTCCTGAATCCTATCGACGGCAGATAGGTAGATGCTTAGATTTTTATGACAATATTTATACAAAAAAGCCCAGCGGTGCCACTCCGTCATCACTTAAGCATTAATAGAACTCTTATATCTAAGAAAAATAACTAGAAATCACAGATGATAGTCTAATCCTGACCAGGTCATGGGGAATCTTCTATCATGGCCTCTACCACCATCAAGTCGTATGGCAGGAGCAGCCTGATACATCTTCCACTGACTTCTGTAGAGCTTTACAAAGACACTTTCAATTAAGTCATGTGGAAGTTTATCAGCCCAACGCTCATGGGTTTCAGAAGGGTTGAGGCGATTATTTAAAATATCACGAATCATGGGTGCCAATACTACAGGATGAGCACCCATCACCATGGAGTCATCTTGATCAGGCTTCAGCTCCGCAGAAGGAACGCGATCAATAGTAGAATATGGAATCACTTCTCTTCCAGCGCGTTGATTGATGAATCGGCACAGGTCATAGACTTGATCTTTATCAACGCCTCCAAGCACCGAAAAACCGCCCATCATATCACCGTAAATTGTCATATTATCAAGGACGAGCTCTGTACGATTACCGGTATTAAGCGCTATTGCACCAATACGGTTTGCAAAATACATAATACATTTCATGCGCTCTCGAGCCTGAAGATTCTCTTCCGAAGTCCCAATTGGGTATGAATCTAAATTTGGAATGCTATTAAACAATTGGACCCCTTTATCTACGATCTCTCCAATTGGCACTTCAAAGAAATTATTACGGGGTATGCCAAGATTCTCAGCAACCTGATATGAATCACTAATGGTTGCTTCTGAATTATATTGAGTTGGCAACGTCACGCCGATAACATTCTCTGCACCGAGTGCTTCAACAGCAAGTGCAGCCACCAATGCAGAATCAACTCCACCTGATATACCGATTACTGCTTGAGAATTTTTACCGCGAAAGTACTCACGAATACCATGAAGCAACGTACTGTATATCTCTTCAGTCGTAGAAATCTTTGGTACATCAATAGCATTTCCATTCTGCATACTGCCTACAATAATTTGCGTTGCATATGGGTCGCCCAAAGCAACCAAGGCTCCCCTATTGTTGAATAAAAAACTCTGGCCATCAAAGGGAATCAGCCCCTCACAACCATCATAGCAGCCAATTTGGTTCACATAAGCAAATGGCTTCCCACTACGTCTTACTTCTTTTTTTGCTAAATCAAATCGTCTATCTATCTTACCTGGCTCAAATGGCGATGCTGATAAATTGAGCAATATGTCAGGACTGTGCTTAATCAAGGCTGCGAGGACATCGACACCATACGCCTGTGGTTCCCATAGATCCTCACAAATATGAATGCCAAGCTTACCAGCACCAGATGTCTTTACTGGTCGAATGGAACGCTTATCACCTTCAGCAAACCATCGACGGTCATCAAAGACGCTATAATTAGGCAAATGTATTTTGTCTGCTCGTCCTATAAGCTGCCCGTTTTGGACTGTTAGCGCAGAATTATAAAGATGGGGTCTATCACCAGGCAGCGCTTCATGGGGCGATTGACAAAAAGTACCATACACAAGCGAAACATCCCCTACTTGCCTTGCTAGAAGGGTTTGAGCTTCTGCGATCATGTTGAGATAGCTTGAATCATAAAAACCATCCATACTCATATAGGAACCGAGTATGCCCTCTGGAGCAACGACAGTCCTGACACCAGGAATCTCGGCAGCTTTTCGATATGCTTCGGTCATCGTAGCCAAAGTTTGACGTAGCTCGTTTGGACCTGGGTAACTAGGCATTTGGATGAGAGCTATCCCATCAGTACAATTGCTATCAGTAAAATTTTTAATTTCAAACGTTAGGGTCATATCTGAAGCCTTTCAACAAACAAGCGAACGATAAACACTATGCTTCTAACAAATAAACAATTCTTAGTAAAAATATAGTTACATGACTGAACACACTGCCCCAAAAGACCACTTACCGAACTGACAAGAACCACAGATATACGCTCTAACTACTATCCAGTAGTGATTCCAATTTTAGTATTTTAATAACGCGAAGGTCGCGAAGTACGCGAAGTTATTCATTATCTTCTTGGTGTTCTTAGCGACCTTCGCGTTATTAAATTTCAAATAGAAAAATCATAAATCTTTATTGAGTCTTAATTTTTCAACGACTTAGGGCTCAATTCAAATTTCTTACCGGACAGTAGTGCATACGCTCTAGAAAAAACGCTAAATCAATAATAATCTTAATAGGTTAAACACTCCTTTTTTATGCACTTTGCTCAATTTTCGTGACATAACTCTCTAAAGGTCGCCACAGGTAGGTTTTAAAAGGTATGACTCAAACAAAAGTCGAGATCTTAACACAGCGCTCAGATCAGCATTCGTCAACCAACGAGACGGATAGCCAACGCCTGTCGACTGCTTCAAATAGACAGAACCTTCAAGCAGATCTTCGTAAAAACAAATCTGCTGATTCCGTTGAAATTGTACCTGGTGAAACGGTCCTTGATCCTCAAACACTCAAAACAATGTACCTGCTTGGCAAGCTCACACAGGGGCAACTCGCGCATGAAATGAAAAAGTACAATGACGTTGTTGCTGATTCACAGATTAAGTTCGGTAAAAAAGATCACACACAATCAATTGACTACAAAGATGTTGGTCGTGCTTCCGTTTCAAATCCTGGAGGAGATCTTAAAACTGATCAAGGAAATAACAACCTGACACGATCAACTCCAACAGATGCGAAAGCAGCAAAACGCGAAGCGGGCAACACAGATAACGATAAAATAAAAAAAGAACTTCAACGTCAAGAACAGAAACTCAAAGCTGAAGAAAATCAGGTCGTCAATCGAAGACTTAATCAATTCACTGAAACACAGGCTGAACAGAAAAAACAGCATACATCTCGCGAACAAAAAAACAGAGAAGAACGTGAAGAGCTTGCTGCTATACTCGACAATCCACTGGACACGCAACTTGATAAAGCTTCAAAAACAGCAACCCGTGGAGCGCAACGAATCACCAAAAATCTTGCTGCTGAAATCAAAGCAGAACTCGACAAAGCAAAAGGTGGCCCAGCGCAGGGTTCAAAGTAAACGATTGAGAGTTTCCCTCATTCAGACGATATAGTAGCCTAGATAGAGGCGAGTTATACCACTATCTGGCACGCATCACGCTGAGGCTATGCAAAAAAAAGAGCACATCATTATCAACTGCGCCCATACTGTTGCTGCTGACGAGTATCACTTGAGCTTTGACAGCTCAGGTTCAATGAGTATCCTCAAATCACTCCATGAGCCCCTCTCTTCAAAGCAGCAGCAAAACACTATTTACATACACTGTATCGGACAGCTCGAACAACAGATGCCTCAGGTGCGTCAGACTGAAGCAGTCATCGAATTCCTTCAAGAACTGCGCACTGCGCTCCATATTAGCGGGAACAATATTTCAGGGACACACCCGCTCCTGACGCGACTGATTGAACGATCAACACCTCTCGACGAAGAGCAACAGGCTGCGCAGACACGATATACCTGTGAATTTCAGAATGTAGAGATAGCACCCATAAGCCCCTTCCTCCTTCGCATTACAGGCAGGGTTCGCAATACGAGCCAATTGCATTGGCACAGTTTCATTCAGCCGGATTATCCTATTCGTGTTGGACTGATCATATCGACTATGCGTGAGGGTGCACAGGAAGTCTGTTTCGAAGACAGGTGTAACCTTCCCGAACAACAGCTCCAGATTGGAGCCGTTGCACCGTTTACTTTCGAAATAAATCCCTACTTGCTTCCCGAGGGGAATGTTCAAATCCTCATCAGCATGGTCAAGGAGCGCGCATTTTGGTTCCATCAACGAGGCGCTCGTCCATCACTGCATGAAGCATCAATCGACCATCCAACTCTTCCTACTACCACGCACCGCCCACTGGTTGTGCTACCTCATGCACCATCTTCATTGCTATTTATTGCCCCATCAGTGCCGCGCTTTGATCAAGACTCTGGTGGAAGACGGCTCTTTACTCTGCTCTCATTACTTCGTCAGGAAGGGATGGAGATTACCTACTGTTATGAATCAGAAGGGCATCAGGGAGACCACCGACGCTACCATCAAGCGCTCGAAGCTTTAGGCATAACCGTCGTCTTTGGTCCTCTTTCGTATCTATCAACTTGTAACACAGATGCACATACATCAGTTGTGCTATGCTGGCATGAATGCGCTGCTCGATATATCGACTCAGTTCGCCATCACATCCCGACAGCAAAAATTATCATTGATACTGTGGATCTTCACTGGGTACGAGAAGAGCGCGGTATCGCTTCAGGAGCTCTATCTCTATCAATAACAGAGTTTGCATTACGAAAAGACAAAGAGCTTACGACGTACAGAAAAGCTGATGAGATATGGCTTGTTACCGAAGACGAGCGAAAAATCCTCCAGACAGAGATCCCTGATTGCCTTACCAGACTCATTCCAATTCTGAGCGATAACCCGTCTGCCCCAGTAGAACTACGAACAGAGCATAACCTGCTTTTTGTCGGCAACTTCAATCATCCACCTAATATTGATGCAGCAAAACGAGCAGCGACGATCACAACAGCACTGCGAGCTCGAACCGGTCTTGATATCACTTTATATCTTGTCGGCAGCAATCCTCCACCTGACGTGCGAGCGTTAGCCACCACTCCATCCATAGAAGTTACTGGATATGTTCCTGACCTTGCACCTTACATCGCGTCTAGCTCGGCATTCTTAGCTCCCCTCACCTACGGTGCTGGTATTAAGGGCAAAATACTTGAAGCAGTTGACGCAGGACTTCCCATTTATACAACCCCTATTGGGAATGAAGGTATCAATCTTAGTCATCAAGAAGAAGGCTTCATCGCCACAACAAATGATGAATTCGTATCTGTACTAGCTCAAACACTACAAGATAAGCAAAAACTGGCGACAGTCGCAGTACAAGCTCAGCAAAAAATTCAAAGAAAAACGAACAAAGCGCTTCATGTGCCAATCCTGCGAGCAGCATTCCAAAGTCCATCTGTGACAATTTCTATCGTTACTTTTAATAAAAAAGAGCTGATCGTTTCCTGCCTTCAGTCGATCTTCACCCTCACGCAACATGCTTCATTTCGAGTATGCGTTGTTTCAAACGGATGTACAGATGGTACTATAGAAGCGCTGCTTGCCCTTAAAGAACAGTACGGCTCACAGCTAATAATTAATGCATATCCTCACAATAGATTCTTTGTTGTACCTAATAATCAAATCATCGAACAATTCCCTCAGGATGATATTATCCTGCTTAATAATGATGTGATCATTACCGATCCTTGTTGGATTACCGAATTACAACATGCAGTCTATGAGTCTCTTGATACTGGCGCAGCTGGTCCGCTCATACTCGATCAAGATGGATTAGTTTCCGAAGCAGGGGCTGCAATTTTCAAAGATGGCAGCGGCCGCAACTTTAGTCGAGGAATTAATCCTGCATTTATTGCACATGGTATTTCGACTGTGCCCTTTGTCTCTGGATGCTGCTTATATATGCGACGCGATATGATTCAAGCATTCGGTGCGCTTGATACATTCTTTGCCCCCATGTAC
>JBILLA010000108.1:0-8444 GCA_044376365.1 Bdellovibrionota bacterium | reverse complement strand
AGTGTTTTGTCTGTTATAACATGTTGATTTAACTGGATAATTATATTTCAATCAGCTATCTATTTTGTCCTTTCGCTAAGGCGCTTTCTTAACTTAGTGCCTCTCGTAAGAAGTATCCTCCTTATAATTTAGTAGCATTCCAAAAAAGGGTACATTTGCAGCTGTCACGCTTCGCAACTGTGACATATGTAAGAGCCAGTAAGCCGTGCGATCTAACCATCACCAATCTACATTTGATTTTTCCGAGGATGCATCGATCGCGCGCAAGCGATCTTCTGTGCAACCTACTTGCGTCTTGAGCAATGATAGCAATTTTACTGCACTGCTAGGGAGCCTGCAGCAGTTCATCAGTCAGCTTGGTTTTTCTGCTTGTCGTATCACTAACAAATTAGATCAGATACATGTCTATGTGTCAGAGAAAGAGTGGTCGCGCGTTGAGTCTATTGTTGCACGTCAAGAGAAAGAGTTGCTTGAAGCACCGTATGATGGTGGTGTGCTTTCCATCACGTTTGTGAATGCTGGTATAGGTTCTGTACAACAAATGACAGATGCTTGGTTAGCGCTCAATCCGTTGCGTTGTACAAAGCAGGTACTGTTTCCACACCAATCAATTACTCAAAGAGCTCTCTCGACTGTACGCATAGATACATCCGTATTAGATATTCATCGTAACTATGGACCTCTTGAAGTAAAAGAGATAACAACTGATCGTTTCGGAAACCGACGTGCGAAACTGAGCGATGGTAATCAAATTATACAAACTGCCCCTATCCCAGATTCTATTGCTCGTATCTCGCTTCATGAAAAGCTTATGGTGGCAGGAAGCTTGCGGCTTTCTCGTGACTCACAGCGTATTGAATTACATATCAAGCAGATATTACCTGCCCCGCTCGTTCTCATGGATATACCACAGCAAGAGGCTGTTGCATCGCTATGTAAGATTGCAACCCCAACGTGGAGTCGCAGTATAATTAAAACAACCGAAGACCTGAGCGGCATCGTTTCGACCTTGTTTGAATCGCCAAAGCTTTTCCTTGATATCGAGACAGCCCGTGATCCATTTAATACGTCATTTCATAAGATTACACTTATTCAGATTGGTGATCCGCTTGCAAAACATGTGTTTCTTATCGAGGGTGGTGCGCTTGAAAATTTAAATCTTATCAAGCCATGGCTTGAGTCTGTTGAGCATCAAAAGATTATTCACTATGCACCTTTTGAAATAGAGCGATTTGCCGAGCGTGCTATCTACCTCAATGGTGTTATCGATACGAGAGACCTCGTGCATACGTACTATCCTCATTTACCAAACCGTGCACTTGGGTTTTGTTTGCGGTGGATACTTGGGGTTGCTGCTGATAAGTCTTTGCAAGATTCAAAGTGGGAGCCTCCATTCTCACAACAGCAGTATGACTATGCACACTTAGATGTTGAGCTTTTATCAGATCTGTATGATCACGTGTCGGCATTTGCTGCCGCTGCTGAGCAAACGCTTGATAAAAATGCAACGCTTGAGCAGTCTATGCAAACGCTTGATGCGCTCGATGAGCATATAGCCTTGCTTTGCGACGGCGAGCCACGTTTGCAAGCGAAGCAGCTTGAATTGATTGCGCTCGAAGAAGCCATCACTGCAGCACTTGAAAAGGGGCAGTGTTCGTATGATGGTTCTTTTGGTTCCTATGATTTAGGTCGGTACATACGGGTTATCGATCCAAAAAAGCTTAAGAACGAATTAGAAAGGCGAAGTCTTTTTTCGGCTCAAAACAAGCAGGAGCTCTATGATATGCTATGTTTGTCAGCAGATTCTGTTCAAAAAATTAGTGATGCTCTTGATCCAATCACTGCGAAGGCTTTCTTTGATGCATTGCCACAAACACTTGCATCGCTTGATACAAATCCAAGTTATACCATTCTTTCGCGTACTGTATTAGGACATCTGCATCAAGACGCAGCGTCGATATATGACGCACAGCAGTATCAAGGATTGTTGATTTCTGAACTCGCACGTCTCCATAGTGAAACAACAGGATCGATTCTAGAGATGCTGCATGGGGGTATCCCCGATCTTTTATCGCTCTTAGGCCAGCGTGCTGTGCTGTGTCGACACATTGCAGATTGCATTGAGCAGGGAGAGAGCTATGAAGGCGCATGCGGTATCGCCACGCGTCGCCAGAAACAGGATCGTTATGCTTGGGCAGCTATGAAGAATATGATCATAGAGCTTCATAATCAGTATAGGTCTTTTGACCGCGCTCAAGTGTTGCAGCATCTAGACTCTTATATTCCGCGCTCTGCAGTTCGTAGTTTCTTAGGGTCTCTAAGCGAATTAGAGTCTGAGCAAATAGAAAAAATTCTTATTGTTACTTCCAAACCGACAACAAAGCGGGATAAGTCGTTCTTTCGTCCAGGAGTGCATGATGCTCTTTAATAAAAGTCTTATTGGCGCATGGGCGCCACGATCTCATCAGTCTGACTTGACTGATATGATGATGCGATTTCGAGAAGTAATACCTTCTGCTGCAAAGCTTCCACTGGAAGACTATCATTTTTCAGATTATCCAAGTTTTGCTCAAGCGTTTGGCATTGCTGCCCATCCTGATGCCTCATTTGCATTTAAAGCGAATCAAGGTTCAGTAGCAGCTGCATTTTTACACGATACAGTTGACGGTATTGTGATTGGCAAAACTGGTTCAGGAAAAACAGCTGTTGCATGGCTCATCGCAATGGCAGCAGCTGCAAAGGGTCAGCGCGTTATCTTTACTGCACCAACGCATGATCTTGTTCGACAGTTTGTGAAAACACTTCCTGGGCTTTTGGGTGTGTCGCCTAATGCCTATGCAGTGCTTGAACAAGGTGCAACAGATCGTCAGCGGCTCTCTTTGCTGCAGGATTCGGCAGTTCAATTTTTGATGATGACCCCGCAGCAAGCCGATATCCTTATGAGTAGTGCTTCTACGCAGCAGCTTTTGTTTCCTCGCGGCGAGGGGCTTATTATTGCTGATGAGTTTCATAAGCTCATTGGAAAAGCTCCTGGTGTTATGGCGCTTAAAATGAGACCTACTGGTGTAAGAGTAGTAGGGCTGACTGCGACGTTGAAAGAGGCAATCGGCGAAGTTCGCTCAAGCGATCGTCGGCTTGCGTATGCACGGGTATTCCATCTTGCATCGGATAGCTCTCCTAAAATTATTGAATCTCGTGAAGTACAGCTTGATAGTAGTTTGCAAGGTATGGAGCAGCAGTTAAAGCTGCTTCTTCAGCAGTACGGAGAGAGGATAGTACGTCTGGTTCCGGATGGTAATTTTCATGACGAGTTGCAAAAAGAGCTCGACCAAAATATTCCATCGGTTGGGGTGCTGCAAAAGCTTTCGGAAAAGATGCATGCGCAACAATCAGAGCATCAATTTACATTTGAAGCACGCATGTACATGCATAAGTATCAGCAGCTTTTTCAGTACTATCAGTCGTTGACCCTCTTTGGTCGCGGCGAGCTGCTTCATAGTCTTGTTGAGTCAATACAGGATGCTCGAAAAAGTTTAAAGAAACGGCAAGATGAGTTGATGCGTGAGGGCAAGGATCCAAGTCGTGCACGTTCGGCAACGTTAGAATTAATGCAAGAGCCAGTAAGTACGACGCTCTTTGCTATGGCAGTGCATGGAACGCCACTGCAAGGATTGCAGCCGTCTGCACCGCTGCTTCCAAAGACTCAAGAATTGATTGATGTCTTTTCTTGTATGTCTGAGGATTTGCATCCAAAGCAAGCAGCCTTAATGAAGATTATTCGCGATCTTCCTCAATCATCGCGTGAGAGAGGAGTGCTCATATATTGTGAGCGTACATTTACTGCTCGACTTTTGGCAGCAACTTTGACGCGCCGTTTGTCACATGAAGCTTTGCGGGCGGATTATCTCATTGGAACATCTGGTACAAAAGCGGCGAAACAGCAGCGAGAACATGCATTACTTGGATTTCGCGGCGTTCAAGAACATGATGGAAAACCAGTATCTCGTGTTCATATATTAGTTGGTACCACGACATTAGTGCATGGTGTTGATACTGATGCCGATTGCATGATCGTCTATAATTCGCCAGCATCATCGACCGATTTTGAGCAGCTGATTGGTCGTGTTGGTCGGCGTGAGCGAATCGGCACAATATATTTCTTGGTAACCTCAGGCTCTGCTGATGCAATTCGGTATCTTGCTGGAAGTCGTCGAAGAGCAAGTCAAGAAAAGAAGGCTGCACGATCATGAGAGCTTTAGAGCATAAAATATCTTCGCACATTGCTGCAGCCGATAGTGTGTTGGGCCAAGAGCACATTCTTCGAGCTTTGGCTCGTCCTTCACGTCAGCGACAATTAGATGAATCTATCATTGATCAATTTTTGTCTGCTGGTATTTTAGAAAGTACAGCTCGCGTCGCAGCTGCTCGTTATAAGATTGAGCAGGATTGTTTTTCATTCTTAAACCCAAAGCACTCACCGACGTATCACGGGAATCTTTTTCCAAATCTTAATGCTTTAGCTTCGTTGATTGATGACCTGTCAAAGAACCGATCAAAGATCTCAGTTGTGTTTGATTATGATGTTGATGGCGTCACAGCTGCATCGCAGTTTAAGTTACTTACCGATCTGTTAGGTATTTCTGTGACTTTTATGACTCCTCGACGTAAAGCTGACGGATACGGCGTGAAGCAGTGGATGGTTGATACAGCGATAGAGCAGAAGCACCAAGCAATCTTTACCCTTGATTGCGGCACAGCAGATAGAGAAATTTTGTCACAAGCATCACGTGCTGGTGTGTCAGTTGTCGTGATCGATCACCACCAAGTGACAAAAGACGTGCCAGATGGACTTATGTTTAATCCGTTTTTCTTTGGTATCGATGAGCTCAAAGTACGGTGTGCGTCTGGATTGGTGCATGATCTTGTTTGCGAAATGTTATCTCGAAAAAATCTTTTATCTGATGCGCTTTATGATCAGTCACTTTCACTTGCAACGCTTGGTACGATTGCAGATGTTATGAGTCTTACCGGTGTGAATCGTTCACTTGTGTCGCAAGGACTGGGTCGCCTTACACAAAATACTTCTGAAGGAATACAAGCGCTTCGAGTTGCGAGCCAGAAACGTGGTGCTATTACAGTCTCAGATGTTGGATACCATCTTGGGCCAAGAATTAATGCTGCAGGAAGGCTTGATGAAGTTCATGGCGCCATGATTCCATTTGAACTTTTGACGAGCGATGATCCAGATCGGTGTCGTACGTTCGCAGGTCGCCTTGAAGAAGCAAATATTAACCGTCGAGCGATCGAGGCTGATTGTGTGCAGCGTGCATTAGAGCTTTGCCCAGACGATACGAAAGATGGATATATTATTTATGATGAGGCAGCTGATTTAGGAGTTGTTGGACTTGTCGCAAGCAGGCTCACAACGAAATACGATCGCCCATGTCTTGTCGTGGGGGCGGATCCAAAGGATGCAACTATCTTGAAAGGATCGTTGAGAGCGCCAGAGGGGTATTCTGGAATTGCACTCCTTGAATCTTGTAAAGATTTGTTAATAGGTTTTGGTGGTCATGAGCGTGCTGGTGGTATGGTGATGCAGCTGGAGAAGCTTCCCGAATTATCCGCTCGATTTAATGAAGCTGCCCTTCAACAGCGTTTACAAGCAGAAGCAGAGGGAAGGTTGCAACGTTTTGCACCATATGATGATGAGATCTCTTTGCAGCAACTTCTTGATCCTCGCCTTTTAGAAGAGTTGCGATCAGTTGGACCATACGGGGAAGGATTCTCTTTACCATCTTTTTTAGTTCGCGGTGTTGAGCTGCAGGTTTCGGATCGTCGTCCTGGGGCAGGGGCAATTTTTCTCCATGCCCGTGAGGGCGATTCTGTAGCTGAAGTACGAGTGAAAGGCATTGCAAATCCTTCCTCGATTCCACTTGGACAGCCTGTCGACCTTGTTCTGAGTGTTATGTTTGCGGGCAGCGAGACAGATTCGCGTCATGCTTTTGTTGTTGATGCTGTTTCGCAGAAAAAAAAGGGCTAAGAGCCCGTCCTTGGAACTGTCCCCGATCACCTTTCTGTATTACTATAACACCTCTGAAGCGATGGTAGAGAATCTTAAAGAACTATATAAATTTCGAGCACTCTTGATGGCCCTCGTTACGCGCCACCTGCACTCACGCTATCGTGGGTCAATGCTTGGTTTATTTTGGACGCTGCTCAATCCGCTTTGTTTGATGGTTGTCTATACCCTCGTGTTTCATTACTACCTTCGGGGCAACTCAATTCCTCACTATGAGATTTTTTTGTTTTGTGGACTCTTGCCCTGGATATGGTTTACAAGTTCTCTCGCTGAGGGCACAAGCTCTATCGTTTCTAGTGGGCACTTGATCACAAAGTCAATGTTTCCAGCCCACGTCCTGCCTGCTGTCTCAGTGACAACTAACTTTTGTAACTTCCTTTTTTCTATTCCGCTCCTGTTTCTTTTTATGTTTTTTCAGGGCATGGCTTTTCACTGGTCTTTGCTTGCGTTGCCTATCGTGTTTTTCTTGCAGCTGTTTTTTCTTAACGGGCTTACTGTCTTGCTCAGTAGCGTCAACGTCATGTATCGAGATGTGCAGCATATTGTTGGTAATATTATTACCCTTTTGTTTTTCTTAAATCCGATTGTCTATGCGCCTTCGGTGATTCCTGAGCGGTTTCAATGGACGCTCTATGCAAACCCCTGTTCGCTGTTTACGATAACGTATCAACAGATAATCCTTGATGGTGTGATAGCGCCTGAAAAGCTTGGTTTGTTATTTGTGTACGTATTCGGTGTACTTGTTATTGGACACAATGTTTTTAATCGCCTCAGAGAAAGATTGGCAGAGTACCTATGATTCATCAGCTTGTTCATACTCTTAATTATGGTGATGCGATCTCTGGAGAAACCTTGGCACTGCAGCGGATATTCCGTGCACGAGGTATTGAGAGTGATATCTACGCTATTAATACACATCCAAAGTACCAAGGCTTGACCAAGGATTACCGAGATTTCAATCGCGGCTTCATGGGCGAAGTTATTTTGCATTACTCGCTTGGCTCGCCCTTGAATGAGCTCTATCGAAACTTGCCGCTCGCTAAGCGCACGATGATCTATCATAACTTAACCCCAGCAAAGTGGTTCCAGGGGATTAATCCTCGAATCGTTGCTGATATTGAAGCGGGCCTTGCTGAATTACCTGAGCTGTTGAAGATCTCAGATAAAATAATCGCAGACTCCAAGTTTAACGCTGGAGAGTTGAAGGCATATGGTGTTGATGCGGCTGTGCTTGGATTATCCTTTGATCCCGTGCGCTGGGATATTCCACGGAATGAAGGATTTTATAATTTGCTCAAGCAAGAAGGTGGCATCCATGTGTTACACGTAGGAAGGATAGCTCCGAACAAGTGCCTCGAAGACATTATAAAAGCATTCTACTTCTTGCATCATAAAATTGATAAGCGTTCAAGGTTATGGTTGCCTGGTATCGATATTGATACGGAGCTCTACTCATTTTCTTTGAAACGTATGGTGCATGAGTTTCAATTGACTGGTGTTGTTGAGTTTTGTGGTGGTCGTAGTGATGATGAGCTCAAAGCACTCTACGAAGCTGCTTCAGTGTATGTGTGCATGAGTGAGCATGAAGGATTTTGTCTACCTGTGATCGAGGCAATGAATTTTAACCTTCCAGTGATTGGGTATCATGCATCAGCCCTTCCTGAAACGATTGGCGATGGCGGTATCATTGTTCATGATAAAGATCCTCATAAGCTTGCAGAGCTTATGTATCAGGTTTCGACAGATCTATCGTTGCGCAGACAGCTCATTGAACGAGGGCTCGATCGAGTGAAAGATTTTACTTTCAAAGTGTTTCATGACGAGGTGAACCTTCTCATCTAGAGGCAGTGGTTATGTCGAGTGTTGGAATTGATATCAGTGCCCTGAGCCCAGATTTTAAAGAGCATGCGCTTCGAGGTATTGGACGTTACGCCTTTGAGTTGCAGCATTACTTCGCAGCAGGGGCTCCAAGTCCAGTTGCAGTTGATACGTTTCGACATAGCGATGTATCCATACCCAAAGTGCTCGATGCGATGATTCGTTTGCTACCAGCTGGTCGCCAAACTGTCCGCCAACAGCTCTTTTTTCCGTTAACATTGGGTTTAAGGCTTCGTAAAAAATTTGATTTATTGCACTTCTTAGCACAAACCGATGCACCATCATGGTGCACGCAGCCCTATGCATTAACGGTACATGATGTCATCCCCCTTGCGCTACCAGATCTGTATAAAGCGAATAAACCGACGTGGCGCTATAACCTTGCACGATTTCTTGAGCAAAAAGCTATACGCAATGCGCATCATATTTTTACTGTCAGCAAGCACAGTGCTCGTGATATCGAGCGCTATCTGCAAATTCCTGCTGA
>JBILLA010000107.1:0-8542 GCA_044376365.1 Bdellovibrionota bacterium | reverse complement strand
AGGGCAGCCTTGAAATACTAACTAGTTGAAATAACTAATATTAGCGTGCAGCATCAAATTTTTTCGAAACATCGTTCCAATTGATGACGTTTGCGAATGCATCGATGTATGCGGCACGGTTATTTTGGTGTTTGAGATAGTACGCATGTTCCCATACGTCGAGTGCCAATAGAGGGGTAACAACCCACTGACCAAGATCTTGGTGCTTTTCAGCGCTTAGAATCTCTAGGGCACCAGTCATCCAGTTTTTACAGAGGATAACCCAGCCTGAACCCTCGACTGCTGTTCCTGCTGCTTTGAACTGAGCCCAGAAAGAATCATAGCTACCAAATGCTTTATCAATAGCGGTTGCAAGTGCGCCTGAAGGTTTGCCACCACCTTGTGGGGACATATTTTCCCAGAAAATACAGTGGAGAAAGTGACCGGCTCCATGGAATGCGAGCTCTCGTTCCCAATGTTTTACAAGGGCAAAATCGTTTTTTTCGCGTGCTTCTTTAAGCTTTGCTTCCGCATTATTAAGACCTGTGACATAGGCTTGATGGTGTTTGCTGTGGTGCAAACGCATCGTTTGCTCATCGAGGTGTGGCTCAAGAGCGTTGTAGTCATAGGGAAGGGGTGGGAGTTCATGTGCCATCGTTTTCTACCTTTTAAAAATTAAAGTAATCAATTGTGGGTGTGACTATATCACTGTAAAGTTTAGCTCTCATGGGACTTTCTGACAAACTATCAAGGCTTGCCATCCTTTTAAGCATCGCCTCTGTCGTTGGTGGCACAAAAGCCTGCCAAGAAGACTACTGTGTGGCATGTAATGCACAGGTTGGCACGATATCTCCAACGGTTACCCGAACACCGACGGCGACATCGACTGGCACGATTACTCTTACACCAACGTTGACGGCTACTCCTACTGGTACTATCTCAGTCACGCCAACACCGACAGAAGATGTTGAGACTCAAACTGTCAGTATGCTCAAACGACTCTCTCAAGAGTCGGCAATCCGTGATGCGGCAAATCAAAAAACAGCAAGTAATTGGCTTGGCACAATTGCACAAGATGATACCGATAGTGATGCTGATGGTTATACAGATTGGCTTGAGGAAAAGTTTGGTTCGAATCGCTTTGATTCAGACAGTATTCCTCCTATTGAGACAACGCTCTTTTCGCGCTCTGCTGATCCAGATGGCGATGGTCTTTCCAATGATGATGAATCTTTGATGGGAACTGCTTCAACAAAAGCAGATACAGATGGTGATGGGTGCAATGATGGTGCGGAGTACCTATCAGGAACAAACCCAACGAAAAAAGATAGTATTGCTCAAGATGCCGATGGTGATTGCATCTCTGACGAGATAGAGAAAGAGCTTGGCACAAATGCGCAGATGAAAGATTCAGATAGCGATGGGTTAAGTGATGCTCTTGAGATAGGCATCGGTACGGATGCAAACCGTAAGGATACTGACGGAGATGGAATTCTTGATCGACATGAGGTTACGCGGCGATCTAATCCATTAGAGAAAGATGGCTAAAGGCCCTCGCAAGCTCCCGGCGGATGCGCACATTAGAGTGATTGCCCCTGCATCTCCTGCAAAAGATTGGGCACCCCTTCCTCATGTGTTAGCACAGTTCCAAGCCTTCGGCTTTACAGTGTCGATGGGTAAGCACATTCGTAAGAAACAAAGCTACCTTGCTGGTTCAGATCGAGAGCGATTGCAGGATCTGCATGATGCATTTCGCGATCCAACTGTTGATGCAATCTTAGCTTTACGTGGTGGGTACGGCACCGCTCGTTTGCTCCAACAAGTTGATTATGGACTCATTAAAAAAAATCCAAAGCCCATCATTGGATTTAGTGATGTTACCGCTTTGCAGCTAGCTATTTATGCAAAGACAGGTGTTGGCTCATACTCAGGGCCTAACTTTTTTGGGATGATTCCTGCAAAAACGAAATCACTTTACTCATTTCATCATTTTCTTCGTGCAGTATTGCCTGCCGTAGAACCTGTAGATCTTTTTTCTCAATCAAAGCAAAAAATTCGTAAAGCGATCGTTGTTCGCCCAGGTCATGCAACTGGTACACTCATAGGGGGAAATCTAAGCCTTCTTTGTTCTTTGCTTGGCACGCCGTATATGCCGCGACTGAACGGATCCATATTACTGCTTGAAGAGATCAACGAGCCTCCGTACCGATTTGATCGATTACTGACACAACTTCTTAATGCAGGTGCCCTCCGCGGAGTCCGAGCGATTCTGTTTGGTGAATGTCGTGATTGTGACGCATGGCAATCTATTGCCATTGAACGGTTAAAGCCACTTGGAGTTCCGATGGCGCTCAATTTACCCTTTGGTCATATTGATGAGCTTGCTACGTTTCCTATTGGCAGTTCTGCAACTGTTCGAATTGGTAAGCAGATATCGTTAACTCTATAGTTCTCCCTTTTTTGGAGCATGGGTTGGCATGAGGATTGCCCTCTTTATCTTTCATGAATACACATGTCCAAAAATTTGACACCCGATTTGCGTCTGAAGAGCGGCCATACGACCGTGGTATTGTCATTGGCGCTTCTATTTCATTCCTTTTGATTGTGATAGGGCTTATCGCTGGTGGAAAACTTTCAGCAGCTTTTAACCCTATGAGTTGGTTAATTGTTTTGGGTGGTACCTTTGGCGCTACGATGGTGCACTATTCGTGGTATGACATTCGCCATGGATGGGAGTGTTTCCGTCGCGCACTTATGACCCTCGATCTGCATCCGCGTGAGCGTATTTCGTATCTTGTTAATTTAGCTCAGGCAGTTCGACAAGATGGGCTTCTTCTCCTTGAAGATGAAGCACTACGCACGTATGACCCATTCCTTCGTCTTGCACTAGAGCTCACAGTAGATGGTCAATCTGCTCCAGATATTAAGCGAATTCTTGAGACTGAAATGCGTGCATCGCAAGATAAAGCACATCGAGGATCTAATATTTTTCAAACTATGGGCACCTATGCTCCTGCACTTGGATTAATAGGAACTATCATCGGTATGATGGAGATGCTTGGGAATATGCAGCAAGCTGCAAATATAGGCCCTGCAATGGCTATCGCACTTACCACGACACTCTATGGTGCTATTCTGTCGAACCTTCTGTTTCTTCCAATTGCTGGCAAACTGCGTAACCAGATTGAAGAAGAGCTGCTTGTGAAAGCGATTACTCTTGAAGGTATTTTGGCCATTGGTAGACAAGAAAATCCTGCGCTTGTTGAGCAGAAATTACAGGGCTTTTTGCCCCTCATTCCAAGTGTTCAGTAAGGTTATCTAAGGTAAAAAGCTCATGCTCTTCAGCAAGATGCACAAAAGAGAGACAGCACACGAGGGGTTCTCAGAGAGCTTTGCGCTGCAGTTTATCTCTTTAATGCTCTTTATTTTGATATTCATTGTGACGGCAAACTATGCAAAGTTTGAAGTAACACCGTCAGTTGTTGCGGTTGAAGAACGCCCGCTTCTGCGAGTGAAAGCAGCTCGAGCTGAGCAGGTAATGTATGAAACACCACTGACTGCTACTTTTGTAACTGATGATTTTTTCCAGCTCCATGAAGAAGCATGGTTTCCTATTTTTCAAATGCTTCATGACCACGATGTATCGCTCGTTATAACGCTTGGTGGCGATACACTGCAGCAACGCGTCTATAAAGCAGAGCAACTCTATGGCGGGTTGGTGCTTGCCGGTATTCCAGTTGATGCGTTACGTGTTGAGACTGATCCGAAGGCATCGTCCGATAGCATCAAGCTCATCAAAGGAGACCTTGTATGGTAATGGATCTTGAAAAGCCATCATCCTCAGGTGTCTTGCCTGATCCAAATGGAACTTGGCTCATTAGCTTCGCAGATCTTTTAGTGCTGCTGCTCTGTGCTTTCATTATGTATTTTTCGCAGAACCAAGAGGCAGGGCATCAGCTTCAGCAGGAACCTGGCACCAAAGTTGCCCCAGTTGTAGTCAGTCAACCAGTAGAGCGACTTGAGTTTTTTACAAACGATATCTCGGAAAAGGGTGGTTTTTTGACCGATGAACGTATCAAAGTTGTAAAAAAAGCAGTCGATCTAGGGTTTTACCGAGGTGAGGTTGTCACGCTTTCAATTTGTAACGGCTCGAAAGCGAATCAGATCGCATCTAAATTTTTGACACTCTTCCGTGAGGCAATGGTTCCAGAGCAACGGTTGAGCGTACGGTTTTTTGGCACAGCGTGTCGTTCACTTGGGTTTCAAGATAACGCTAAGGGAGCACTCGTTGCGAAAGTAGAGATTTTAAACAATGGCTAACGAAGAAAAAGACGAGAAAAAGGAAGAGGCTGCACCTCCGCCGAAGAGTAAAAAGAAGCTCTTCCTTTCTATTGGCATGGTCGTGTTGCTGATCGCTGCAGGCGCTGCCTTTTTTCTTTTAAAGCCAAAGAAAGAAGAGAAAGAAGAGTTGGCAGCAGATGCTGCGCACTCAGAGAGTGATCTCACGAATGAAACCTCAGTAGATCCTGAGGAGCCGCTCGATGAAGGTGAAGAAGCACTGGGAGCGATTTTTCCACTTGAGACATTTGTTGTGAACCTCAATGGCGGTAAGTATGTGCGTGTCCAAATGCAGTTTGAGTTTGCATCACGTGATATTCCTAAACCGTTTCTTGGAAAGCTTGTTGTCGTGCGTGATGCAATCATTGCACTGCTTAATAAAAAGACTGCAGAAAATATTTTAGCCGAGAATGGAAAAGATACGGTCAAAATTGCAGTGAAGGACATCGTAAACGAGACCTTCAGGAAAGAATACGTCAAGAAGGTTTATTTTACACAGTTTATCGTTCAGTGATGAAAGTATGAACCAGGTATTAACGCAAGAAGAGATTAACTCCCTCCTCAGAGGCCTCTCAGATGGAGACGTTGAAGCAGACTCCGTAGAGATGCAAACTGGTCCGCAGGCCAAGAAGTTTGACCTTGCCAACCAAGAACGCATTATTCGCGGACGAATGCCGACCATGGAACTTATCCATGATCGCTTTGCACGACAGTTTCGTTCGGTGCTTTCTAAATTTTTAGGTCGTACCTGTTTCGCAAACGTCGGCGGCATTGAGATGGTGAAGTTTGGACTTTTCATGAAAAAGTTACCACTTCCATCCTCACTGCATATCTTTCGTATGCCCCCATTATCGGGCTATGCCTTGATGGTTGTATCTGCTCCTCTTGTTTTTGGAATTATCGACAGTTTGTTTGGTGGCAGTGGTCAGGGACGAGTCAAGATTGAAGGTCGTGAATATACACCGATTGAAACAAGACTTATTGGTAAGATTGTCATGCAAGCACTTGATGTATTGCGAGATGCATGGGCGCCGATTCACCCCGTCGATTTTGTTTATGTTCGATCAGAGTTTAACCCGCTCGCTATTGCAATCGTACCACCCACAGATGTGGTTATTATTGTGACGATTGAAGTGGAGCTTGAGCAAGAGAGTACAACACTGACGCTTTGCACGCCGATTTCAACAATTGACCCGCTCCGTCATAAGCTTGCAGCAGGTTTCCAGAGCACTCGTTTGGAAATTGATACGACGACAGCAAAACGTATGGAAGCAAGTGTTCGTCAAACGATTACAAACATGAGTGTCCAGCTTGCAACTGGCACAATGAAAACAAAACAGTTTTTGCAATTAAATATTGGTGATGTGATCACCATGGACACTAATCCATCCGATGAAGCGATGTTGATGGTTGAGGGTGAACCAAAGTTTTATGGATATGTAGGCAGTTATCGTGGGAATAGGGCGATTCGTATTACGAGACCAATTCCAGGACGAGATTTAATTAACTATCGAAACAGACAGGAGCTGGTGAAAAATGGCGGGTGATGGTAGCGAAGAATTAGAGCAGGTAGCAAAGGCGGCTTCAAACGTCGCTGCGGCAGCAGGAGCGGCCGGAGCGGCTGCACCTGGCAAGAAGAAGGGCCAGACGCTCGATTTTATCCTTGATGTTACCTTGCAGGTGACAGTTGAGGTGGGTCGGTCGCGTATGACTATTCAGGATCTGCTCCAGCTTGGACAGGGCTCGGTTGTCGAGCTTGAAAAGCTGGCTGGTGAGCCGTTGGATATCTATATCAACGGTAAGCAGGTAGCCCGAGGTGAAGCGGTAATCGTTAACGAGAAGTTCGGTGTGCGATTAACGGATATCATCTCGCCGGAAGATCGAATAGAGTCTCTAGGGTGAGATATTTTTCTACTGTAACGATTCTTTTCCTTACCTTCTTTCTTACTGTCTCGACCTTGAGCTTCGCTCAGGATGAACCGCCCATCCCAGATGCGAAGCGTGTCGCCTCAAAACTTGAGCGCGCCAATGAACTCAGAGAGAGTCAGCTTGGTAAAGTAGGAATGGCTGAAGGCATGCCTCGTCCTGATGAAGATCTAGGATCGGCTGCAATGCGTATGGTGCAATCCCTTGGAGTTATTCTTGGACTATTCCTCATAGGGGCTTGGGCCTATAAAAAGTATATTCTCAAAGACACAACGACTCTGCCAACAGCACGACTTCGTGTTATTGAGCGGCTTGCTGTATCACCACGAGGGAGCATCATGCTTTCCGAAGTTGAAGGACGACGTGTCCTTGTTGGCGTGACACCACAGGCGATTTCATTCCTCGATCTGAGCACTGGTCACACATCGACGACACAAAATGCTGGACCCCATGCGTCGTTCATTCAGACTCTTTCCGAGGAGATCTCATGAGACGCTTTTTTTGTTTCTTGAGCTTCACCATAGCTACGCTTGCTTCATGCATGTTGGTGAGTAACGACGTCTTTGCACAGGACGCGAGTAATACACTTCCTAATCTTTCGATTGCGATTGGCAATACACAGCTTGGTGCAGACGGATCTGTATCGTCCACCATCAAGATTATGATTCTGCTGACGCTGCTTTCTTTTGCGCCAGCAATGATTATGACCATGACGTCATTTACACGTATCTCTGTTGTGCTTGGTATGGTGCGGACGACGATTGGTACTCAGTCAATGCCACCCAACATGGTTATTACTGGTCTGTCATTATTTTTAACCTTTGCGATTATGCAGCCGGTGATGCTTGATATGTATAAGGGCGGAATTGGTCCCTTCATGGATGGTAGCATGTCGCAGGAAGAAGCGTTGCCAAAAACCTTTGCACCGCTCAAGAAATTTTTAGTGCAACATGCGCGCGATAAAGATCTTGCGCTGTTCCTTGAGATCTCCAAGTCGCCAGTTCCAGAAAAGCCTGAGGACGTTCCAATTTATGTTGCAGCACCAGCGTTTGTTTTAAGTGAGCTGAATTTAGCATTCCAAATTAGTTTTATGATTGCTTTGCCATTTCTGATCCTTGATATGGTAGTTTCCAGTGTTCTGACATCAATGAGCATGATTACGTTGCCACCTGTTGTTATATCGTTGCCGTTGAAGCTTATGCTTTTTGTGATTGTGGATGGATGGCACCTTATTATTACGTCGTTAGTACAAACCTATAGAGTGTAAAAAAGAGAGGAGCGCGACTATGCAGTTAAGTGATTATATGCGACTTGCCCAGGTTGGTATCGAGACAGCTATTTTTGTCTCTGCACCTGTTCTTGTGATTGGTCTTGCTGCCGGTCTGCTCGTGAGCATATTTCAAGCCGCAACACAGATTAACGATGCGTCACTTGCATTTATACCAAAGATTGGTGCTGCCGTTGTGGGATTGCTTGTATTTGGACCCTTTATGATTAACCGAATCTCTGCTTTTACCATCTGGGTCTACACGCAAATCCCTCTCTTGACCAATTAAGATCATATCGCAGATGGGTGAGTCGCTCTTTTTCATGCAAAATGTAACCAAGGTGCTCAGTAACATGAGCGTCGTTTTTACGTTTATTCTGCTTGTCATTCGTTTCTCTGCAATGTTTTTGATGATACCTGGTATTGGAGCAGCACAGCGAGGTATCGCAGCAAAGTATTCAGCCATTCTCTTGTTTGCATATGTGGCAATTTATACGTCGCCTATCGTACCGCTGCCCAGCGATCTTGGGCGTATGGTTGGCATGATGCTTTCAGAGCTTGCACTTGGTGCTTGTATTGGTCTGATACCATTACTCATGGTGGCAGCATTACAAAATGCTGGACAAATATCGAGTACATCAATGGGTTTGCAAGCAGGTGCTGTCATGGATCCATCGACTGGTGTGTCGGTAGCAGAGCTTGCAAAAATCTTTGGCGATCTTTTTATCCTTGCATTTCTCTATACCAATTCTCACCATATTTTATTTATGGCTGCTTCGGGTTTGAATGGCAGGCTTGTGCCCGGTTCATTTCTGGTTGGTGAGAGCACACTAGAGTTTGTTGTGCAGCGTAGTGCCGATATTTTTCACTATGGGTTACTGTTTGCAGCACCAATTGTCGTAGCTCTATTGTTGACAAACTTTGTGATGGGTCTTATCTCAAAGGCCGTACCAACAGTGAATATTTTTATTGTGTCATTTCCACTGACAATCGGTATTGGCTTGATACTCACTCTGCTTATGATTCCAGAAC
>JBILLA010000256.1:0-8544 GCA_044376365.1 Bdellovibrionota bacterium | reverse complement strand
GCTTTGGCGATGACTTCACTGGGTATCGATTGGGTGCAAGCGTCGGCCTGTAAGCTTCCAGAGCTCCATCTTTGCTGCCTCTATCGCTTTTTAAAAATCGCTGGGCAAATTTTACCTGTTTTTTTTGCTAGTCGGTTGAAACCTCACGGCTAGGGCTGTGCATCTAATCTGTCTAGGTTACGTGCATCTTGCGTAAAGCTTATCGGAGAAACCTCAACTATGCGAAGCATTCATTATTTTTATTCTCTTATATCTGCCTTTTTTTTAGCGCTACTAAGCTTCAACGATAGTGCGTTCGCACAAGACCGGGTCCTTTGTCAGCACACCCGTACCCTACAGGTCATTCAACGTCGTGGTAGCTGTAGCACGCTTGAGCGATTAGTTTACAACATTACTGCTGGTGCTCGTGGAGCAACTGGGTTTAGCGGCGTCTCTGGGCTGAGTGGGATTTCAGGTGTTAGCGGTATTTCTGGTGTTAGTGGTGTTTCAGGATTAAGTGGTCTATCGGGCGTAAGTGGCGTGTCGGGAATTAGCGGCATTTCAGGAGTCAGTGGTATCTCTGGTATAAGCGGCGTCTCTGGTATTAGCGGCGTTTCAGGAGTCAGTGGTATCTCTGGTATCAGTGGTATCTCTGGTATCAGTGGTGTTTCTGGTATTAGTGGCGTCTCTGGTATTAGTGGCGTTTCTGGAGTGAGCGGAGTATCAGGTATTTCAGGTGTATCCGGTGTCAGCGGTGAATCAGGAATTTCAGGTTTAAGTGGTGTTTCTGGACTGAGCGGCGTCTCGGGTCTTAGCGGATTATCTGGCGTCTCAGGACTTTCAGGTGTCAGCGGTGAATCAGGTATTTCAGGTTTAAGTGGAGTTTCTGGTCTTAGTGGTATCTCTGGTCTTAGCGGCGTTTCTGGCGTCTCAGGACTTTCAGGCGCATCCGGTGTCAGCGGTGAATCAGGCATTTCAGGTTTAAGTGGTGCCTCTGGTCTTAGCGGTATCTCTGGTCTTAGTGGCATCTCTGGTCTTAGCGGATTATCTGGTATCTCAGGACTTTCAGGTGTTAGCGGTGAATCAGGCGTTACCGGTACGGTTGGTGCAAGTGGTATCTCTGGTGTTAGCGGCGTTTCAGGTGTTGCAGGTGCAAGCGGCGTTTCAGGTGTTAGCGGCGTATCCGGAGTCAGCGGCGTTTCTGGTGTTACCGGCACAGACGGTGCAAGTGGTGTCTCTGGCGTTAGCGGCGTATCTGGAGTCAGCGGCGTTTCTGGTGTTACCGGCACAGACGGTGCAAGTGGTGTCTCTGGCGTTAGCGGCGTATCTGGAGTCAGTGGCGTTTCTGGTGTTGCCGGCTCAGCGGGTGCAAGTGGTGTCTCTGGTGTTAGCGGCGTTTCTGGTGTTAGCGGCGTTTCAGGCGTATCCGGTGTGTCTGGTGTCAGCGGCGTACTTGGTTCTAACCTCTTCCAAGCACGTGGGATCACCGATTCAGCCTCTGCAACTTCTCGTATTATTTCTCTCCAAGATGGCTCCTCAACAGGTACTCTCACAGGTGCATCTCTTGATAGTAAAATGATACCTGTTGGTACAAGTTGTACATCTCTTGGTATCTATATCCACCTCGGTACGCTTCCTGGTGGAGCGACACCTGGCGATGACTGGAACTTCTCGCTGGTCAATCAAAGTGCAGCAGCAGTACAAAGTGGTGCTGCCGATGGTACGGATATCGCAGTGTGCTCAATTGCAGGAGATGATGCGACCGGTTCATGCACAACAACTACTTCAGTGACACTCTCAGCAACAAACTTCCTTGCTCTAAAGGCAGAAACAGCTGGGACTCCTGCATCTACGAACGTCTACTATGCTGTACGCTGCGTGGCACCGTAATAAAAAGTAGATCAATAATCGCTACGCACGAGCTTTAATGTAGCTCATGCGTAGCGTATGCAAGATATCTTCAAAGATTTTATCTTCAAACTCATCGAGGTTCCCCTTTGTTTTTTCACGTAAAAGTGAAAGGACGTCGATGGTTTGTTTTGCATAGGTTAAATTTTTAGGAATCGCAGGTTGCCCCTCAATCGGTGGCATTTCACCAAGCTGCATCATTACCTGGGTTGCAAGCGACATAATAAAAGATGCGAAATTTATATCAGGCTCTGCAGTCGCAGAGGATGCGCTCTGATGCGGAGGCTCCTTCATAATAAAATCATCCCCCTGCTTCTCTTTACCGGGTCCATCAGCGTTAATTTCTGAGCCATCAGCATCGAATCGACGCTTATCTTGAACCTTAAAGCTGCTCCCCACTGTATCGTCTGTATCTTTTGCCATGGTAGATCGGTAATACTTTTAAGGGCATGTTTCAAGGGGATAGTTTTTTTTAAAGCGACAGTCTAAAGTAGGTCGTACTGTTGCATCGATACAAATACCTGATCCCATGACGAAAATCTCTTTCACAGTTCTTGGCTGCGGCACCTCTACGGGCGTACCTGTACCAGGCTGTCCCTGCCCTGTTTGCACTAGTGGGGACCCCAAAAACCGGCGCCTTCGCACCTCTGGTGTACTGCGACTCTCAGGTGGAGAAACCATACTCATTGATGCTGGCACCGATCTTCGCCAGCAAGCCCTCGAACAGAAACTACACAGCATCGATGCAATTCTTTTCACCCACCAGCACTCAGATCACATCCTTGGTATTGATGACCTACGCTGTTTTAATTTTCATCGCCCAGCACCAATTCCAGCATTCGGTACAGATACAACACTTGTCGAAATTGAAGTGACGTTTCGTTACCTCTTTCAGCATAATCATGACTACCTGGGTGGCCTACTCACTCAAATACAGCTTCATCGCATTGAGCATGGCAAAAGCTTTGAGTGCCTCGGAGAAACCGTAACGCCCTTCCTCCTCTGGCATGGTCCTATCCCCGTTACAGGATTCCGGATTAGAGACTTTGTCTATGCAACTGACTGCAATCGCATTCCTCCAGAATCAATTGATATTATGACTGGTGCGAAAGTGCTCTTTCTTGATGCGCTTCGTCACCGTCCACATAAAACGCACTTCACCATCGCTGAGGCAATTTCTACTGCAGAACAGCTTAAAGCCCAGCAGACCTATTTCATTCATATGTCTCATGATATTGACTATCATCCCGAGAGCGAAAAGCTTCCTCCTGGAATTTCCTATGCCTATGACGGGCTCACTGTTGAAATTTCGTAGATCGATTCCGTAAAACTTTTATGCTTCAAACACTAAAACTCTTAGTCCCAAGGGACGATGAGTTGGTGTTAGAGTATGAAAAAGCCCATTCGAAATTCATCTGGATTTACCCTTCTTGAGTTACTTGCCACACTCTCAATTGTAGGAATCCTCTCATTACTCGCATTTCCAAACCTCCGTGGCGTACGTGATCAGATGCGTGTCTCTCAAGATGCTCGGTCAGTCGCGGCTCTACTGACGGAACTTCGGGCAGAGGCAATTCGCCTCAAACAACCAGTACGCGTTACATTCTCTGAATCAAGTGTGCTGTGGGACTATGCCGCTGATGGTATGACAGACGGCACGTATGCATTACAGCCTGGTTCAACCTGGCACCAGCTACCCACAGATCTAACCTTTAATGGGTTTGGACTGCTGCGAGGAGTGACAACAGACCGTGCAATGACGCTTCATAATGGCACAATCCAACTCACGATAACCGTCAACACCAACGGACACGTCGAATTATGAATCAAACCGTAAAATCCCAACACGGTTTTGCACTTGTCGAAAGCCTTGTCGCAATTGCATTGCTTGGTATTACCATTGTCGGTATCACAAGACTATTCACCACTTGCTTTCTTACCCATGCTGCAACACAGCACTATGCTGCTGTTGAAAATGACATGCAGGCAATCATTGACACCTACCGCACCACATCATACACAGCCTTACTCGGAAAGTTTGGCATCAATCCACTTGCGATTCAGAATGGCCAACAAGTTACAGAGACAACAACGGGGACATTTGCAAAAGCAACGTATGCAACGGTGCTGACTGCACTCAAGAGCACAATAGGAGCAACTCCAGAAGCCGTTCGCATCTCAGTAACCGCAACGCAACGACGCGGCGTACTGGGTGATACGCAATTCACTTTTGAAACGGTCATGGCACCAATTCAATGAAGCCACACAAACACTCACAACAGCGCGGCCTCTCCCTCGTGGAACTTTTAGTGAGTATCACACTCTTTGCAATCGTATCTGCAGCAGCAGTAACATTCATGAGCGATGCACTGCGCCGTATGAGCCTCGAGACAAAGGCTTCTTTAGCCACCAAAGAGCTCAAAAACGCAGTTGCACTGATGCAGAGCGAACTACGTATGTCAGCAGCAATATCACCTTATAATGTAGGTATTGATGCAAACCTGGTGACCTGTCGTGGTCAGCTTGCAACAACTCCAACCTCTGTACGCTTTCTTATTACACACGATGATCCTTCAGCCCCATCAGGCATGCAGGTCTACTATGTCGGCTACGAATACTCTGTCACTGATGATACTCTTTACCGAGGTGAAGTTGCTGCACAAAGCACAACCAGTTGCACACTGCCAGTGAACGACCCATTACAGAATGCGAACAAAAAAGTTTTAGCTCGTCATATTGTGCGCATCGACGGCGATAACGATGGTATTATCGATGCGCCGTTTACTCGCCTTAATAACCAACTCTTTATCCGACTTGGTGCATTAACGACGGGATCCTCTGGTTTAGAAATGACACAAAATGTCACTGGTACTGTCTATACGAGGGCGCTCTAATGCAAAATCAACACGCAACACAGCATGGACTTGCTCTGCCAACAGCACTCCTTATGCTCCTTGTGGTCACTGCTGCAGGGGCACTCCTCTCAAATATGGGCATACGAGGGCTGACTATACAACGTATTGAAAATAGATCTGCAGAATCTTTTCAAGTCGCCGAGGGTGCAGTACATGATATTCTTGGTGATATGTCTGCTCGTCCACACTTATGGCGAGACCGAGCGCCGCTGAATGTACAACCACAAAACTATGTCACCTATTCCCAACTTGAATATACAGCAACCAATGGTATCCCCTCATGCAGTGGCGCAAACTGTTTGCGAAATCTATACCCAACAGGTGGCGGACTCCTAAAAAATTTCGGTCCACGTCTCAGTGCTGGTGCTACCGTCAATCAACTGCAACCTATCTGGAATCAATTAGCAAGTAATGCGCTGCCTCCGGCAGATGTAACACTCAATGGGCAAGCTGGCTTTTCACAGGTTGAGCGTCTTGATGAATCAATTCCTGTAGGCACAAATCTTGGGGCAGATATGTCTAACAATCCATTAGGAGGCTCAGCAGCTCGCAACACTCGATTTCGTATTACGGGGAAAACATTTAATACAATCGGCAATCGCACGGGACAAGCTACAATTGTCGTCATTGCAGAGATACCTGCAACATAAGAAAGACCCGCATGAAAGTAAGCCCACAACACAAAACATTTAGAGTGCAGATAGTGATACAACAAACACTTTGCTTGATGTGCATTGCCCTAACCTTCTGTGTGCATGACTGTTGGTCACAAGCAGAAGTGCCAGTCCTGGCTGACGCACCAGGGAATCCTCAGGTTATGATGCTGATTGATGATTCAGGCTCAATGAATGCGGTCGTTGAGCATCCTGAGTTTAATCCAACGAGTATCGTTGCAACGAACACTACATATGATATCCCATCAATCATTTTTCGCTTAGAAAATGGAGGCGCAACACCGACAACAAGTCACACGCTCCGACCAGTGCTCATTGAAATCAATCAAAACTTTAACTCTTCTTCAACCGGCACACTCTTTGGAAGCAATAGCTTTGGCAACTACGCATCGATCCCTGCAATTGTAAATGCTGGATGCATCAACACAAGCGCGTCTTTAACCAACTGCCCATCCCCTGGTCCAACCACACCACAGAGAGGAACGAATGCATTCTGGCTCTATGGTAATACTGCAATCACAGGAAACAGTATCTTTCAAACAAGTAACCTTGCAACTTTTGGAGGCTCCCCTGTCATTGATTCAAATAATCACCGCTACCTTTATACGAGCTATAAAAAAGAAGACTATAACCGTACAGTTGAAGACTGGGGAGATGTGTGGGCAAAGCTTGATGCAGCAGGCAATCCACAGGTTTTAAAAACACGAGCATTTGCATCGATTGGCGGGACAGTCAAGTTTAATGGCAAGCAAGTATTTCTTTCAGCAGGTTGGTATCGGATGGAGTATCTTCGCTGGATTTTTTACGGTGCTACGTCAACACAGCTTGCTAATCTACCTGGAAAAACTCGAATCCAAACAGTCAAAGATGTCGTAGCAACTCTTATCAATAATAACCCCTCTGTTCGTTGGGGATTAGCAACACTCAATGGCACATCGCTCTCTGCAGGCACATTTTCTGGCAGTCTTCTCACTCAGTGGAATCAACCACTCGGAAATGTCTCTCAGAGCCTTCCGATTGTTCGGCGCGATATCGCTCTTTCCAATGCCGCTCTCTTATTAAGTCTCTCTACGATCGGTGCAGGAGGCGGTACACCGCTTGCTCATCGTTACATAGAAGTCTTGCGATATTTTAACGGTGACACTGATAATGATTCCCGAGTATCGCGAACGTATCCTTCCCCTATTACGGGCTCAACTGCTGCCTGTGATGGCTACTTTGTTATTATGCTCACTGATGGATTACCAACCTCAGATGCAGCCAACTCAGTTGGTGGGCAATGGATTACTGACCTTGACGGCAACGGTCTTGAAGCACCCGACACATCAAATGGCGGCTGCTCAACAAGTGCAAAGTGCTCAAAGTGGTTGGCTGATGCTGCAAAACTTGCGTATGACAGGGACTTTAATACATCACTTATTGGCAAACAGAATGTGCGCAGCTATGCAGTCGGCTTTGGCTTAAACTATGCGCTCCTCAATAAATTCGCTGAGAATGGCGGCACGGGTACTGCCTACCTAGCTTCCAGCACACAAGAAATATCAGACACCCTGACCAATATCGTAACTCTGATTATAACGTCTCCTATTGCTGGTGCTGGAGCAGCACTTGCCGAAACATTTGGCGAGGATGGTATTGTCTATCGTCCTCGATTCAGAGCAGACACTTGGACTGGCAATATTGATGTGTTTCAATACGATACACAGACAGATGCCCTCACCTTTAAGTTTGATATGGCAACGCTGCTTGCTCAGCGAGATCTTGTCAGTAAACCAAGAACAATTATTGCAGGACTCGATGCTGGAGGTACTGGCAAGACAAACCAAACTATAGCGTTCTCTGTTGGACAGGCCACCACGCTTCGTCCATATCTATTTCGTCGATTTAGCTCAGGCATTGAGTCCAGCACTAATCTTGAACCACCACTCGCAGACTATGAATCTGTTGCAGCCGCTGAAACACTCATTCGATATGTTCATGGAGAGGCGATCAGCGATCTTCGAGTACGCGATCGCTCGCTTACTGGTACGGTCGATCGCTTAGGTGATATCGTCTATTCACGTCCTGTTGAAGTTGGCGCTAAGAATGCAAACTATTCCCTCTTCCCTGGGTACGCTGAATTTACGCGCAGCATACAAGCAACTCAACCACGCATACTGCTCGTTGGCGCGAACGATGGGATGCTGCATGCATTCAACTCTACAACTGGTGAAGAGCTTTGGGCATATATCCCATCAAGCCAATTGCCCTACCTCGAACGCATGACACGTATGACCTATAACGCCGAATTTCGACGTTCCTATGTTGATGGCCCAATCGCCGTTGAGGATGTATACGTTCGCGGTGCTTGGAGAACCTTTGCAATGTTTGGACTTCGTCGAGGAGGATCAACGTACACAGTTCTTGATATTACGAACCGTTCTGCGCCTTCGTTGGTTTGGGAAGTCAGCGATCCGTCGCTCTATGGAGAGTCTTGGGTTAAGCCTGTTGTGGTGCCTCTTGGTAGTGGCATCAACGCTCAGAACTACTCTTTTTATATGGTTGTAGGCACTGGTGAAGGTAAATCAACAACAGGAACATCGCTTGTAAGCTATAACCTCTCATCCATAACACCACCTTCACCAATAACCACAACACTCAGCGCCACTGATCCAATCGGGACAAGAGCATCTGCAATTACTGCTGTGCAAGCGGATCAAGATTTTTCAGTCGAACGACTTTATGTTGGCACTGAAGAAGGCGATCTCTTTCGTGTAACGATACCATCAGCAGCAGGAGCATGGTCTGTTTCTAAACTCTTTGATGGTAGCAACACGAAGCCAATCGTTGCACAGCCACTTGCTATTATGGCTGATAATCCTCAGTACCGATTTGGAGGCACTGGTGTACAAGGTGAACCTTATGCACTGGGTGTCTATGTGGGAACAGGTCGCTATGATACTACAGCTGATATTTCAGGTATCGGTAATGTCTCACAAAACATCTACGGCATCTTTGATCCAGTGCGTCCTCTCAACGATACCTTTACCAACATGCTCGGCGTCGTAACGATCGCCGATCTACAAAAC